>DATIMA010000019.1:0-32904 GCA_035475915.1 Bryobacteraceae bacterium
GAATTCCACGCTGATAAAGTCCGGCAGGACTTTCTGCCCCAACATCTTCGTGAAGGTCTGGTCTTCCGTGATGTCCTTCTGCCGGTGACCCTCGACGCGATGCCCGAAGATCTCGTGAAAGAATACAGCGGAAGCGCGCCCTGACAGGATGGCGGGGCAAACAATCGGTTCCGCGGGCGGCGCGTGAATCAAGGCATCCAGGTTCGAGGCGACTTCCTGAACCCGGAGCGCAACCGCGCTGTCGGCCGGCAGGTGAGCCGGGTCAGACGCTTCCATCGTCGCGAAGTCACTTAGATCCATTCCATCGGGAGCAAGCGTTGCTCCTTCAATCTCTATGCGGAAAAGGTTGCCTCCACGCTGGATCGCGGTTCCCTCCGTATTTACGAAGGTTGTGATGTCGTGCTGATCCCGGAAACTAACGCCGGATGCAAGGATTTTTGGATGTTTTTTGAACTCAGCCGACCACGTTCGGACCTTCTGTTCCCAGGTCGCGCCATCATACTTATAAGTCTCAGGTAACTGTGAATAGGTCGAGGCGGGTTCCGCCGAGAAATCCGCATCGCGATCCGATTGTTCGGCGAGTAACTGCTCGTCCGTCTTCAATTGCAGAAAGCGCCTCGATGCAAGGCGGTACACCCGGTCCGTTTCGGCCCAAACCGCGCGCCTGATCTGGTTTGCATTGTCGTCAATGCTGAGCGGGGTAAAGGAAGTAAACTGTCCCTGCGACCCCTTATATGGGTGGTAATTATCGAAGGTCGACGATCCGATCCGGATGGTTGTGTCCAGGCCGCGTACGTGCCGTTGGCCCGCGCTGCTCAATGCGCCCAGGGACGCGCTTGCCGATGCCATTTCAGCATCGGTAACTTCGTACGCCATGTAATACGGCGTCGGATCGGCCTTCGCTTTTAGAGCTGTGAATTCGCGCGATAATTCGCCTTTCAGAATGTCTAGGAGCGAGGGCGCGGGTGCGGCAATAACGGAAGCGGCGAGCGCTAAAGACAATAGCGCCAGCCACGAGGCGAACAAATTAAAACGCAAGTTAAAGGATACCGTGGAGCCCGGGCGCCCATTCTTGACCGGAATCCGAGAACCGACAGGATATCCGCATAGTAGAGCGGTAAACCAAACGGATAAGTTCAGTTCCCGCTCTACGTCCGCTACGAACGTCAGCGAACCGGTTTCTGCGGCTTCGATCTCGCCGCCAGCAAAGTGGTCTCTTCGGGCTTCGGCGCGTTTTGAGCAATCTGCTCTTCCACCTTCGAGACCATCAACTCATGTCCTCGGTCACTGCCTTGAAACCAAATCTTGCTGAGGAAGTATTGATCGCCATACCGGTGGAAGACCAGCTTCCCCTGCTGTTGGACCTCTTTTGCTTGCGCCGGGTGTACGAGAACGAACATCGCGACGCCGCCTTGCTCCGCCTGAATCAGAATTGCGCTTTGAGGCGCTTCAGTCGTGACCGTATACGTGCCGGCTCTGAACTGTGTATCGCCCACTGCAAAGTCAAACGGTACACGTGTCATGACCGAGCGGCTGACCTGTGCGGAAAGGCTTGACACCCCGAGTATGGCGCAGACGCCCACCGCTTGCGCGATCTGTAAAATGCGGTTCTTCATGGAATTTGTCCTTTCATGGGGAGTTCAGAAGCAAGCGCCTCCTCCGGGTGTTTGGGGTGGAATTGGCCTGCGCCAACTGCTTCGCCACGGTTGCCTGACCGTCCTCCGAGCAGGCTCTGTCAATTGGCGCGGAAAAAACCGCGAAAAGGGGACACAATTGCGGTAAAATCTCCAGTACCGCGAGGGCGCAAAGGCGATGGCGTCGCGCTTTAACGCGGTAGTCGCGACGGGTGCGAGTCAGCGTCACTGCTTGTCACCATGCAGAGAGGAGGTTGGTAGCTTGTCCTCGGCTGCGCAAGTTACTGAGCTTTTGCTCGAATGGAGCAAAGGAAATCCTGCTGTCGAAGACCGGCTGTTCGGAGTCGTCTATAGCGAGCTGCACCGGTTGGCATCCCGCCACATGGTCTGGGAACCCAATGGACGCAGCTTCCAGACAACTGACCTGGTCCATGAGGTTTACCTCCGATTAATCAACCAGAGCCGGGTCGACTGGGAAAGCCGGTCGCACTTTTTCGCCATCGCCGCACGGCTGATGCGGCGCATTCTCGTCGATCACGCGCGAGCCCGCAATGCGGAGAAACGTCCCAATGCCGGTCTCCAGGTCGCTCTCTCCGACCTGCCAATCGGGGCCGAGGCCCGAACGGTGGAGTTCCTGGCCCTGGATGAAGCGCTCGAGCGTTTGGAAACCATCGATCCGCGCCAGGCGCGGATTGTGGAGATGCGCTTTATTGCCGGCCTCTCGGAAGAGGAGATCGCCGGAGCTCTGGGCGTTAGCGTGCGTACCGTGAAGCGCGATTGGAGAGTAGCGCGGGCTTGGCTTTACGGCGCATTGTGTAAGGAGTCGCATGGTACCCGAGCTGTGGGAGCAAGTTAAAGAGCAATTCGACACGATCGTGCACCTTGATGCCGAAGCCCGTGACCAGGCCTTCACCCAATTGCAGCGCAAGGATCCGGACTTATGCGCGACGGTGAAAGAGCTGGTTTCAAATGATGAGCAGGCAGGCGATTTCCTCGCTGAAACGCTGATTGTCCAAGAACTCCCACATCTTGCCGAAGGCGAAATCATCGCGGACCGTTACCGGATCGACCGCTTCATTGGCCGAGGCGGCATGGGCGAAGTCTATGAGGCGTACGATAACGAACTCGGAGAACGCCTTGCGCTGAAAACGATCATTCCGCATGCCGCACTGAATGAGCGCTACGTGGCGCGTCTTCTGCGCGAAGTGAGACTGGCGCGGAAAATAGCCAACAGGCATGTGTGCCGCGTGCATGACGTCGGCCACCACGACACTTCATGGGGACGGATTTACTTTTTCACGATGGAACTGCTGGAGGGTGAGAACCTTGCTGCGCGGCTCCGCCGCTGCCGCGGTATCTCGACCGAAGAGGCTTTTCCGTTGATCGAACAGATGGCCGAGGCGCTTCGAGCCGCCCACGAAGCGAACATCATTCATCGCGATTTCAAGCCGGGTAACATCATGCTGGTCGGCGAGAGGGGCAGCATTCGGCTGGTGGTGACCGACTTCGGCCTTGCCCGCAGCGGGGAAGCCACGCAGACACTGTATACAAGACCGGATGGCGGCAGCCCTCCAGGCACGGTGGGGTTTATTGCGCCCGAACTGTACCATCCCGGAGAAGTCGCTACAGTCGCCTCGGACATTTACTCCTTCGGTGCGGTGATTCGGGAGATGGTAGCCGGACACCCGCCGCTCGACACGCAATGGGAGAGCACGATTCGGTGCTGCCTGGAAAATGAACCCGAGCGGCGGTTCAAGAGCGCGTCGGATGTTGTGAATGCCCTCCATCCCCAAACTCGTCAGGCTCGCCTTTTAGCCTGGACGCGAAAGCATCCACTCGTTGCCATGACGACACTTGTATTGCTGGCACTGTTCCTGGCAGCTCCTCCGATGGCGCATTGGTTGATCAAGCCTCAAACCCTCACAGAGTTCAGGCAGATCACTAACGATTCCGGGCTCAGCGACTTTCCTGCCGTTTCTCACGACGGCAAGCTGCTGGTCTATGCATCGGACCGCGACGGCACGGGGAATCTCAATTTGTATCTCCGGCAGGTTGATGGCGACGAGAATCCTATTCGCCTGACGCACGAAGGAGCAGATGATTACGCCCCGTCCTTTTCAGCCGACGATACGCGTATCGTTTTCCGGTCAGACCGTAATGGCGGAGGCGTGTATCAGATTCCGGCGTTTGGCGGCAAAGCCCAACTCCTCGCGCAGGGCGGATTCGGCCCCTCCTTCTCGCCGGACGGACAGTGGATCGCCTACTGGGTGGGTCTGCCGGGGAGTGGTTTTCTCCGCGGCTCCTCCCAAGTTTATGTGAAGCCTGCAACCGGCGGCCCAGCGAAGCCAGTACAAACGAACCTGGTCGCCACCTGCTGGCCGGTCTGGGCGCCCGATTCCAAGCGCCTGCTCCTGGTTGGCAAGCCGGATACAAAGCAGGCAGCGAGTGTAAGTGTTGACTGGTGGGTTGTGTCTCTCGATAACACAACCGCTGTCAAAACGTCCGTGATCCCTCTACTCAACTCACAGAATTTTAAGCCGCCTCTGGAACATGACTGGATCACACCCATAGCCTGGCTGCCCGGCCCGAACCGCATCCTGTTCTCGGCGCTGCAGGGGGACACCACGAATCTCTGGGAAGTTCCAGTTTCTGCTATAGGGGAGGTGATCGGGCCGGCCACTCGCCGGATCTCAACGACCTCGCTCGATTTGCATGCTTCAGTAATCGGGGATGCGAACGGCGCTTCTGGACGCATGTTTTTTTCGAGCTTATCTGGCAGCGTGAATATCTGGAGCCTTCCAATCGATGGCGCCACCGGGCGAGTCGCCGGCGCGATGTCGAATCTCACGCCAGGCATGTCCTACACCGCGGCTCCGTCGATCTCCGCCGATGGCACGGATCTGGTGTTCATCGCTGCGCGATCAAAGATCTGGTCCGTGAGGACGCGCGATTTCGCAACCGGGCAGGAAGCCACTCTGACCAGTTCAGGCGCAAGGTGGCTGCGTCCGCGCATCAGCCCGGATGGGAGCGCCGTAGCGTACGTCGACAATACCGACCAGATGTACCTGGCAAACACGCTGACCGGCACAAGCGAAAAGATTTGCGATCGCTGTGGCCCTCCCACCGATGTTTCCCGCGGTGGCCGGAAGATTCTCTTTGAGCCGTTGCATCCGCCGGAAGATGTAATGATGATCGACGTGCCCGCCCGTAGAATCGGACCGCTCATCCATCCGGACCGGGGAGATCACATTCTTTACCGCGGAAGGTTCTCGCCAGATGCCCGCTGGGTTGCGTTCGATGCCGCTCTCGACGACTCCCTCAACAAAAAGATCTTTATCTCGCCCATCCGCGATGGGCACGGTACTGCGGAGGCGAGCTGGATTTCCGTAACCGACGGTTTGCACGTGGATGCTTACGTGGCTTGGTCTCCAGACGGCAACTTACTTTATTTCCTTTCTGAACGAGATGGGTTCAGGTGCATCTGGGCGCAGCGGCTGGCGCCTGCCACCAAGCACCCGGATGGCGACCCTTTCCCGGTCCGGCACTTTCACAGCGCGCGCGAATCGCTTGCGCGCGTCGACCGCTTTGATCTGATCGGATTATCCGCGGCCCGCGACAGGCTGGTATTTTCCATGAGCGAGCTGACCGGCAATATTTGGATGGAGGAGCGCAAAATTGCTCCAGCCGGAGTCTTGTCGCGCTGGATTTCAACGATTTTCTGAGCCGCGACCGCTAGGGAGCGGAGGTTCTTGGCTCACCTTCAGCCCCGCACTCAACTTTGTAGCGAACGATAAAATGCAAGATCGTCGGGCGGGACTACCGCGTCTAGCGACTTCGGGTACAGTGGCAGCGATTGAAAGTATGAATCAACGCGCTCGCCAGAGCGGAATTGCCAGGTGTTGCCGCCGTGCCGCACCAGAATGTAATGCTCGGCGGCACATACGCGCCTGATCCGCGGATGATGATCGTATACGAACCAGTAATCTTCGTTTTTCGCAACGTCGCGAAACGGCTTATGCTCCCACAGCTTGCGATAGAAGCAAAAAGTGCCGCCTGCGTTCCACCCGTGACCGGAGTGGCGAAGCCGTTTTTCTCCCGCCGTCAGGATCAGGAAACAGTCCCAGGCAACCAGCGTACGCATCGAGATCCGCGATGGCAGTCGTGACACGGCCAGCTTTAGAAAATCAGGATGATAGTAATCATCATCATCGAGCTTTTGCAGTATCTCGCCCCGCGCCCGTTCTATCCCGATATTGAGTTTGGTCCCTGTCGCTGCAGGCCGGTGGAGCCGGACATATCGAACACGCGGCACGCCTTCGCATAAGTCCGCGACAGGTTCCCTTCCGTCATCAACGACAATTAACTCCGATTCCGGGTAATTTTGTCGTGAAAAACAGCGCAGCGCCTCCGGAATGAACGCGCGGCGATCTCGCGTGGCCATGATGCAGGAAACCAGGTGGGATGCCGAACCAGCCATATGCGAAATGCCTTGACATGAGTACCACAATGTGATAACTAAACGCAAACGTAACTTCTGAAGTTAGCCGAAAAACGCGGCTGCGGGCCTCTTGCTGTGCGAAACACTGGCCCCTTTCGGAATCTTTTGCGCGTAAGTAAGTAAAGGATAAATGCGGCAAAGCTTATGCATCGCATCGACCCATCTAACCGAATCAGCGTCGTGTTGATCGCCCATAACGAAGGCCTGAATCTGCGCCTCACGGTGGAGAACCTTCAGAACACTCTTCCCCCGAACCACGAGATTGTCGTGATTGACGACCGCTCGTCGGATGGATCAGCCGATTTCCTCGCTGGTGCAACCGGATCTGTAAGGCTGGTGCGGTCTGGACGACGTTTGGGCGTGGCCGGGGCGCGGAACTATGGCACAAATCAAACTGACGGAGATGTGATTGTCTTCTGTGACGCCCACCTCAGTTTTCCAGGCGGCTGGTGCCGGCCCCTGTTGAGTCTGCTGGAAGATCCGCTCATCGGCGCCGCTGCTCCTTGTATTTCCGATCGCGAGGCCCGGCGCCATAAGGGTTTCGGCCTCAGACCGAGCGGCCCGGATTTAAACGCGGAGTGGCTGGGTCGAAAGGGAAATGATCCGTACCCTGTTCCACTGCTCCCCGGGGCGTGTATGGCGATGCGTCGCGACTTGTTCCGTGCCGTGGGCGGTTTCGATGGCAATCTGATCCGCTACGGCGTAGAGGACTGCGAATTGAGCTTGCGGCTGTGGCTGCTGGGTTATGAGCTATGGCTGGTCCCGGCGGTGGACGTGGAGCATGAGTTCCATGACCGGATTCCATACAAGGTTGATTGGCGAACGGTGTTGCACAATCGTCTGCGCATGGCATTCCTCCATTTTTCGAGTTCCCGGCTTGGGCGGGTGCTGGATGCGCTTACGGAATACCCGGATTTTGCGGCGGCTCTGGACCTCGTAACCAGAAGCGATGCGGCACTACAGCGATCTGAACTGGAATCCCGCCGCAGGCATGACGACGATTGGTTTTTCCAGAAATTCGGCCTGAATTGGTGAGCAAGTAAAGTCGGCCCGGAAAGGAACTGAACATGGCCATTGATGAGGAGCGTCGATTACTCAATCCACGTACGACGAAACTACTGCGGGGGACGGACCGCCCACATGGAACCGATCGCCCGCATGGAACCGACCGTCCACATGGGACGGATCGGCCACATGGAGCGAACCAGCCCGGCGAAATGGATCAGCCGTCGAACGAAGCCGGCATGGAAGAAGAAGACCAGGGCCTTTCACAAACGGTGCTTTTGACCGAGCGGTTGAAGCCGGGGTACAGCACGGCCCGCAATGAACTTTTGAGAGACTTCTGGGAAGGACGCCAAAAGGCCGGCGAAAAGTGGGAAGATTTAGGTCCCGACAATCTGGGCGGCCGCGTGACATGTCTGATCGCTCGATCCGGATCAGGCGGCAACAGTCTGCTGGCAGGCGCGGCCTGCGGTGGTGTGTGGAACGGAAAAGTAACCGGAGAGGACTACAAGCTGCAGTGCGAGTGGGAGAAAGATCCGGGCAAGCCTAAAACCCGGCGCGACGAAACTTTTCTGATGCACAATATTGGCGCGCTGGGCATCGATGGAAAGACGATCTATTGTGGAACCGGTCATGCTTACTATTCCGGGGACAGCTTCCCCGGAGTCGGTTTGTTTCGGTCGGACGACAACGGTGCGGCCTGGACGCAGCTTCAAAACACTGGCAAGAACTTTCCCCGGCGTGTTAGCACCATCGCGGTGGATGGTGATCACGTCTGGATTGGCGGGGTGGTTCTCCCGCAGGAAGATGAGTCCGAAGAACAACAGTACTCCGGAATCTTCCACTCGAAAGATAAAGGCGAAACATGGCGCCGTGTCACATTCAAGCTGAACGAGACGTTCGCGAAAAGATTCGCGCTTTCTAATGATCCGAACGGGATTTTTGAAGAGCTGGATTATCAATGTCACTCGATTGTCTTCCTCGAGAACGGCGCAAAAGTTATTCTGGCTGCCATCAGCGCGCCGCTGAACTGGGGAGGCATCTGGCGATCCGATAACGGCGGCAATACATGGGAGCAGCTTACGCGCGGGCTCCCGCGCTCCCGCGAGTTTGGCCGTACCAGCCTCGCAACTTCAAGAACGAAAGCGGACCAGAATATCGTGTATGCATTCATCGGCGCTGCCGATGGCCGTTGTCTCGGCGTGTACCGGAGCTGTGATAGAGGCGATCATTGGGTTGGGCGCGGTATTGGACACTTTGCAGCGGTCAGTAATCTGAACTATGTCAACTGCCTCGCGGTACATCCGGAGAAACCGGACTATGTAATCTGCGGCGCGCGCGACCTGCACCGCTCTACCGATGGCGGCCAGACATGGACGCAGGTAACGGAGTGGTTTGCCGCGCCAGATTCTCGCGGTTACTCGCATGCCGATCATCATGCGCTGCTCTGGCCGGCCGGCAAACGCTTATATAGCGCGAACGACGGCGGTGTGGACGTAAGCTACGACGAAGGCGTCACGTGGAAAAATCTGACAGAAGGCTTATCTATCGCGATGTTTTACGACATCGATGTTGCCTCCTCGGCCGGATCGAATTGCGAGAATCTGATTATTGCCGGAGGCACGCAGGACAACGCCACGGTAATCACGGATTTCAGGGCGTCGGGAATTGGTTATGTGCCTGCCTGTTCCGGATTGCAATTCGGCTTTACTCAAGACATGGTCAACGGCGCGGAGACTCAACTCAAGGCCAAAAGCGGCCTGATCGTAAATGTCGATGAATCAGGCATGACGAATGCCTCGGGGCCGGTATTTCAATTGTTGGCGCCGCGGCAACTGGAACCAGGCGTCCGCGTGAACCCTGGTAAGAATGCCAAACCGGTCCGCAACTTTATAGACATTCTCTTCGGCGACGGCGGCTGGATCGTTTTTGATCCTCACGATCCGTTGCACGTCTATGGCTCCAGCCAGAACATGACGATTTACCGGCACCGCAGGGATAGCGGCTGGCAGAATGTAACTCCCAGCGACGCCGCCGATTACGAGCGAAACAGAATCTGGATGGCGATGCTCGCTATGCACCCGAACGATCCCAATATCATCTTTACCGGCTCCACGCGGGTCTGGAGAACGAACAACGATGGCGCGGATTGGGTCGCGGTGTCTGATGATCTGGATGGCACCCCGATTACGGCCATTGAGATAGCGGACAACAATTCGAATTACATTTATGCTGGAACCGAAAACGGCAACATCTTTAGAAGCACGGACGGAGGCAATCGTTGGAGCGATGAACCGGGTGATGATGAGCCTAAGCCAATGGAATGGCGAAAAGACCTGAAGGAGCGGCTGAATATAGGGGTCGCACGCACGATCACGCGCATCGAGGCGCATCCGAACGACGCAGAGAAAATTGCGGTTACACTGATGGGGTTCGATCCGAAATATCAGTTACCTCACGTGCTCTGGTTTGACGGCAAAGAATGGAGTGATTTGAACTGCACTCACCCCGGCAAAAAGTCGCTCCCCAATGTGCATCATAATGTGGTCACCTGGGGCAAAGATGGGAAATTCCTTTTTGTGGGCAACGATATCGGTGTCTGGGTAATGGACACCCCCGGCTACAAGCTTGAGGAATATTGCTGGCGCGACATTTCGGCTAATCTCCCCAACGTCATCGTTACGGATCTTGTGTATCACGGCACTACTAACTCGCTTACGGCGGCGACTTATGGCCGAAGTTTGTGGGTGGCTGGCGAAGCAGCCTGGAGGCCGTGAGATCAAGCCCTCACAAGCTCCGTAAACTCTCTCCATACGGCGCGCGCGCCACGCCGCGCTCCGTGATGATCGCCGAAACATATCGGTTCGGCGTCACGTCGAAGGCTGGGTTCGCCACCGCAATGCCCTCCGGCGCAACCGGCACGCCCTGCACATGCGTTACTTCTCTCGCTGCGCGTTCTTCAATCGGTATCTCATCACCGGATGCGAGCGTCAGATCGAGCGTCGATATCGGCGCGGCCACATAAAACGGAACTTTGTTTTCCTTTGCCAGAACAGCCACGCTGTAAGTCCCGATCTTGTTGGCTACGTCGCCGTTTGCAGCGATACGATCAGCGCCCACCACCACGCAACCAATGCGCCCGCTCTTCAGAAAATGGCCGGCCATGTTATCTGTGATCAGGGTCGTCGCAATCCCATCGCGCTGCAGTTCCCACGCAGTAAGCCGCGCGCCTTGCAGAAACGGCCGGGTCTCATCCGCAAAGACATCAATCTCTTTTCCCATCTGAACCGCTGCACGGATGACGCCTAGCGCCGTGCCGAAACCCGCTGTCGCCAGCGCGCCCGCATTGCAATGCGTCAGGACCGTTTTGCGGTCAGGCACTAATGGTGCGCCATACCGCCCGATGGCCTCATTAATCGCGATGTCCTCTTCCCGGATCTTCTGCGACTCGGCTACCAGTCGCTCGCGAATCTCTTCCGGCGCAAGAGTCCGGATCGATGCGTAGAGTTGTTTCATGCGCTCTATCGCCCAGAAGAGATTGACCGCTGTCGGCCTGGTCCTGGCGAGCGTTTCGCAGATAGCCGGCATGTCCGAATCCAGATCACTCGATTGCAACGCGCCCAGCGCCACACCCATAGCAGCCGCCACGCCAATTGCAGGAGCTCCGCGGATGATCATGTTTCGAATGGCATCCGCAACCTCGCGGTAATTCCGGCAAGTGACAAAAGCGGTTTCACGCGGCAAGCGGGTCTGATCAATCATGACCACGCCTTCGCGCGTCCACTCGATGGTTTCTATCGTCGATTCAGTTTTCGCAATCATTTCCATTTCGCAACAGCCAATGCAATCACCGAGACCGCATTGAAGCATCCGTGCATGACTGTACACGGAATAAGAGACTTCGTTCGATAACGCAAGTATCCGAACACGATGCCAGCTAGCGCCACGCAAAACGCATATTGCCACGCCCACGAGTATTCAGGGGCGTGCATTCCTCCGAACAAGGCTGCTGTAATGACAATCCCGGCCGCCGCGCCTAGTGTTCGCGAGAGTAACGGCTGCAGGAATCCACGGAAGAAAAGCTCTTCGAAAATGGGCGCCAGCACTACCGCCATAAATGCCAGAAATCCGAAAGAGAGCGGGGTTGCGCCCAGATTCTCGAAAGGAGATTTCACCTTCGGCGTTCGCAGCGCCGTGCCCAGCAATGACAGCGCAATGGCAAGAACAACTCCGCCAAGCGCCACGGCAAGTAAATTGATATTTCCCGGCCGCCATCCGAGTGAGCGAAACACCGGCCGTCCATAGCGCGAGCCCAGCACGAGCTTTAGCGCAAAGTAAATCACCGCGTAGGCGGCGATGTTTGTCGGGAGGATCAGCGGGGTAAGATCCGATTGAAGATGCAGGTCGGAGGCAACGACGAGTCCCGCAATAATCGAGATAACCACCAGTCCCAGTACGACCAGCCCCAACACGAGCACCAGGTCAACGTAATCCCAGAACGGCTCGCGGGGTGGTTTCGGTGCTGGTATTTCGGCGACTGGCTCTAATGGCGAGCTTTCTGTTTGGTCAGGCTCCATGCGCCGCTTTCATTATCTTCCGCAGCGCCTCGGCGGTATGGCTTCGCGGGTCCTGCGCCAATTCTTCCGGCGTACCGGTAGCAACAATCCGGCCGCCCTCCTCACCGCCCTCCGGCCCCAGGTCGATTACATAATCGGCGTTCTTAATCACGTCCACATGATGTTCGATCACCACCACCGTGTTCCCAAGATCCACCAGCCGCTGCAGCACTTCGAGCAGATGCCGGACATCGTCGAAATGCAGCCCGGTGGTCGGTTCATCCAGCAGATAAAAGGTCTTGCCGGTCTGCCGTTTGCTGAGTTCCTTTGCCAGCTTGATCCGCTGTGCCTCGCCGCCCGAAAGAGTGGTTGAGGACTGCCCCAGGTGCAGATAGCCGAGGCCCACTTCCGTCAAGGTCTTCAGCTTCGCGTGTACCTGCGGGATGTTAGTCAGCAGTTCAAGGGCGTCATCAACGCTCGATGCCAGCAGATCCGCAACACTTTTGCCCTTGTATTTGACCTGTAGCGTTTCCTGGTTGTAGCGGCGTCCGCGGCACACGTCGCAGGTGACGTACACATCCGGCAGGAAATTCATCTCGATACGCTTCAGGCCGTCGCCCTGGCATGCCTCGCAACGGCCGCCCTTTACGTTGAAGCTGAACCGGCCCGCCTTGTAGCCCCGTTCGCGTGACTCGGGCAGCATCGCGTATATCTCGCGAATCGGCGTGAAGACCCCGGTGTACGTGGCCGGATTCGAGCGCGGCGTGCGGCCAATGGGAGATTGATCGATCTCGATAACTTTGTCGATGTTCTCCAGACCGAGGATCGCGTCGTGCTCGCCTGGCGCCTGGCTCGATCCGTAAACTTCTTTCGCCAGCGCCCGGTACAAAATATCGTGAATCAGCGTCGATTTGCCGCTTCCGGACACGCCGGTAATGACCGTGAATGTCCCCAATGGGAACTCGACGCTAATATTTTTCAGGTTGTGCTCGCGCGCCCCCTGCACCGTAATCCTCTGACCATTGCCGCCGCGGCGTACGGGGGGGACCGGAATCGCCACATGCCCCGACAGATATTCGCCGGTCAGGGATTCCGGCGTGTCCATGATCTGTTGCGGGCTGCCTTGTGCGATCAGTTCGCCACCCAGGCGGCCCGCCCGCGGTCCCAAGTCGATCACATAATCAGCGCGCTCAATCGTTTCCGCGTCATGTTCCACTACCAGCACCGTATTTCCCAGATCGCGCAGATGATGCAGCGTGTCGAGCAATTTGCCGTTATCGCGCGGATGCAAACCGATGGAAGGCTCGTCAAGAACGTACAGCACACCGCGCAGCTTCGATCCAATCTGGGTGGCGAGGCGAATTCGCTGTGCTTCGCCGCCGGAAAGCGTCGCCGAGGATCGGTCTAGGCTCAAATAGTCCAGCCCCACGGCGCACAGGAACTCCAGCCGGTTGCGGATCTCTTCCAGAACCCGGCCGACCACTTTCAGCTCGCGCTCCGTGAACTGCCAGCTTTGGACCAGAGGCAGCGCGCGCGCAATCGGAAGTTCAGTGAAGTCGGCAATCGATATGCCCTTTACCAGTACCGCGAGGCTCGCCGGCTTCAATCGCCGCCCATTGCAATCCGGACACGTTGTCGGAGACATATAGTCCATCAGCCATTCGCGATAGCCCTCGCTCGAACGACTGTAACTTTCGTCCAGCACCTTCAAGATGCCTGGAAACTGGCTATTGCCATGGACCAGCAGAGTTCGCGTCTTCTTCGGCAGGTCTTCAAAGGGAATGGAAAGATCAATGCCGTGAGTCTCGGCCGCATCGGTCAGCGCCGAGCTCATGTAAGAGGAGCTGGATCCCGGTCCGAGCCCGCCATCCAGCAGCGGCTTGGAGGGATCTGCTATCACCTTCACCGGATCGAAGGCCCAGGTGCTGCCCACGCCCTTGCACGTTTCACAGGCCCCGTAGGGACTGTTGAAAGAAAACGACCGCGGCTCAAGCTGCGGAATACTGGTCCCGTCGTTCGGGCAGGCGAGTTTCTCCGAGTAGAGCCGCTCGGTCCCATTCACGACCGCCACGACCACCAGTCCATCGGCCCACTTGAGCGCCGTCTGAATCGAACTTTCGAGGCGCTGCTCGATACCGGGTTTCACGACCAGCCGGTCGATAACAACCTCGATGGCGTGGTTTTTGCGTTTGTTGAGCTTGACTGGTTCATCGAGCGACATCAGTTCGCCATCGATGCGAGCCCGAAAACCGGCTTTCGCAATTGCTTCGAGCTCTTTCTTGTACTCACCTTTGCGGCCCCGGGCAACCGGCGCCAGGATCATAATGCGCTCATTCTGGTGCAGCGCGGACACCTGCTCCAAAATCTGATTCGACGACTGCCGGGCGATTTCGGCTCCGCAAAGCGGGCAATGCGGAATGCCTACGGACGCGAACAGCAGCCGCAGATAGTCGTAGATCTCGGTAATGGTCCCAACGGTCGAGCGTGGGCTGCGCGAGGTGGTCTTCTGTTCGATGGAAATCGCCGGGCTCAGACCGTCGATAGAATCCACCTCGGGCCGTTCCATCTGATCGAGGAACTGCCGGGCATACGGGGAAAGAGTCTCGACGTACCGGCGCTGGCCTTCGGCATAAATCGTGTCAAACGCGAGCGAGCTTTTGCCGGAGCCGCTCAATCCCGTGATCACAGTGAAGGTGTTCCGGGGGATTTCGACACTGATGTTCTTCAGATTGTGCTGGCGGGCGCCATGCACGGTGATGCGATCCAGCATTGTTACTTACTTAACAATGACAGAATAGATGCGGTCCAGATCATCCTGAGAGTAGTATTCCACTTCGAGGCGGCCGGACGTGGGGGAGCGTTGTACCAAACGAACTCGGGTACCCAGAGCCATGGCCATTTCGTCTAATGCAGCCCTCACGTTGGGATCGAGGTCGTGTGATTTCTCTTTCTTTTCTGTAATTTCGGAGGGCTTCTCTCGCTGTGTAAGGTTCTTAACTAACGCTTCGGTTTCGCGAACGGAGAGCTGCTTTGCGATGATGCTCTGGCAGACTTCGGCCTGGGCTTCGTAATCCGCGATGTTCAGCAACGTGCGGGCATGTCCGACGCTGATGGTTCCTGCAACTAGTGCATCTTTAACCGGCGGGCTCAGCCGGAGCAGGCGGAGGAGGTTGGTGACGGTGGAGCGATCTTTTCCCGTGCGCTCGGCAATTTGATCGTGACTGAGGCCGTGATCGGAGGCGAGGCGGTAAAAGGCGGTCGCGATCTCAATGGGGTTGAGATCTTCGCGCTGGATATTTTCGATGAGGGCGAGCTCCAGGTGCTGGTGCTGGTGAACGTTGCGGACGAGCGCGGGAATCTCTTTGAGGCCAGCGATGTGGGCGGCGCGCCAGCGGCGCTCGCCGGCGATGATGCGGAATTTTCCATTCGAACTCGCGGCTACGGTGATGGGCTGAATGAGGCCGTTTGCGCGGATGGATTGCGCCAATTCCTCCAGCTTTTCCTGGTCGAAGCGGTCGCGGGGCTGGTCTTCGCTGGGCTGGATGCGATCGAGGGCGATGTTCTGAAATTCCTCCGATTGGGTGGTTGGTTCCGGCTGGGGGGCGGCAGCGGGTCGGCTCGGCAGGAGCGCCGAGAGTCCTTTACCGAGAGCTTTGCGCGGATTCCGTTCGGGCGCGTTGGGCGCGTTGGTCATGAGCCAAGATTTCCTTTGCGAGTTGAATGTAAGCTTCGGCGCCACGGGAGCGGGGGTCATAGGCGAGGATGGGTTTGCCGAAGCTGGGGGCTTCGGCAAGACGAACGCTTCGCGGGATGACGGTTTTGAAGATCTCGGGCCCGAAAAACTCACGCAGATCCGATTCCACCTGGCGGGTGAGATTGGTCCGGTCGTCGTACATGGTCAACAAGACACCCTCGATCTTCAAAGCGGGGTTGAAGGCGCTTTTGATGCGATCGATGGTGTCCATGAGTTGCGAAATGCCTTCCAGGGCGAAGAATTCGCATTGAATTGGGACCAGAACCGAATCGGAGGCGACCAAGGCATTGAGGGTCAGGAGGTCAAGAGCGGGCGGGCAGTCGATCACGATGTATTGGAACTGATCCTGCAGGCCGGCCATTGCGATCTGCAGGCGTTTTTCGCGCTCATCGGCATCGACAAGGTCCAGGTTGGTGGCGACGAGGTTCTGATCGGCCGGAACAAGGGAAAGGCCTTCGAACGCGGTGGGAACGATGGCCTGATCGAGGGCTGCTTCGTGGAGCAGGACATCGTACAGGGTCTTCTGTTCGGGTGCTTTGTCGACTCCGACGCCGGTAGTGGAATTCCCCTGGGGGTCGGAGTCGATGAGGAGAACGCGCAGCTCAGAAGCGGCAAGGGCAGCCGAGAGATTGATGGCGGTGGTGGTTTTGCCCACGCCGCCCTTTTGGTTTGCGATGGAGATTACGTGCGCCAAAGGCTTCGTTTGAATCGTCGCGCTATATTGCGCGTCGAGGTCAATCCTAACATGTTTCACGTGAAACATTAAGATCGGCAGGCGAAAGCGCCCGCCCCACTTACGGATGGAGTTGTTTGCGCCGCTTGTATTCGGTGAACATGGCCTGAGCCTCGGATTCGCGGTGTAGATTCCGGTAGAGCATGGCCAGCGAGTAGCAGGCGTCCGGAGAAGCTGGATCGGCGGAAACAGCTTGCTTGTACTGTTCGATTGCCTCTGCATCCTCTCCCTGTTTCTCTAGCGTTCGGCCCAAATACCAATGGGTTTGGGCCAGCTTGGGATCGTAACGAAGCGACTCGCGTAGAGCCGCCGCGGCTGGCTGGAACTTCTCCATTCGGAGCAGCAGATAACCGAGATCATGGGGCGGCCAGGGCGAAGGATGAGTGAGATTGTGATTTAGCTCGGCAGAGTGCTGAAACGCGGCCAGCGCCTCGTCCGTAAGGCCCTGCATATCGAGAGCGTTGCCCAGGCTGTCCTGAATACGGGCGGAGTTAGGATCGAGCTCCGCTGCCTTCCGAAGCTTCGCGACGGCTTCCTGGTAACGGCGTTGATCGTAGTCGAGCCGACCGAGCCAATAGATATAGAGGGCCTTCTCGGGGTGCTCGGCGGAGAGATCCGCCAGAATCGCGCGCGCCTTCTCGTCATCGCCCGATTTTACAAGCGCCATGGCTGAAACAAAGCGGTCGGCTTCCGTCGAGGATGTCACCGGCCGGGCTTCAACCGTGCGAAGCGCCAGCTCTGCGCGCCTGGAGCGGTCGCCATCGAGCTTCTTGACCAACTCCGCTTGCTGCGCCGCCCGGGCGTCATGCGTACGCCGGTATACAACCAGCAACTGCATGTTCGCCTCAAAGCTTTGCGGGTCCAGCCGAACCGCCTGATCCAGTTCCCTTTCCGCCTCGCGAAGATTCTTTCGAGACATGCAGATGCGCGCCAGCTCCGTGTGCGACTCGGCGAAATCCGGCAGGAGTTGAATCGATTTCCGCAAATGGGCTTCCGCGGCGTCCAGATTGCCTTCCTGGCGGGCCATGCGGCCTAGGAAGTATTCAGCGCCACCGACGGTTGTGGAATCGTGCTCAACTCGATGCATTTCCGTTTTCGAGTTGGCAAAATCGCCGGAAGCATAATACGCAATCCCAAGCGCGTAATGACCCTTGGGGTTGCCTGGGTTGGCGGCAACGAATTTCTGAAAGTAGCCGGCAGCGGTTGCCGCATGGCGCGTCTGAAGAATGACAAAACCCATGGCGTAGTTATAAGCAGGGTTGTTCGGATCGAGCTTGAGCGCTTGATCGAGTGAGGCGCGAGCTTGCACCACAAGATGCATCTCCATTGCCACCTCTGCGAACAGAAAATGGATCTGCGCGTTATCGGGCGCCAGGTCGCGGGCGTGGGCCAGATAGCCGAGGGCTCCCGTGTAGTCCTTGGATGTGTCCGCAAGGCGGGCGAGTTCCAGCAGATGGGCCGGATTCTTTGGATCGGCTAAAGCTACCTGCTCCAGCATTTGCTTCAGGGAGGTGAGCGCTTCCTTGTCGCCGGGTTTTAAGCGCAGGACGCGCTCCCAAGCATCCACGGTGCACGACACGGCGGACGGATCTTCCTGGGCTTGCATCTGGCAGGCTCGGGCCAGATTTTGCCAAGCGGGCGTTAAGCCCGGAGAAAGGCGAACCGCAGTTGTGAAATCCCTTCTGGCATCAGGAACGTCATGTTGCTGCGCGTGCAAGACTCCTCGCAGGTTGAGCAACTCACCCACGTTCGAGTGGTGCTGCATAGAGTCATCAATCAAGCGGGATGCGGTCGCCAGATCGCCGGCTTGCAGAGCGTTTTCGATCGAAACGAGGGTTTGATTGAGGTCAGGGCCAGCCGCAAGCAAATGAAGGAAGACGAAAAGCAGCGAAAAGGGCATAAAGACACTTTTCTCTTGACTAGTTTAGCCGTACCGCTATATAACTCTTAACTAGTTGTAAGTATTCCATACGGGTTTAGGGGTTCCTTTTGCTAGTTAAACGTTTACGTGTTTACGGGGGTAAAACTATGCGCCGCCAGATGATCTGCAAGCCGCTGATTGCATTGTTGTTAGCTTCGCCATCCCTGTTCGCCCAAAGCCAGAACGCCAGCCTGGGAGGACAGGTCATAGATAAGACGGGCGCGGCTATCCCGCAAGCGACCGTGACGATTTCGGCGCTGGAGTTGCAGCGCACGTCCACTATTAAGACCGATAGTGAAGGACGGTACGCGTTTCCCAACCTGGCTCCAGGGACGTACCAGTTAACCATTGAGGCCCAGGGGTTCACTACAAACGTGCGGAATGGCATTCAGTTGCTGGCAAACCAGTCCGCGCGCATCGACGCCACCCTAGATGTCGGTAATGCCTCGACGAAAGTGGAAGTCCGGGCGGACGCGGCGATGCTGAACTACGATAACGGCGCGCAGCAGGAAGGCGTCCCGCCGCAGGTGATTAATCAACTGCCGCTGGAGGTTGCCTCGGGTACGCCGCGCAACGCGGTCCAGTTCATCACTTTTCTGCCCGGCGTCAACACGGGTACCAGTCCGCAAGCTTTTAACGCTCGCATCAATGGCGGCTTGAAGATGGGCGACGAAGCGATTATGGATGGCGTCAGCATGCAGGAAGGCACGATGTCGCAGAGCGGCATGGTGGCGTTCTTCGACTTTCCGACCACACCCGATATGGTCAGCGAAGTGCGCGTTCTGACCTCGAGCTATGAGCCCGAGTACGGCACGACCACCGGCGGCGAGATCATCGTCACTACGAGGAGCGGCACCGATCAGTTCCACGGGGGCGGATTTGAGTACTTCCGGAATAAGAGCCTGAACGCGCTCTCGTTTACAAATAACCGGCCCGAAGGCGATGCGCGCCCTAAGGACAACGAAAATGAATTCGGCGGCTTTATCGGCGGTCCAGTGAAACTACCGTTCCTTCCTTTCATCTGGGGATCGAAGCACAAAACTTACTTTTTCCACGATGAAGAGTATCTGCGCAGTCTCGGCGGGACGAACCGTCCGTTATATTCAATCCCCTCCCTGCAGGAGCGCACCGGGGACTTCTCGGATCTGACCACGCCGATTTTCGATCCCACCACGCAGATCATCACCGGCACAGGAGCGATCGTCCGCGCGCCCTATCCGGGGAACAAGATTCCGCTTTCGGAACAAAGCGCCCTCGCCCAGCAGTGGATGAAGTTCCTTCCGACGCCTACCTCCTCGGGAGCATTTAACAATTATCTGGGCGTACCCACTGCGGACGGAATCCTGGCCAGTACAGACCTCTTCCTTTACAAGATCGACCATTACTGGGGTGACAAGGACCACTTTTTCCTGACTATCTGGCGTCAGAAGAACCCGCCGAATGAGCAGTGTGCCCTTCCGGTGATGTTGTGTACTTCGAGTCCGGCCAACCCGGAGGATGCCTGGGTTAACCGTCTCAACTGGGATCACATTTTTACTCCGACCCTATTGAGCCATTTCGCCGTCGGATACGGAAACCGCAACGAGGGCTACGGCTCGGTGAGTGGACAGGACCCGACCCAGCTTCCCAAGATTCCGAACGCGGCGGCTTACAATGCGTCTCCAAGCGCCAATTTCAGCGGGAACGGCGTCACAAACTTTCCGAGCTGGGGCAATACGTCCGGCCCCGGCTATCTGAATAAGACCACGCGGCCGACCTATATCGCCAACGAGCTGATCACGTGGGTGCATGGCGCGCACACGATCAAATTCGGCGGTGAATTCCGCCACCTGGCGCAGGTGTTCCGGCAAAACGGGAATCAGTCGGGGACGGTCGGGTTCGATGCGAAGTCTACCGGCTTGCCGGGGGTGGCCAGCGGCGATCCCTTTGCCAGTTTCTACATTGGCGCGGTCGACAACGGCAACCTGAGCGTGTATAACGTTTCGAAGTACGGAGCCCAGCAGCGCGCTTATTCGCTGTTCGCCGGCGACACCTGGAAATGGACTCCGAAGCTGACCGTGAATTACGGCCTGCGCTGGGATCGTTTTTCTCCCACGTTTGAGACCAGCAACCAGTTATCGTTCCTGGGCTTCCAACCGAATCCGGGCGCCGGAAACCTGCCGGGCAGCCTGGTGTTCGCAGGCGACAAGTGGGGTTCCGCCAGCGCCGGCGTCCGCTACCCGGAACATGTTTTCAATGGAGCGGTTGCACCACGGTTCGGCTTCGCATACCAACTGGATGACAAAACGGTTCTGCGCGCCGGCTATGGCATCTTCTACACGCAAGCGTTCTATCCGGGTTGGGGCGGCGGCATGTCGCTTGACGGCTTCAATCCGTCGATCAGCTTTAATGATTCGCTCAGCGGGTACCAGCCCGCTTTCTACCTGGATAACGGCTTTCCGGCATACAGCAAAGCACCCGATATCAGCCTTACCGCCGATAACGGAAAGGGTGGACCGCTGTACCGCCCGACGCACGCGAACCACCTTTCCTATACGCAGCAGTGGAATCTCACGGTGGAGCGCAAGATCGGCAACAGCGCGGTCGCGAGTGTCGCCTATGTGGCGAATAAGGGCACGCACCTGCCTTCGCAGATGCAGCCGCTCAACTATTTAGATCCCGCGCTGCTGAGCAGCATGGGCAGCACCGCATTGAATTCGGTATTCCAACCCGGGCAAACCACGCTGAATGGAGTAACGGTTCCGTATAGCAACTGGGTGGATACGCTAAATACGGTTGGCACCTGTACACCCACCGTTGCCCAGGCCTTGGTTCGGTATCCGCAATATTGTAACGGGTTAACCGGCGAGAACGAAAACGAGGGCACTTCAATGTACAACTCGTTCCAGGCGAAGATCGAAAAGCAGTTCTCAAACGGCCTTTACGCTGGAGCGAATTATACGTTCGCGCGCCTGACTACGGACGCCTCTTCCACCACGCAATCGACGGCGGGATACGGCGGCATCGGGGGAGTCATCAATCCATTCCAGGGCAGCCGGAATTACTCGCTCTCTCCGGACGACATTACGCACAGCTTCTCGCTGATCGGTGTGTACGACCTTCCTTTCGGCACTGGGAAGAGATGGCTGAGCAACTCCGGTTTCCTGAGCCATGTGGTGGGGAACTGGACGGTATCGTCGAGCATCAAGCTGGTTTCCGGAATGCCGCTGTATTTCCGCGATTCAAACGTCTGCGGAGTTCCTTCGCAGTTCCAGGCAGCTTGCATTCCTGGTATTACGTCCAATTCACAGGTCCTGGCGCAATCCTGGGGCAGCATGGACGTGAACAAACCCGCCTACAATGTCTCGGCTTTCGAGCCATCTTCGCTCTTCGCCAACGGCAATTATTTGGGCAAGGGACCGCGCGTGAGCGATGTGCGCGGGTCGCCCTACCGCGACACGAACATCTCGCTCTCGAAGAAAATCATCGTGAAGGAGCGGCTGACATTCGAAGTGCGCGCAGAAGCGTTCAACGTTCTTAACAATCACTACTTCACGTGCGACGGGCAGGCCTTCGGGGATTGCATCCCGTTTAACAACGATCCGTCGGATTCGAACTTCGGAACCTGGAACGGGACGGTGACGCAGCCCAGGAACGTGCAGCTGGTCGGTAGAATTACGTTCTAGGGAAAGCGGGCTGAAGCCCCGGAAATCAAATGCTGCGGGGCTGGGAGCCCCGCGCCATTTAGTTTTCCCATTTCTGCGCGACAGTGGCTACCGTCGCCTCTGACAAAAGTATGGATGAAGGCCGATTCAGGCGAATCGGCTGCGGGTTGTCAACTCTCGTTGAGCAACCCGCCCCACAGAGCAGCAGAGCCGCAACCAAAACCTGCGGGGTGTGCTGTCTGCCCCATAGGTGAAAATAGGGCAGAGCATGAATAAAGTGAAAGCGAAGAAGGCAGCGCTTGCCTATTCCGGCGGCCTGGACACATCCATCATCATCCCGTGGCTGAAAGATCACTACGGCTGTGAAGTGGTGGCGGTCTGCGGAGACATCGGACAGGGCGGCGAGGAACTCGACGGGCTCAAAGAGAAAGCGCTTAAAACGGGCGCATCGGAAGTGCATGTGGAGGACATGCGCGAAGAGTTCGTCAGCGATTATCTTTGGAAACTGGTGCGCTCCGGCGCAGTTTACGAGCACAAGTACCTGCTGGGAACGTCCATCGCGCGGCCGCTGCTGGCAAAGCGGCAGGCGGAAGTGGCGCTGAAGACCGGCTGCGATGCGCTGGCTCATGGCTGCACGGGTAAGGGAAACGACCAGGTTCGATTTGAGCTGACGTATAAAGCATTTGCTCCCCATCTGCCGGTGATCGCTCCGTGGCGGGAGTGGGACATCGTGTCGCGTGAAGACGCGATTGAGTATGCGAAGGCGCACAAGGTTCCCATCGCGCAATCAACGACAAAAATCTACAGCCGAGACCGCAACATCTGGCACATCTCGCATGAGGGCGGGGAATTGGAAGATCCCGCGAATCCCGCGCCCGAACGTATCTGGATGCTGACGAAAAGTCCCGCCGATGCGCCCTCCAGGCCCGCCGAAGTGACCATCGGGTTTGAGCACGGCGTGCCGGTTTCGCTGAATGGCCAGCATCAGATCAGCGGCGTGGCGCTGCTAGAAGAATTGAATCAGATTGGCGGCGAGCACGCCATCGGCCGCATCGACCTGGTTGAAAACCGGTTTGTCGGAATGAAGTCACGCGGGTGCTATGAAACACCCGGCGGCACGATTCTGATGGCTGCGGCTCGCGAGTTAGAGGCGCTGACTCTGGACGGCCGGACGCTGCACTATAAGCAGAAGGTCGCGCTGGATTACGCCGAGATGGTGTACAACGGCCTGTGGTTCACGCCGCTGCGGGAATCGCTCGATGCTTTTTTTGAAAAAATCGCGGAACCCGTTACAGGCGAAGTCACCATGCGTCTTTACAAGGGCAACCTGGAGCCGGTCAGTCGCAAGAGCCCGAACTCGCTTTACAGCCTCGACATCGCCAGCTTCACGATGGGCGCAAGTTATGACCAGAAGGACGCTCTGGGGTTCATCAATCTTGTTGGCTTGCCCATTAAGGTGCGAGCGTCGCTCCACAAATAGCCGATGAAACTCTGGGGCGGCCGGTTCGAAACGGGACCTTCCAAAATTTTCGAGCAGTTCTCCGGGTCGCTTCACTTCGATCGCAAACTCGTTCTTGCCGATACGGAAGGATCGCAGGCCTTCGCACGGGCTTTAGCAAAGCAGGGGATTGTGACACCCGGCGAATGCGATTTATTGGTGCAGGCTTTCGGCCAGATTGCAACCGAAGCGCAGAACCCCAACTATTTCGATAGAGCCGAGGACGAGGACGTTCACACGTTCGTCATCCGCAAGCTGAAAGAAAAAGTGGGACCGCTCTCCGACAAGATTCACACCGGGCGAAGCCGGAATGAGCAGGTCTCGCTCGACATCCGCCTGTATCTTCGTACGTGTGCGGACGCGCTGCTCGCAGATCTTACGGAACTGCTGAGTGCTCTACTCGCGCTTGCCCGCAAATATCCCGATGCGGTGATTCCCGGATACACACATCTGCGCCGGGCACAAGCCGTGCTGTGGCCCCACTATTTGCTAGCCTACTTCGAAATGTTCGCGCGCGATTTCGAGCGCATGGAGCAGGCTCGCGCGCGCATCAATGTGCTGCCCCTCGGCTCCGGCGCGCTAGCCGGCAGCGGATTCGGATTTGACCGGCTGGAGATGGCGCGCGACCTTAATTTTCCCGAGATCACCCGAAACAGTATGGATGTCGCGGCCGACCGCGATTTCGGGCTGGATTTTCTCTACGCATCAAGCATGGTGATGCTGCACCTCAGCCGGTTGGCCGAAGACTGGATCCTCTATTCGAGCGAGGAGTTCGGCTGGATGACGTTAGGCGATGGAGTTACCAGCGGATCGAGCCTGATGCCGCAGAAAAAGAATCCCGATTCGCTGGAGCTGATCCGTGGGAAATCGGGCCGGGTGTTTGGCGATCTCACTTCGCTTTTCATAACGATGAAGGGGCTTCCGATGACCTACAATCGCGACATGCAGGAGGATAAAGAGTCCCTTTTCGATGCATTTCATCAGGCGTCCGGATCGCTGTCCATGGCCAAAGCGGTTGCCGAATCCGTGGCGCTGAATCCCGCTGTGCCGCGCGCCGCAGCGGAAGAGAGCTGGGTGGTGGCGACCGATCTGGCCGAAGAACTCGCCCGGTCAGGGGTGCCATTTCATCGCGCGCATCAGTTGGTGGGTCAGCTTGTGCTGGAGAGCGTGAAATCGGGGAAAAGGCCCTCCGATTGGGATGGGGCGTCGCTTGCAGCGTTTGCGCCCGAGTTTAAGCCCGAAATGGCGCGACTGTTCTCGCCGGTGGAGGGAATGAAGACCCGTGAGCTGCCGGGAGGCACAGGGCCGCATGCGGTCGCCGCAGCCCTGGACGACGCCCAGGATCGTCTGAACGCGCTGACCAGGCGTGCGGCCGTTGCATGAATAAGAGTTTCCGGCAAGGTCAGATTCTGAAGATCATCCACGGCAAAGAGATCTACACGCAAGACGAGCTCGCGCGTGAATTGGCCCAGCTTGGCGTTCCGGCAACCCAGGTGACGCTCTCTCGCGACATGCGCGAACTAGGCTTGGTAAAGACGCCGGAGGGATACCGGCAACTACCCACTGAACGGACCGGGCCTGACCTGGCCGATGTTGCGAACGAGTACCTGCTGGATATTCGCGTGGCGCAAAACCTGGTGGTGCTGCGGACCTCGCCGGGAAACGCGAATACGCTCGCGATTGCCATCGACCGGGAAGAGCTGGATGAAATTGTCGGCACGGTGGCGGGTGACGATACCGTGCTGGTGATCACGCCCGACAACGAGACGGCGGCCAAATTCCGGCAGCAAATGTTGGATGTGATCTCGACTTAGGATTCTGTATGACAAACGCAAAGAAGAAGGTTGTAGGCGTGCTTAGCGACCTGATGTTTACGGTCAAGATTCAGGAAGCCGCGAAACGGGCCGGTCTGGAGCCGGTTTTCGTGAATTCGCAAAAAGACGCGCTGGCGCAAGCGCAGCAACAACCGGCCGTGATGATTTTTGACCTGAACAACGCGGGCATTCAGCCGCTGGACCTGATCGCAACCCTGAAGAGCAACGAGGAGACCAGCAAGATTAGCCTGGTTGGATTCGTTTCGCACGTCCAGGCCGATTTGAAGCAGGCCGCGCAGGAAAAAGGATGCGATGTAGTGATCGCGCGGTCGGCCTTTTCGCAGAATCTGCCAACGATTCTGCGCCGCTACGCGGAATAGAACAGAGAAAGTGGGGACAGGCAATGAATTTCCGTTTCGTCAGAAGTTCTGTTTTCAGCAAGTTTAGAATACGGAAATCCAAAGCCTGTCCCATTTTCTCCAGACGGAAACGTAAACTATGGACGCGACGGCGCTGTTCGTGTTTGGCCTGTTCGTGGCGCTCTGGATTGCGTGGTTTACCCCGTTCCTAATCAAGCGGCGCGGCGGCGGCACAAAGGCCGAGGTGCGGGCCCCGGCCTCACGTTGGGGCATGCTGCTGCAAGGCCTCTCCTTTGCGTTTGCCTCGTTTCACTATGCAGGCTGGCACACGTTCACGGTTCCGCGCGTCACTGCGTCATTTATTTTCGAGGCGATTGCAGTGCTGCTCTCCTGGACGTCTGTTTACGCGCTGGGGAAGCAATGGCGGCTGGAGGCGGCGCTCAGTCCCGATCACGAGCTGATCCAAGGGGGACCGTATTCGATCGTCCGACATCCCATCTACACGAGCATGTTTTGCATCTTCATCGCGCTGGCATTGATGCTGGCGTCGCGGTGGACGGCGCTGATTGGCGCGGTGATCTTCTTTATCGGGACCGAGATTCGGGTACGCGCGGAAGAGCGATTGCTTGCTGGGCGTTTTGGTACGAGCTTTGAGGCGTACAGAAAGCGCGTCGCGGCGTATATTCCGGGCGTGCGGTAGTGAACCCGCGTCACGAAAGCGCCTGTTTGTAATGCTTCAGAATACGCTCATCGAAAGTTAGTAGGGTCGCTTCCTCGTCGGCAACCGCATGCCCGACGATTAGTCGATCAAAGGGATCACGGGTCCAAAGAAGCGGCCTCGACGCCCAGACCGCCTCGGGAAACCGTTCTTCGAGAACCGACACCCCCAATTGTCTGAGCAGTTCTAGGGATCGGTCCACCGGGACTCTCGATCGACCTATCTCGACCAACATTTGCATTTCCAAGGTGACAATCGGCGAGATGACCACCAGCGAAGAATCGATCAAGTGCTTCGCATGCTTGGAAAGCGTGATTTTGCTTCGACCCGCTAATCTAGCGGCCACGTGCGTATCCAAGTGAATCCGCTTCACTTGCGCTTAAGCCGCCGGTTCCACTTCGCAACCCATTCCTTCTCTCGTTGCTCTTTCAGAGAAGGATCGTCGGAAAACAGCTCATCACCGGGAACGATTACCGGCTCCGGTGACCCGGATGTATAGAACCTCTCCAGCTTGCCTTCCGGCTTAACCGCGGCAAGCTGGTATTCATTGCCCTTGTAATGGATGCGCACCACGTGGCCGTTCGCTGCTGCTCCAAGGTGCTCGAATAAATGGGACCTGAAGTCGCTCGCTGAAACGGAGTCGATTTCGTTCTTCGCCATACACGTACAACTATAGCGGGAATGATTGTACAAGACGAGTGATCTCACCGGAAATTTTCAATCAGCATCAGTTCCTGGCTGTTGTGCTCGATTTGCGGGAAGCAAAGATAGCGGCCGTCGGGAGAAATTGCTAGATTCGGCGCCGCCGGAATTGCCGGTTTAAAAACGAGCGTGTCCCGCTGCCCTTGTACATCGTGAAACCGGAGTTCGAGGTGAAGTTGCTTGCCCGCCCAATAGTAAATGCCTCGTGTGGTTACAGCATACCCCGTGGGGTCCGCGATTTGATCGACAATGCGCTCAATATCCCCTCCTCTGATCGGCATGCGCGAGACCCCGCCCCCATTTTCGGAGTCGGCAAAATACAACCATTGCCCGTCCGGCGATTCTTGTGCATTTGCGACGCTCCGTGGGACAACGACCGTCGCGCTCCCGCCCGCGGTTGGGATCCGATAGAGCTGGCCTTGACCGGATCGACTGGATGTGAAATAGATCCATTTGCCATCTCGGGATGAGGTGGGAGCAAAGTTATGGGCCCTGTCGTTTGTCAGTTGAGTGACCCTGCCGGTTTCCGCGGCGACCCGGAAAAGCTGCCACCACCCTCGCCCGGTTGTCGCAGAGAACAAGATCGACATGCCGTCCGGCGCCCAATCACCGAGAAACATGGTCGCTTCCCGCGACGAGGTCAACTCCGTGCCGGCTGTAGCAGTCGTCTGAATCGTCCAGATTCCGAACTCGCCGCCGCGCTGGGAACCGAAAGCGACAGCTTTGCCGGTGGGAGAGTAGCGCGGGAAGAGGTCGCTTCCTGTGGTCGCGGTCAGCCGCTCGAGAGACGCCTCGCCCGTACCAGTCAGCGGAAGCTGAACAAGGTTCTCAATGATTTCTGACGAGGTGAAGACGAGGCGGGCGGTCTTGTTGTCGATCGCGAGGCCGCCGCTCGTAAGGACATCACCTAGCGGCACCACTGGCCGGTCTGGTTTAGCCGCGCGGTACAGCCGTAGAGCGTCGAAGACGCCAGCGCTTAAGATTAGTTGCCCATTGCTGGCCCACAGAGGCGAGGAATTCAGGAAAGACCCGGTTCGAATCTCCCTCTGAGCGGCTGCCGGCAGGTATCCCAAACCAAGCTGTACCCAAATCGCGCGGCTTGAATAACGACCTGTCAACCGAACGAACGCCAAGCGTGTGCCATCTGCGGAGAATGCCGGATCCACATCGGAAATCAAAGCAGCTCTTATCTCCGCCTCCGACATCTTTGTGAGTGGCTTTCGTTCCGCCGTATCGACGGAGACGAGATAGAGCCCGTGCGCCTCATTGACATTTTTGCCGTCCGGAACCGCGAGATAGCGGCTGTCCGGCGTCCACGCAAGCAGAGAGTGGCCCAGGGGCGAAACATCAGTCGCGTGGATTTCCGTCAGCTTGCGCTCGGCGCCTCCGATGGGCGACGTGATCATGACCGCGCACTTGCCGTTGCCGAGGTTACGGACGAACGCGATGTGCTTGCCGTCCGGCGACCAGGCGGCCGAGCCCTCATCGGAAGCATCGTTGGTGAGCCGCAAGGTGTCATTCGAGCCGATCAGCTTTACGTACAAATTGAAATTCGTCTGACGCGGACCATTCCACGCGAAGACAACCTGCGAGCCATCGGGCGAAAAGCTCGGATTCTGCACGACACCGCCGCTGGAGGTGAAAGGAACCGAGACGAGCGTCTGGGGACCGGAACTGGTCGTTGTACCGAGCCAGAAGCAGAGCGCGCCGACGATAATCAGGCCCATTGTTCCAACCGTCGCGAACAACCAGCGTCTGGATTTGAGCTTAGGACCCGCGGCGGCGTGAACCGCTTCGGAGAGATGGTCGCAAACCGAGCGCAGTTCCTGATAAAGATCGCGAGTACTCTCATAGCGGCCGGACGGCTCCTTCGCCAGGCAGCGTTCAACGATCCAGCGCAGCGGAGCGGGAACGGATGCAGGCAGAGGTTCGGGATCGGCCTCAATGATGGCGGTCATCGTTTGCACGCTGGTTTCGCGCTGGAAGGGGCGCTTGCCGCAGGCGAGCTCGTAGAGCATCACCCCGAACGAGAACTGATCGGAGCGGGCATCGAGTGGCATTCCGCGCGCCTGCTCCGGGCTCATGTAGGAAACCGTTCCCATCACCACGCCCGGCTGGGTCGTGCTCGCGGTTCGAGTCAGGTCCGAATCGATCTGTTGGGCAGTCGCGTCGTGCTTGGCAAGACCGAAGTCGAGAATTTTGACGCGGCCCTCTCGTGTGAGCAAAACGTTATCGGGCTTCAGGTCACGGTGGACGATACCGGCCGCGTGTGCGGCAGCCAGACCGCCGGCGATCTGCACGGCCACGTCGAGGAGCTTGCGAGTGCTCTGAACGTGAGTCAGCGGCGAGCCATCGACGTACTCCATCACCAGGTAATCCGGCCCGACATCATACAGAGCGCAGATATTGGGATGGTTCAGAGCAGCAATGGAGCGCGCCTCGCGTTCAAAGCGATCCGAAAACTGCTGCTGCGAAATCTTGATCGCGACGATACGGTTGATGCGTGTGTCGCGGGCCTTCCAGACTTCGCCCATGCCGCCCGCCCCTAGCGGCGAAACAAGCTGGTAGGGCCCGAGCTGCAAGCCGCCGGACGCAGTGGGCATTGCTAGATTCTACTGCTTCACGCGAATCTTGCCGAGTCCGTACCATCCATCCTCGCCGCGCCCAGCAATCCCGAGGCGGATGGCCGGCTGAAGCGTGATGGGATCCAGCAAGGCAACGCCCAATTGATAATCGCCCGCGGGCAGATCGTATGGAACGAAGACCGGATCTTCAAAGACGGCGTCGCCGGGGAGCCATTTCCGCACGTCCGCATCGGTGCGTATCACCGCGGAATGCCCCGGCGCACTGAAGCGAAACGCCAGCACGAACGGCCGGTAAATGGGGGCGACGCCTTCATTCACCCACCACGTGGAGAGTCCGATGGGCTGGCCTGGGGCAACTTCCTCCTGCCATTGCGCCTGGCGCAGTGCAAAGCGGTAGCCCATCTTGCGCTGGAAGTCTTCGAAATCGTTTTGCCACGGCTTCGGGATCGCGCTCGACTTCACGTTTACCGTGCTGACATGCCAGCGCAGTGCTTCGTTAATGATGTACTTTACATCCCATCCATGCCGGAACCACGATTCCGGAACGCCGCAGGTCTCCATGGAGACGGGAGATTTTTGCCACACATCCTGGATGCCTGTTCTTGCGATCTGTTCAGGATAGGAGTCGCGCATCTCCGACCACCCGGAACGCATGTTGCCCAGGCAATCGAATCGCCAGCCGGCCCCGTGCGACGTGCCGTATTTCAAAGCTTCCGGTTGATCGAAATTCATCAACAGCGGCGTCTTTCGAAAGGCCTTCAGATAAACATCGATCAGCTTCTTTTGCACGGAGAACTCAGGCATGTAATCGCTCCAGCCCTCGCCCCAATAGCCGACCGTCGAGATGTCAACGCTGTCGAGATCGGGGTGGCCGTCATACCGCTTGCCCGCTTCGATGATGAGAGCGCTCCAGTACTTGAAGTAGAGCGGATCGCTGAAATCGGGCTGCCAGATCTTTCCATCTTTGGACGAGTCGCTGTTCGCACGCCGCGCACCCGAGTTGCGATACCACTCGGGCAGTGGGTACTTCGGATCGTACGGCATCAGCCGAATGGCTAGCCGTTGGCCGTGCGCCCGTGCCTGTTGCAAAGCGAGGTCGATGATTTCCCAATGGACCTTACCCGGTTCGGGTTCGAGGGTTGACCAGTGCCAGCGGCAATACGCCACGGTCGAAGCCGGAAAGTCCGGTTTCTGTGCGGGAGGCGTCAGAATGTGCGTTGGCCCTGCCTCAGACCACGTAACGCCCGGGTTCAAGGCGTCGCCGTTATACCGCTGGAAGGTCTGAATACCCATTCCAGGATTCACAAGAACGTCATTGGTCTCAACCGGCTGAACTTTTACGACCGCGGATGGCGCAAGCTGAATCCACAGAAACAACGCGCCCACTGCTTTCAATGAAGATGTATGCAAACGAGCATGATATGACAGTTCGAGGCAACGAAATAGAAAAATGATAAATCGGCGGGGATGGTTGAGTGCCGCAGGCGCCGGCGCGGTTTTGGGCGTCATGCCGGAGGGAATTCGAGGCGCGCAGGCGAGTTCAAATGCTTCTTCGGAGCCGCTGGCGCTCTCTGACTATGAGCCGCGCAGCATGCTCCACGCGAAGGAGACGCACGTGGCCCGCGCGCGGTACCCGGTCATCGATATCCACACGCATTTGTCGTTTTCGGCAAAGAATGAGCACGGCGTATCGCTTGCCCCGCAGCGACATTATCTGGCATCACCCGAGTACCTGCTTCCGGTGATGGACAGGCGCAATCTTCGCGCGCTAAACAATCTGACGGGCGGCTTTGGCGAAGGGCTGGTCGAAACCGTGAAGAAATACGACCAAGCCCATCCCGGGCGGTTCTATACCTTCACCGAGCCTTCGTACAACCGGTTTCTGGAGCCCGATTATCCGAAAGTGCAGGCGCAAGCAATCGCGGATGCTCATTCCGCCGGCGCAAAGGGGCTCAAAATTCTGAAGACCCTGGGGCTCTATCTACGCGAGGACATCACTAGCGGAAAGCTTGTGAAGATAGATGATCCGCGCTTCGATCCCATGTGGGATGCGTGCGGCCAGCTAAACATTCCCGTCGCGATTCACATTTCGGACCCGGTGGCGTTCTTCACGCCTACAGACCGGTTCAACGAGCGATATGAAGAGCTTCATCGCCATCCCGATTGGTCCTTTTACGACCACGATTTTCCGAGCAATGCCGAATTGATTGAAGCGCGCAATCGCGTGTTTGCGCGGCATCCCAAGACGCACTTCATCGCACTGCACGTAGGTAATTTCGCCGAGAATCTGGAAAACGTGAGTGAAAACATGGATCGCTTCCCGAACATGTCGGTCGATATCGCGGCGCGGATCGGGGAGCTTGGGCGTCAGCCGCGCGCATCTCGCCGCTTCTTCGATAAATATCAAGATCGCATCTTGTTCGGCACGGATGCGACTCCGCACGGCGAAGAGGTTCCGCAGCAGATCTATAACGATGAGCTGTACGAAATCTATTTCCGTTTTCTCGAAACGGATGATGAGTACTTCGACTATGCGCCTTCGAAAATACCTCCGCAAGGCCGCTGGCGAATCTACGGCGTCCACCTGCCTGACGACATTCTGAAACAGGTATATTTGACGAATGCCGCACGCCTGCTGCACGTGAATGCCTAAGGATCTGTAATGGAAGCGGCACCTCAAGTAAGCGAAATCAAGGTTGAGCCGCAACGAGCACCCGGCCTCCGGCGCTATGTCGCGCTTGACGCATTTCGCGGGTTCATCATGCTGCTGCTGGTGTCCGATGGATTCGGGCTGGTTTCGCTAAGAAGCGACCCCACCTGGCATCGGGTCGCAAGCTGGTTCGATCACGTGCCGTGGGAAGGCGCGGTCTTTTGGGACATGATCCAGCCCGCCTTCATGTTTATGGTGGGCGTGGCGATGCCGTTCGCCTTTGCGCGGCGCACTAGTCAGGGCGCAACCTTCGCGGACAATTTTCGCCATGTTGTGGTGCGATGCGCGCGGCTCATCATCCTGAGCCAGATCCTGATGTGGGTCAGCCGCGGGTGGATTGCGCCGCAGCTCATCAATGTTCTTTCGCAGATTGCCCTTACTTACTTCCTGTGCTTTTTCATCATGCGCTGGAAGGGGTCCTACCAGGTGATTGCGGCGGTGGGTCTGCTGGCTTTCTGGACGACACTGCTGTTCGCTTTTCCGGGGCCGGATGGCCCATTCTCAAAGATGGGCAGCGTTGGACTGGTTTTCGACCGCGCCATTTTCCATTACGATTACGATCCAGCTTATTCCACGCTAAATTTCATTCCCAGCACGGTGTGGACTCTGACCGGAGTGTGGGTGGGGCGTTTTCTGATGAAGGGACGATCCTATTCCGAAACCGTAAAGGTGCTGGCGGCCGGCATGGTGCTGGCATTTGCGCTGGGGCTGTCGCTGCGGCCGTGGATTCCGATGATCAAACAACTGTGCACGCCATCGTTCATTTTTTACAGCCT
>DATIMA010000020.1:0-18893 GCA_035475915.1 Bryobacteraceae bacterium
CCGAATAGAAGGGCCGCCAACAGCCACAACGTTATGCTCCCAGGACCGGCGTGCGCCGCAGTAGGTATCCATCGCGGTCCTACCAGGCAGACGATTCCGAACAGCGTCAGATCGCGAAGAGTGAGTTCGCGCCGCAGCCCGCGCGCTCCTTCTGGAGCGGCAACCGCACCGGCGCTGATTGCGTTTGCCGGACCTTCGCTGTTCACTGGAGTTGTTCGACGCTAACACAGAGGCGATCAATTTGCAAACAGAATGATGTATCCCAGTAACTTCTAAACTGAAGGCTCGCCTGACCGCTGACGGCTGAAAGCTGTTCCCTCCCCTGTCACCATCTCTTTCTGCGTCGGTCTAACCAGATGCGTCAGCGAGGGAGCGAATGGCCGACCACAAATCCGGAGCGGAGCCTCAGGTAAGCAGGCGGGAGTTTGTCGGTGTGGCCGTCGCTAGCGGCCTTGCGACCGGCTTGCCTGCCGCCGCGCAAACGCCCGAACCGGAACCGAGAGCCGTCAATTGCACGTTTACCATCAACAAACAGCGGCAGGAACTGCAGGTAGATCCACGAGTAACCCTGCTCGACCTGCTGCGGGAACACCTGAAGCTGACCGGAACCAAGAAGGGCTGCGACCACGGCCAGTGCGGGGCCTGCACAGTGCTGGTGGAGGGCCGCCGCATTAACTCCTGCCTGACGCTGGCGGTCATGCAGAACGGCCGCGAGATTACAACCATTGAAGGACTCGCCGAAGGCGGTCAACTGCATCCCGTCCAGGCGGCGTTTATCGAGAATGACGGCTTGCAGTGCGGCTATTGCACGCCCGGACAGATCTGCTCCGCTGTCGCTCTGCTAGACGAAGTGAAGGCGGGGGCGCCCAGTGTCGTGACGCCGGTACTCGCGGAGATGAAGCCCGTCGAACTCAACAATGACGAGATTCGCGAGCGTATGAGCGGTAACATCTGCCGCTGCGGCGCCTACGAGGGAATTGTGGCCGCGGTTCGCGAGGCCGCGGGGCGGAGGCAGGCATGACACCGTTCAGTTACGTGCGTCCCAAGACCGTCGATGAGGCTATCCAGAGTTACGCCCAGGCACAGCAAACGCGCTTCATCGGGGGTGGAACGAACTTGCTCGACCTGATGAAAATGGGTGTCGAGAAGCCGGCGCACCTGATCGATATCAACCATCTGCCGCTTACCCAAATCGAGCCGCACGGGGACGGAGTTCGGATTGGCGCGCTAGTAAGCAATACCGATGCCGCAAATCATGAGCTGATTCGCACCCGCTACCCGGTATTGAGCGCGGCGATTCTGGCCGGCGCTTCGCCGCAGTTACGCAACATGGCAACTATGGGCGGCAATCTGCTTCAAAGGACGCGCTGTTACTACTTTTACGATCCCAGCTATCAGGAATGCAACAAACGAACGCCCGGCAGCGGATGCGCGGCAATTAGCGGCTACAACCGCATCCACGCCATCCTGGGCCAGAGCCCGCAGTGCATTGCCGTGCATCCTAGCGATATGTGCGTCGCGCTGACGGCATTGGATGCAGTGGTCCAGGTGAAGGGACCGCAGGGCGACCGATCCATCGAGATGACGGAATTTCATCGGCTGCCCGGCAATACGCCGCAAATTGAAACCAACCTGCAATCCGGCGAGCTGATTACCGCGATTGATCTGCCTGCTATTCCGTATGCGAAACGGTCGACCTATTTGAAAATTCGTGACCGCCACTCGTATGCGTTTGCGCTCGTCTCAGTGGCGGCCCTGATGGACGTGGATGATGACGGCGTCATCCGCCATGCCCGGATCGCGCTCGGCGGGGTGGCGCATAAGCCCTGGCGCGCGGCGACGGCGGAAAAGATGCTTACCGGAGAAAAGCCGGATAAAAAAACGCTGCGATCTGCCGCTGAAGAGGAATTGGCGGATGCTCGCGGCTACGAGCACAACACGTTCAAAATCGAGCTGGCGAAGCGGGCCATTGTACGCGCGGTTGCAACCGCTATTGGGAGTCAGACAAATGGATGATCTGATTGGACAACCGCTTGACCGCATCGATGCCCGCGTGAAGGTAACCGGGCGCGCCGTGTACGCCTATGAGCACTATGTGCCGAACGCAGCGTATGCCGTGATGGTCGTCAGCAGCATCGCGAACGGACGCATTATTTCGATGGACACGCATGCGGCGGAAAAGGCCGGAGGCGTCCTGCTGGTGATGACCCACCAGAATTCGCTCAAGCTGCCGGGAGCGCAGAATCAGAGCAAGACTTCGCCGCCCGGCCATGCCGTCCAAGTGCTGCAGGATGACTTGGTCTATTACGCGAACCAGCCCATCGGGGTTGTCGTCGCCGGGACCTTTGCTGATGCCATCGCTGGAGCGCAGCTTGTGCAAGTCCAGTACGCGCCGGAAGCGCCTCAATTCGATCTGGAGAGCCGGCTGGCAAGTGCGTACGCACCAGACAAGGCGGGGGGCGGAGGCGATCCATCGGCAAGTCATCGCGGCGATGTGCAGGCCGGCATGGCGCAGGCTGACAAACACATCGACCACGTTTATTGGACTCCATTTGAAGTACATAACCCGATGGAGCCGCACGCCACCATCGCGGTTTGGGACGCGCCCGACCAGTTGACCATCTACGATGCGACCCAGGGTGTTTTTTCGGATCGTGGGCGGGTAGCATCGGTCTTCGGCTTGCCGCAGGAAAATGTTCGGGTGGTTTCGCCGTATCTGGGCGGCGGTTTCGGCAGCAAGGGCCCGGTGTGGTCGCACGTCATCCTGGCGGCTATGGCTGCGAAGCAGGCAAAACGACCTGTGAAACTGGCGGCTACGCGGCCGCAAATGTTCGGGATGCTGGGCTGCCGGTCGGAAACGCGGCAGGCGATCGCCATTGGGGCCAAGAGCGACGGCACGATTACTGCGCTGCGCGACGATACCGCCTCACACACCTCGATGTTCGGCGAGTTCGTTGAAGCCGCGAGTCTGCCGGCCAGGATGTTGTATCAATCCCCAAACAACAGCACTTCGCAGCGGCTGGTTCGTTCGAATATCGGGCAGCCCTCGTACATGCGCGCACCCGGCGAAGCTTCGGGAACCTACGGACTCGAAGCCGCCATGGACGAGATGGCATACGCGCTCAAAATGGACCCCGTCGAGTTCCGGTTGAAGAATTACGCCGAGATCGACCCGGAAGAGAACAAGCCCTGGTCCAGCAAATCGCTGCGCGAATGCTATCTGCAGGGCGCGAAACGCTTCGGGTGGACCAACCGGCCGCTAGAACCGCGCTCGATGCAGGATGGTAACGTGCTCGTCGGCTGGGGCATGGCAACCTCTGTTTATCCGACTCGAAGAAGCGTTTCGAACGCCTCCGCGCGCCTGAATAGCGACGGTACATTCTCCGTAGATGCGGGCACGCAGGACCTGGGCACCGGAACGTACACGATCATGACTCAGGTTGCCGCCGAATCGTTTGGAGCGAATGCGAAGCAAGTGAAGTTCCGGCTGGGCGATACGATTCTGCCGCAGACACCTGTTTCCGGAGGATCGCAGACCGCCGCCAGCACGGGTTCCGCGGTATACCTGGCGTCTCAAGCGCTTCGAGAGAAGCTGATCCAGATGGCAATCCGCGATGCGCGTTCGCCGCTGTCCGGTCTGGGTGCAGGTGATGTCGTTCTGGAAAAGGGGCGGCTGTATGCGCGAGGTAATCCAGCTAAGGGCGAGACGTTCCGGGACTTAATTCTGCGCAGCGGGCAGCCTTATGTGAAGGCGAAAGCCGAAGCGAAGCCGGGATCTGAAAAGGAGCGCTACTCCATGTACGCTTTCGGAGCGCAATTCGCGGAAGTGCGCGTCGACGCTGATCTTGGTCAGATCAAAGTATCTCGCATGGTAGGCTGCTTCGGCGCGGGTAGAATCCTCAATGCGAAAACCGCTCGCAGCCAGTTCATGGGCGGCATGATCTGGGGCATCAGCATGGCGCTCTACGAATGCGCCGCGGTAGACAAGCGCCTGGGCCGCTGGGTCAACAACAACCTCGCTGAATATCACGTGCCCGTCAATGCCGACATCGGCAAAATCGAGGCATTCTGGGTGGACGAGAAAGACGATCACATTAACCCGATCGGCGCAAAAGGGATCGGCGAGATCGGAATCACGGGTGCAGCCGCGGCGGTCGCCAATGCGGTATTCCATGCAACCGGAAAACGCGTCAGAGATCTCCCCATAACCCTCGACAAGGTGATGCTCTAGTATCCGTTGCTGATGCGCGTGTTCAGTGCTATCGATGTTTGCACAGAATCGCGACCGCCAGGGAGCGGCTTAGGATAGTGACTCGCTCCCCCGGATGCCATCATTGAGCTTTGAGTTCGGCAACGCAGACCGTTACCCCTTCCGGATGGGCGCCGCTCCGCCGTCCATTGTTCCGGAACCGCACCATCGCATCGGTAGTATCCAACCTCGGCAGTTGGATGCAGGATACGGCCGGAACCTGGCTGATGACGGTGCTGACCGGATCGCCGCTACTGATAGCGCTCATGCAGACTGCGGCGAGCCTACCGGTATTACTGCTCGGACTTCCGGCCGGCGCAACCGCTGATATATTCGACCGGCGCAGGCTGCTGATGTTCTGGCAGGCCTGGATGCTGGCCGCAGCTCTCGTGCTTTGCGCGCTGACTCTGGCGGGCATCATCTCCCCGTGGGCGCTGCTGGTTCTGACGTTTTTCCTGAACATCGGCTCCGCCATGAACAACCCCGCCTGGCAGGCGATTGTCCCTGAGCTGGTCCCGCGCTCCGAGTTGCCCGATGCAATTTCAATCAATAGCGCCGGATTCAACCTGGCGCGCGCAGTCGGCCCGGCGCTGGGTGGACTCGCTGTAGCCGCGTTCGCCTCTGTCACCACGGGCGCCGGAAGCGTGTTTCTGTTCAATGCCGCTTCCTTCATCGCGGTAATCGCCATGCTGTACACATGGCATCGCACGCCATTGTTCAAGAGCGCGCTGCCTTCGGAGCGGCTGTTCGGCTCCATGCGGGCGGGTGTCCGCTACGCGTTTTATGCCCCCGCGCTCCGTGCCATCCTATTCCGCGCTTTCCTTTTCACGGTCTTCGTCAGCTCCATATGGGCGCTGCTGGCGGTAGTCGCGCAACAGGATCTGCACCAGGGGGCCATGGGATACGGCATTCTGAACGGCTGCATCGGCCTGGGCGCAGTGATGGGGGCCGCTTCCCTTCCAAGGACGCGGCGCATGCTCCCGGCCGACACGATTATTACGGTCTCCTGCGGCGTATTCGTCGGCGCGCTCCTGATCCTTTCGTTTGTGCGGAACGTGCCGCTGATTGTTTTTTCGCTGATCGCCAGCGGTTTCGCCTGGACCAGCACCACGTCAACGCTGAACGTCGGTGTTCAACTGTCGGTTCCAGCCTGGGTACAGGCGCGTTCGCTCGGACTCTATCAGATGATCTTCCAAGGCGGCATGGCCCTGGGCAGCGCGGTATGGGGCGTGGTGGCCGAACACTATTCCACCTCGCGATCGTTGCTCTGCGCCGCGATTGGTCTCGCCATCACCTTGCCGCTCTCCCGCCGCTTTCACGTGTTGCACGGGAAGCTGCCGGACCTGCGCCCGTTCGCGCTAAACCGGCCTGGTCCCGCCGTTGCAATCGAACCGCGCCCCGAAGACGGTCCTGTGCTCATAAGCATCCAATATTGCATTCGCGAGAGCGACTACGACGCATTCACTCGGGCCATTCACAAGATGCGAGATGTCCGGATGCGCGACGGCGCCATTCGCTGGGGCGTTTATCAGGATACAGCGGACCCCAATCATATGATGGAAACGTTCGTCGTCGAGTCCTGGATCGAGTATTTGCGCCAGCGCGAGCGCCTGACCACCTCAGACCGGCTGATTCGCGATCACGTTTTAGCCTTTCATCAGGGGGACAGCCCGCCTAAGGCTTCGCATATGATTTACGCGAAAGAAGTTGAGCCGGGCGCGGTCAGATGAGCCGCGGACCGAAGCATTTTTCTAATTTGCTATAGCTGCGGCTTCGGCCATTTCGGCGCTTGCCAGGGAAGATAGCCCTGTGTCCGCAGCTTGCGGCGGAACACTTTATCTTTCGCGGTCACGTACAAAGTGTGGAAATCAGGCCCGCCGAAGACCACATTCGACGGGCTTTCCGATGAGGGCTTGCGCAGAATGCCGAAGACACGGCCAGGCTGATCGCAGACTTGAATGCCGGCCTTGGTTGCAACGTAGAGATGGCCGTCTGTATCGAAGGCCATGCCATCGGCCCAGGAGTTCACCAGCTTGCCGTCGCCGGAAAGAGGTAATTCCAGGCGATAAAACGGCTCGCCGTTTTCAAGCGATCCATCGGGCTGAACCTGAAACGACCAAATCCAGCGCGTGGCGCTATCGGCCACGAACAACATCCGTTCGTCGGCTGAAAAGCGAATGCCGTTTGGAAACTGTAGAGTGTTGTTCACTGCTCGAAGTTTTCCCTGCGCATCGATCAGCCACACACGCTTGGTCGACGGATCGGTAAAGTAAACCTCCCCACCCTTAGAAACCGCCAGGTCATTCGATCCGACACTCTGGGCAAGTACCGTTCTTTGCCCGTCGGGATCATAAGCAACAACCCGCTTATCCCCGTTCTGCGCGGCATACAGCCGCCCGTCGCGGCCGAACATCAGCCCGCTAGTCCCACCAGTGCTCTCGCGAAAGAGGCTGACCTTACCGGTTGCGGCATCTACCTTGTAAATGCGATTCTTCGCGACATCGGCGAAGAACACATTGCCGTTCTTGTCCACCGCCGGGCCTTCGGTAAAGCCATAGCCCTCGCCGACGAGTTCCCAATCCGAACTTGGATCGGTAATATTGCCGATATCCGCGAAGTGCCCGTCTGGCGCTTTATCGGGCTTGGCAATGGGATTCGGCCAATTGCGCCAGAGCCAGCGAAGCGCATCGGGCAGCACCGCGCCGCCTTGCTTTCCGTTATGCCCCTCCGTGCCAGTTATGAACTTAAGATCGTAACCCCTGTATTCGAGCGCGCTCGCCATGTCCTGATTGGCCATCCACCAGTTCCCCGCAAATATGTTCAGGTCGTGATTGCCATCCTGCAGAAATACCCGAAGGGGCGCAGGCTCCATTTTGCGAATGAGGTCCGGCCACTGATTGCCGCCGCGCAAGTTCGTGTAGCTGCCGATGAAACTGAGGACGCGCCTGAATGCGTCTGGACGCAGCATGGCCGCCGTAAACGCCGCGATGCCGCCAGAACTGGCGCCTGCGATGGCTCGATTATTCGGATCGTCCGATATGCTCCACTGCTTCTTTACCGCGGGTAGAATTTCTTCGGTTAAGAAGCGCACGTACCGGTCGTCAACCGAATCGTACTCGTAGCTTCGATTGAAGAGCGGCGGCACATTGCTTCCGCCTTGCGGCAAAACGCCCGGATTGATAAAAACCCCAATGGTTACCGGCATGTCGCCCTGCTGGATCAGATTGTCGAACACGATGGGGACCCGATAAGAGCCGTCTTCCCGGATCATGCCTTCGCCATCCTGAAACACCATAAGGCAAGCCGGCTTGCTCGCGTTGTATTGCGCGGGCACATACACCCAGTAATCGCGCTCAATCCCCGGATACATCCCGCCTTTACTGACCCAGGTGAATTTCGTGAGGCTACCGCGGGGAACTCCGTCATGGCGTTGCGAGTCGGGGCCAAGCGTGTATTGCGCGGCCAGACAGGTCGCAAGCACGAAAGTAGAAATGACCAGACGTTTCAGCATGGGAAGCCGCAAGCTATCTTACCCGAACGCGAAAGATTTGTGATACGCTTCCGCCTAAACGGGAGGCATCATGAAATCCTCAACACTGGTAGCGGCGCTCGCGCTGCTGTTGCCGTCGCTTGTTTTCAGCCAGAAACCACTGGCTATCGATCCGAACACGCCGGACGGCAAAATGGTGGAGTCGATTCAGAAGGAATCCGATCCGGCCAAGAAGCAAGGGTTGCTGCAGGACTTCATCAAGGAGTTTCCGGCCAGCGCGCAAACCGGCTGGGCATGGGGACAGTTGCAGGCGGCCTACCTGCAGGCGCAGCAGTACGATAAGGTGCTCGAAGCCGGAGAGAAATCGCTCGCCGCTGACCCGGATAACACGGAGGTCGCCTACAACAATCTGAAAGCGGCCGAGGCGAAGAACGATGCCGATGGCGTGATGAAGTGGTCCGCCGCAACCTCGAAGGCGGCCCGCAAGGACGTAGCTGGCTTCCGCGATGGCTACGACGACAAGGCGCGGCTCGATTACGCCAAGCAGGTGGACACCTATACGGAGTACTCGGTGTATGCGATGGCTGCGAAAACCGCTGATCCCGCAAAGATTGTCAGTCTGGTTGAATCGCTGGAGCAGAGGGCTCCGCAGAGCCCCTACTTAGATAGAGCCTACGGTCGCTACCTGAACGCGTTGCAACAGACGGGGCAGAAGGAACAGGCAGGGGCGGCGGCGGAAAAGGAACTGCAGCGCGACCCGAATAACGAAGATGTGCTGGCGTTCGCGGCCAGCTACAACCTGCAGAAGAACGATCCACAACAAACGCTGGCCTACTCTACGAAGCTTGCCGAGTTGATGCAATCGAAACCCAAGCCGGACGACATCGCGGAAGCCGACTGGACAAAAAAGAAAGAAGGAATGCTCGGCCTGGCGTACTGGATGCAGGGAGTAACTTACAACGGGCAGCATCAATACGCGAAAGCGGACAAGTCGCTGCGTTCGGCGCTTCCCCTGGTGAAGGAAAACGCGCAACTGTTACCCATTGTTCTGTTCCACCTGGGGGTCGCTGACTTTGAGCTTGGGAAAGCGTCAAAGAGCAAGGCCATCATGCGCGACGCGCTGAAATACTCCGAAGAATCGGCGGCTTTGAAGAGCCCCATGCAGGCCGAGGCAGCTAATAACGCTAAGGCGATCGGTAGGACGCTGGGACCAAGAAAGTAACGGTTTCCGCCCGATTCGATCTCCATATACTGGCGAAAGGAGAACGGCAATGGCAACCAACAGGGGTGTTGTTTATCTTGGACAGGGCAAAGTGGAGGTCCAATCGATCGATTACCCCAAAATGAAGAACCCGCAAGGCAAAGATATCGAGCATGGAGTCATTCTGAAGATTGTATGCACGAATATTTGCGGGTCCGATCAGCACATGGTTCGAGGGCGCACGACGGCCCCGAAAGGACTGGTCCTTGGGCATGAGATCACCGGCGAAATTATCGAAAAGGGAAAAGATGTTGAGTTTCTCAACATAGGAGATCTGGTTTCGGTCCCGTTTAATGTGGCTTGCGGGCGCTGCCGGATGTGTAAAGAGCAGCACACCGGCGTTTGCCTAAATGTGAATCCATCGCGGGCCGGCGGGGCGTATGGTTACGTCGATATGGGCGGCTGGGTAGGCGGCCAAGCCGAATACGTGTTGGTTCCCTATGCCGATTTCAACTTGCTGAAGTTCCCTAACAAGGAGCAGGCGCTTTCCAAGATTCGCGATCTGACCATGCTCTCCGATATTTTGCCGACCGGATTCCACGGCGCTGTGTCAGCCGGAGTCGGAGTCGGATCGATCGTTTATATCGCCGGAGCGGGACCGGTGGGACTCGCGGCGGCGGCATCGGCTCAGATCCTGGGTGCCGCGGTCATCATGATCGGCGACATGAACCAGGAGCGGCTCGACCATGCCAAACGCGTTGGTTTCGAGCCAATTGACCTTAAGAAGAGCGACAACCTGGGAGAGTTGATTGCAGCCGTCGTCGGCGAGCCAGAAGTAGATGCCTCGGTTGACGCAGTCGGCTTTGAAGCTCACGGCCACGGAAAGCAACACAACACCGAAGCCCCGGCTACGGTCCTGAATTCGCTCATGACGATCACTCGACCCGCGGGCGCAATCGGCATTCCCGGCCTGTACGTAACGGAGGATCCGGGCGCGCATGATGAGGCGGCCCAGCAGGGTAATTTGCGAATGCGTTTCGGCCTGGGCTGGGCCAAATCACACCGTTTCTCCACTGGTCAAACACCGGTCTTGCGATACAACCGCCAGCTCATGCAAGCCATTCTGCACGACCGCATACCGGTCGCGAAGATCGTGAACGCAACCGTAATCAGCCTGGACAAGGCTCCGCAAGGGTATCAGGATTTCGACAAAGGCGCTGCCAAAAAATTTGTTCTGGACCCGCATGGCGTCCTGAGCAAGGCGGCTTAAAAAACCAAGCCGACCTGGTTAGCCTGCCCATTCTGCCCGCTTCGGGGCGCCTAAGCATCGGCCGGCCGGCTTTCGTCCGCGTGAAAATGAGTCGGGAGTGGGCCCGGCTTTTTCCGGCGCGGAGGTCATCGCGACGTACCATCGCACATCCGTGAGATGAGACTGCCGCGCGCCAAGCTCGGCGGTCAGCTCAGCCTCCTGCAGGAGATCGAGGACCGAAACACCGAACCGGCTCATCAACCGGTCCGCGAACTCGGGCTGCAGACGGCGTGTTCCCTTCATTACGTGATGCATCTGGGGCTGGGAGATCCCCAGCAATCGGGCGAGCCCACGCTCGGTGTATTCGCCATTTTGAATTCGCATATTTACGAATGCAATAAGTCGCGTCTGAAGCTCTCGAAACGTGACCCGTTGACTTAGTACTGATTCCACCGTGAAATAGGGTCCTTCAATTTTGCAAAAATACGTGCGATTTTACAAGCATTAAATACACCGTGCGCTTGGACCATAAGCCTCTGAGTTCTAGGGGTTTGTGCGGTTTTCCTCCGGGAAATCTCAGGGTAGTAAGAAAAAATTTCACTCGATTTTCAGTGAGAGGACAGGAAAGTACCATATCTTGTTCTCATGACCTACGTTGAACGCGCAAACAAAAACAGCGCGCAACCGGAGGGAAAACAAGAAAAAATGGAATGGACTCGTTCAGAAACACTCGCCTTAGCTCAGCAGTCTTGCTCACATTGCCTAGGACTTGGTCTTAGACCCGGACGAGCGGGGGCGTCGACCCCTTGCAACTGCGTGTTCCGGGCAATTTTCCGCGCTTGCTATGCGCGCTTTCGGTCGTGTGCTTCGAAAGAGAAATACGTCAGCCGCGTATCCCTCGAAGCGAATCCGGGCCGCCAACGAAAGTCGGTCTGGGGCCTCAAAAACGAGGAATACATCGCCGATTTCTGCCTGGTTAGCCGCCGAACACTAAATGACAGCGAATATACACTTTTTAAATATCATTTTCTGCTGGGCGCGGAATGGCCGCTATGCTGCAAAAAGTTGAAAATCGACCGCGGCACCTTCTTTCATGAGCTCTATCGCGTACAACAGAAGCTGGGGCGAACGTTCCGCGAACTCGAGCCGCATCCGCTCTTCCCGCTGGATGAGTATTTCAACGGGACCGGCAAGGCCCCTCTCATTCCGATTTCGTCCTTTAAAGTAGAGACGGAAGAGGCGCCTAAGGCGAAGACGATTCTGAAATTTCCACTGAAGCGGGCGGCCTGAAACCAACCCCAATCAACTGTCCTGGCCAGGTACTCGCGGTACCTGGCCTTTTTCATGTGTGCCGCGTTTTCCAAACTTCTCTTACTTACCGATTGAGGACCGGCGGATCGAATGCGCTGCCGGAGGTGCTCCAGAACGGCCTAATCTCATGTAGACTGGGTTCTTCTTCTGCAGCAGGATAGCGGTTGCGGACATGAGAAAGATAGATGCAAGCCCGCAGCGCAAGAGAATTAGGCAAAAACAGGAAGGATTAGGCTATCGTTTTGATGGTTTCGTCGATAGGCTGGAGATGAGGGACCGTTCCCGAGGATCTTCGGAACATCAATCGTTCCTTCTCCAAAATCACAGTGCAAGGCGAACGGTACCCGGCGCATTTGCAGCAACAAGTAGGTCTGAGAGTTCATCCAAAAATTCATGTACAAGAGCAAAGCTTATTCCGCCGCAAGCGCGACATCACCGCTCGGCTCAACCACGATTTCGCGTCGTGATCCTACCGAACACGACGTTCAGATCGAAATCCTGTTCTGTGGTATTTGCCACTCCGACCTTCACTCCGTTCGCGATGAGTGGAGCGAGTTCATGCCCACCAAATATCCGATTGTGCCGGGCCATGAGATTGTCGGCCGTGTGACCAAGGTCGGCTCAGTCGTGACGAAGTTCAAGGCAGGCGACGTGGCCGCAGTCGGCTGTCTTGTCGATTCTGACCGTTCCTGCCCAAGATGCCAGGCGGGGCTTGAGAATTTCTGCCCGAATCTCACCCTCACCTTCAATTCTCCAGACAAGCACCTCGGCGGTGTAACCTACGGAGGCTACTCCGACAGCATCACCGTCGATGAGCACTTTGTCCTGCGAGTGCCTTCCAACCTCGGCTTAGCCGGCGCTGCGCCGCTCCTTTGCGCCGGGATTACAACCTACTCGCCGCTGCGCCACTGGGGCATCACAAAGGGCAAAAAGGTCGGTGTGGTCGGTCTCGGCGGCCTCGGCCACATGGCCGTAAAGCTTGCGCACGCACTGGGAGCTCATGTTGTGGTGTTCACAACCTCGCCAAGTAAAACGGAGGACGCGCTTCGCCTTGGCGCGGACGAAGTGGTTCTTTCGCGCAATGCCGGCGAGATGCAGAAACACGCCGGCAGCTTTAATTTCATCCTCGATGCCGTTTCCGCCGATCATGACATCAATCCCTATATAAACCTGCTGGACGTCGACGGTAATCTGACGCTTGTTGGCGCTCCAGCCAAGCCCCTGGGCCTCTCCGCATTCGGCCTTATTTTTGGACGTCGCAGTGTTTCAGGTTCGATTATCGGCGGTCTTCCTGAAACGCAAGAGATGCTGGATTTTTGCGGTGCGCATAACATCACCGCCGAGGTCGAAGTGATTCCGATCCAGAAGGTCAACGAAGCGTACGAACGGCTACTTAAGTCTGATGTGAAGTATCGCTTCTCGATCGATATGGCATCGCTAAAAGCTGAGTAGAGTATTTCACCGGCAGTGTGCGTATTGATCCGTTGTTCAACGCGCCCGCTCCGCTGCTGAGGTCCTGAAACGTCCAGCCTATTGAACAGGCGCCTTGCGATATGAAGAAATCACGCCAGAACCTGTTATCTTGAGTGAAACCACGGGAGGGCGGGATGGAAGAATCTGCAAAATCGTTTGTACCCTCTTTAGAACGAGGGCTCAGAATTTTAGAGCTTCTCGCCAAGTCTCGAGCGGGCTTGTCTCTCTCGCAAGTCACCCGCCAGTTGAAGCTTCCTAAAAGCTCCGTGCATTGCCTCCTGCGCACGTTTGAAAACACCGGTTATGTATATCGTGATGCTGCATGCGGAAAGTACCGGGTCAGTTTGAGTGTCTGCGAGTTGGCTCGCCAGGCATTACAAGGCATCAGTCTACGCGAGCAGGCTCGGCCCTTTCTCCGTAAGCTCGTCGAACGCACAGGCTTAACGGTCCATATGGCGGTCCTGGAGCAGGGCTCCTGCGTTCTGATCGAAAAAGCAACCCCGGCGGGTGTTTCCCGCACCGCAACCTGGATCGGCAAACAGCTCGCGTTACACTGTACCGCCCTCGGCAAAGCTTTACTCGCCTATTCGAGCGAACGGGATGCCGAGCAGCTTATCTCCGGTCACGGTCTGATCCGGTACAACGAAAACACGATTTGCTCGATCCGGCAGTTGAAGCATGAGCTGGAAATCATCAGGCGGCGCGGTTACGCGCTCGACGACGAAGAGGAAGAGATCGGTATCCGCTGCATCGGAGCGCCTATTTTCAATGGCAATGGCGAGGCGGTCGCGGCGTTAAGCGTCGTCGGAGACTCGACTCAAATCTCTGAGGAGACCCTTCCGAATCTCCATCGCGCGGTCGTCGATGCGGCAAAGCGCGTTAGCGACCGCTTACAAGATGCCCAGCTCGAAGCCGGAATTTCATTACCGGAACGGCTCGGCGATATCAGTTGGCAAAGTACCATTGTCGGCCAAGCGAGCACTCGCGTCTCGTGACCCCGGCGGTCCTTAAGTTCGATACCCCCGGTGCTACGGCACTACCTTCAACACTCCCTTCAGCGGCAAATCCTGCGACGAACTCCCAACCATGATTTCAAAATCGCTCGGGACCACTCGCCAATGCATATCGCGGTCCAGCAACTGCAGATCTTCGGGCTTCAGAGTCAGCGTGACATTCTTCGTCTCGCCCGGCTTCAGGTCCACGCGCTTGAATCCGCGTAGCTGCTTTATGGGCGTTGCCACCGGACCTGTCGCTTCGTGAATGTAAAGTTGCACCGTTTCGACCCCTGGGCGTTCCCCCGTGTTTTTGACGTTGACGCTGACTCGTGCCATGCCCTCTGGATGTATCTGGGGCGGCTCGATGCGAAGGCTGCTGTACGCGTAATGTGTGTAGCTCAACCCGTAACCAAACGGGTAAAGAGGTGTCGCCGGCATATCCACGTATCCGCGCTTCATATCGTGAATCCAGAAGTCTTTCCCGGGCTTGTAGTTGTAGTAAGCCGGTAACTGCCCTACATGACGGGGAATTGTAATGGCCAGCCGGCCGCTCGGATTGTAATCTCCGAACAGAACATCGGCAACGGCTTCCCCGCCGCGTTCACCGGGCCGCCAAGCTTCTATGATCGCGGGCACGTGCTCGGCGGTCCAGCGCGTGGAAAGCGGTCTGCCATTCACCAGCACCACCACGGTCGGTGTCCCCGTTTCGTAAACGGCCCTCACCAGGTCCTCCTGAACGCCCGTGAGGTCAAGACTCGCCACGTCGTGCGCTTCGCCGTCGGTGGGTGGGTCCTTCGCTTCATCCACATCGTTTTGGCCCTGATTTTCTCCCACGATGACAACCGCCACGTCCGCGGTTTTCGCCAGCCGCGTAGCTTCGCCAAACCCGCTCTTGTCGTCGCCTAATACCCCGCAGCCCCTCGCCGCAACAACCTTGCTTCCCGCGCCGGCTTTGGCTCTGATTCCCTCCAAGATACTGACGACGTGCTGCGGGACCTTACGCGGCGAATAATCTCCCAATTCGTTCATGAGGTTCTCCGCGTCCGGACCAATTACGGCAATCGTTTTCGAAGTCTTCTTCAGCGGCAGAAGATTCCCATCATTCTTTAACAGCACGATTCCTTCACGGCCGGCTCGCAGCGCAAGATCCTGATTCGATTGCGAGTGGACCACACGGATGGCTCGATCGACATCGACATAGGGATTCTCGAAAAGGCCCAAGCGGAACTTAAGCTCCAAAACTCTGCGCACCGCCCGGTCCACCAAAGCGATCGGCACTCGCCCCTCGTTTACGCTTTCAATCAACGGGCCCATGTAGGCAGGTTCATACGTGATGTTCACATCCACACCCGCCTTCAAGGCCATCGCGCCCGCCTCCTTTTGTGTTCGGACAATGTGTTCGTAAATCAGCGTCCCGAATCCGTCGCCTTCACTCACAACTACGCCTCGGAAGCCCAGTTGTTGCCGCAGGACATCGTTCATCCATTTCTCAGAAGCGTGCGCGGGCACGTCCTCGATTTCCGGGTAGCCAGCCATCACTCCCAAACCGCCGGCTTTACTGATTGCCGCAATCCAGGGGAGCAAAAACGTTTCACGCAATGTGCGTTCCGAGACTTCAATCGCGCCGCGTTCCAGGCCGCTGGCGGGTTCGCTTTGCGTAGGGAAATCAGTCAGTACAGCGATAACTTTGTCGCCGGCCGCCAGATTCGTTCCTTGTGTGCCCTGAACAATGCTTTGCGCGATGCGCGAGTAGAGATAGGGGTCCTCCGTGTAGGCTTCCTCATTTCTGCCCATTCGCGGATCGCGATCCAGCTCCATTACTAGCGTGGAGAGCATGTGGATGCCGACCGCTCTTGCCTCCGCCGCCGCAGCCGCATAAACGGATCTGACCAAATCAGGATCGAACGTGCTGCCCATGGCCAGGCCTTCTGGAAAGATCGTCGCCCCGGGAAACATCGCGCCGTGTGTGCCCTCTTCGTCCTCGAGAAGAGGTATCTTCAGCCGCGTCTGAGTGAGCGCGATCCTCTGCAGTTCATTGAAATACCCGGCTTGCTGGCGCGCGCCTTTGTGCAGAATCTCATTCGCCAGTGTGAAGAAACCGCATCCGGGACCAATCTCGTCCGTGTAGTTTCCGGCCGCAAATCTCCGGCACGCCTCCATCTTCGAAGGGATATCCTTTCCCAGTTCGTCCACATACACACACGGCAAGTTGAGCTGCCCGACTTTTTCCTTGAGCGTCATGCGGCTCATCAAATCGTCAACTCGTTCCCCTACCGGCCGTTTCGGGTCCAGATATGCCGGCGACTTGCTGCGCACCTGCGCAAAAATGGTCGTCGCAAAGAATGCCGCCGCGATAATCGGAAAGAACGAACGATTTTTCAAAATGACCTACCTTCCGCAGGCAGGCTGCTCTGCCGCATCCACTCAGGCCCCATGACGCATCATAGTAGGTGAAGTGCAAGCTGCTGTCCAGACCGCCTCGCGTGAGCGAGAGCTCAACTCCCTTTCCACACTGACCGTCGTCGTTGTCCTTGCCACCGTGACCATGACTTTCGGCGCCATCATCACCGTCTTCCTGGACCGCTCGGCAGGCCAGCAGTTTTGGGGACACATCCAAATCCCCGGCGTGCTCTGGGCAACCACCGCGGTCCTTCTGGCTAGCAGCGCAGTGCTTGCAATCGCTCGCCGTCACCTGCTTCGCCATGAGCAGCGTGCTTTCTTCCGTTTGACTACTTTGGCCACGGGGCTCGGCGTGCTCTTTCTGGTGGGTCAAATCACGGCCGGGCTCCAGGTTGTCCATTCAGGCGTGATTATGGCGAGAAACCCCCATTCCTGGTTCATCTTTCTGTTCATGGGTCTGCATGGCCTGCATATCTTGGTTGGGCTCGCTGGCCTGGGATACCTGCTGTTTCGGACCCGCGAGCCGGCAAGTGGACCCAAATACCAGATGTACACACGCGTAGTAACAACCGGCGTATCCATCTTCTGGCATTATCTTGATTTCATCTGGCTGGTGTTGTTCGGACTTCTGCTGTTTTGGAGGCGGTAGAAGCGAGTTAAAGTTATTTTCCGCGCGCGTTCAGCAGCGCTACGGTTCCGTCAAGATCTGCCGGAGCGCGGTGTATGCTCATCTAGTGATGGCCATTCAATTTTCGAAGTCCTTTGCGCTCGCGGCTCTGCTTGCCACGGCTGGTATGGTTTACGCTCAACAGCAGACGAAAGCTAAACCTGAAGATACGGAAGTTTGGGAGCCAGTGCCCAAAGTGGTGACTCCGGGCGCCACGTGCAACGCGCCTCCTTCCGACGCGATCATACTATTCGACGGCAAGAATCTGGACGAGTGGGTATCGGCGCGCGATGGCAAATCGCCGGCCGATTGGACCGTTGCCGATGGCGTGCTGACGGTGGACAAAAAATCGGGCAACATCGAAACCAAACAGGATTTCAAAGACTACCAGCTTCACATTGAATGGAAGGTGCCCGCCAACATTACCGGAACCGGTCAGGCGCGCGGCAACAGCGGCATATTCTTGGCCTCCACCGGGCCGGGCGATGGCGGCTATGAGCTGCAGGTTCTCGATTCCTACCAGAACAAGACGTACGTGAATGGGATGGCGGGCAGCCTCTACAAACAAGCCATTCCGCTGGCGAATCCCGGCCGTAAACCAGGAGAATGGCAGACCTATGATGTCGTTTGGACGGCGCCCACGTTCAACGCCGACGGGTCTTTGAAAACTCCCGCCTATGCCACCGTTTTCTTCAACGGCGTGCTGGTTGAAAATCATTTCGAGCTGAAGGGCCAAACCCTGTACATCGGCAAGCCGTTCTACAAGGCATACACGTCAGCTCCCATTAAGCTGCAGGCGCACGGAGACCCCAGCGCGCCAATCAGCTTCCGGAACATCTGGGTCAGAGAACTCAAGTAGCTGCCGGCCGCATGACGCGAGTAATGGCCGCGGCCATCTGCTCCCATTTCGATTGCTCTAGAGTGAGTCGCTTCCTGCCGGCTGCCGTCAGGCGGTAATAGCGCGCGCGGCGGTTCGTCGAGGAGATTTCCCATTTGCCGGAAACCACTCCACTCTTCTCTAACCGGTGAAGCGCCGGATAGAGAGACCCGTGATCTACTGCGAGAACGTCTTCCGACATCCGCTCGATTGCTCTGGCGATCTCGTAGCCATTCGCCCGCCCGCCCAGCAGGGTCCGCATCACCATCATGTCCAGCGTTCCTTGCAGGAGATCGAGCCTCGCGTCTTGTTTCTTAGCCATTAAATTCCGCTACCATGGTAGCAGAGAAGTATGGTAGGTATTCAATAGGTAGAAGGCCTACTATCTGTGCAAAAACGCGAACTGAAGGAGGTCCGGTGAAGTCCTGGCTATCGCGATTATTGCGGAGAATCGGGCGTTTCCGAAGCGATTCGGATCTCGAAGATGAATTGCGCGTTCATCTGGAGATGCAGGCGGAGGACAATCTGGCGGCCGGGATGCCGGCACTCGAAGCCCAGCGGCGCGCACGCTTACGTTTTGGCCGCACGCCGGCAATTATCGAGAGAGTACACGATCAGGACTTTATGACCATTCTGGAAAGCTGGTATCGGGACTTCGTCTTGGGCATGCGGGCCATACGGAAGAGCCCCGTCTTTTGCGTCACGGCGATTCTGACGCTGGCTTTAGGCATCGGAGCAAATACGGCCATTTTTGCGCTGCTTTATGGGCTTCTCCTGCGTAGCCTGCCGGTAACCGATCCGCAGCAACTCGCCTATATCGGTCTGGTGAGCGCTGGCTCGCGGAATAGCGGATCGCTCATTCCTTATCACATGCTGGAGCAGCTCCAGCGCGAGCAGCACTCGTTTTCCGCCATTTCGGCCTGGTGGCTCGGGGAAGTAACGATGCTGGATAGCGAAGGCACTCTGCGGGCTTACCACGTC
>DATIMA010000021.1:0-14399 GCA_035475915.1 Bryobacteraceae bacterium
TACCTGCCGTCGAGTTTTGCTGATCCGGCGAATACGTTCCATGAGAAAGCGGCGCTGTGCCGCGCCGCGGAGAACACCTGCTTCTTCGCCACTGTAAACTGCGCGAGCGCCGGGTCGCCGACGACTTCCGCCATAGTGCGGCCGGATGGAACGCTGCTCAGCTACCAGCCCTACGGCAGGCCAGGGTTGCTAATCGCGGATATCGATCTCGCGGACGCTACGGGCCTTCTCGCTGCGCGTTGCAAATCTGCTACTTGAAGATGACCTGTCGGCACTGGAAATTTTGGCGGTGAGCCCTTGTTATAAACCTTGGTTAACGCCCGAATTGCCGCAAGTGGTGATCGGCGTGTAAGTATCCTCATCGCCACCAATCCTGCCGGCTCATCGATCCGAAAACCGGGTGCGGGAGAAGCGTGCGCGGCAAATCGTCGCAAAAGCGGTTCAGGAACTCGCGATGCCCAAGCTCTTCACTTGACGTTCGGCCCCGGCAGCCTCGCCCACAGAAGCAGGTGAATCAGCGCCTCGTCTTTCGTGCCAACGAGGGCAAAGCGCGACGAGGGCGGCTTAATTCCGAAGTCGCTCAGCCGGACGGCGGCATCGGCGTCGAGCTGAAGCCGAGCGTTGCTTCGGGGACTTAGCACGAGATTTAGCTTCAGCACACGGGTGATGCCGCCAACGTTGAGAACGCCTTCTACAACGAAGCCGCGTAGGGATTTTGGCGTCAGGCGGCTGGAGGAGAACTGGATTTGCGGACGCCGATCCGCCGCGAGCGCCACATTCCGGACATATTCAGTCACGCGCCGCTGCTGGCGCGGCCTCAGCCACTGGTCACGGCAGATGATCGATGTTGCGTCGATGGTGAGGTCCAGGCGCGAGTTCTCCGGCCGGTCAGGCGCATGCAGAAAGCATCCGCTGAAGCTGCGAAAAAAGAGAAGGTGCTTGCGTTTTCGCATCAACCTGGTCTTGTATACTTCAACTGCAATCGTCGAATCGTCCGACGCAGAGATCGTGTATTGAATTTCGCCTTCGCCGGGCATTCTGGATAAAGTACGCGCGTTTGCTGCCTGGAGTTCCTGCTCCTTCATTCATATCTCAACGCGTGCGTCGGGTCGATGCGGCTGGCGCGAAGCGCGGGAATGAAGCCGGCCAGGCATGCCACGGCGGCGAGAACCAGCGTCGCACTCGCGAGAGTGCCCGGATCGTAGGGTGTCAATCCGTAGAGCTGGCTGCGGATCAGCCGGCTAAGGCCAACTGCCGCCGGGATTCCGATCACCACACCAGCGGCGAGTACCGCCAGCACCTCTCGCATGATCATCCAGATCACGTTGCCCTGCAGCGCACCAAGCGCCATCCGGATGCCGATTTCGCGCGTGCGGCGCGCCACGGTATAGGCCGTCACGCCATAGAGCCCGATGACCGCGAGCAGCGTAGCGAGAAAACCAAAAACCGTGGAGAGACTGGCGACCAGGCGCTCTGTCCGGAGCGAGAGATCGAGCTGCTGCTCAGTAGTCCGCATTTCGTAGATGGGGATGCTTGGATCCAGCCGCCTCACCTTTTGCCTGACAATCGACATGATCTCGTGCGGGTCAACACTGGTGCGCAGATACACGGTCATCCCGCCGATGTGTTCGTCGGCAAGATAGGGCACAAACGCCTGTACGGGTATTTCATCGCGCAGGTTCGTATACTTGATGTCTTTTACGACGCCGATGACTTCCATATCTGTTTTCGTGCCGGGATCGGACCCGAACCCGATATGGAGCCCGATCGGATTGCGGCCCGCGAAAAACTTCCGCGCGAAAGACTCGTTAATCATGACGGTGGTCGGGGAGAAGTTGTCCGGCTCGGAACCATGCTTCACTCGCTGTACGTCTTTCAACGTGAAGTCGCGGCCCATAACGATGGGAACTCCTAAGGTGGCGAAATAGTTCGGGCTGATGGAGTTCATATAGGGTTCGGGGTGCTGCCCCGGTTTAGCGGTGTAGCCTTCGACCGTGACTGATGAATCCCACTCGTTATCTTCAAGAATGCGCAAGGATGCGAGGCCGACGGAGGTTACCCCGGGGATGCGTTGCAGATCTTCCGTAAGCGTCTTGTAGAAGAACCTGGCGCGCTCCGCGGTATAGCCGTTGAGAGATGGATCGAGATTAAAGCCGATGAGGCGCTCAGCCCGGAACCCAGGTCCCAGGCTGCGAAGGTTTGTAAGCGTGCGAAGAAACAGGCCGGCGCCAATCAGCAGCAGAAGCGACAAAGTCACCTGGATGCCGACCAGTACTTTACGGAACGCGACATTGCTTCCGCCGACCACGGAACCGGCCTGGTCCTTCAGGGTGGGCGCTACATTGCCGTTCGAACCTCTTAGCGCCGGGGCCAGACCGAATACCACGGCAGTAGCGAGCATGGTGGCCAGCGTGAACGCCAGAACGCGGAGGTCGGGAGCAGCCGAAAGAGCTAACTGACCAGCGGATTCGGCGGGCAGATAGGCGGCCAGCAGGAGACGGTCTGCCCAGACTGCAACCAGCAATCCCGCGGCCGCGCCAAATGCGGAAAGCAGCAGGCTTTCGACGAGAAATTGCCGAATAATCCTCCGGCGGCTGGCCCCGATGGCAAACCGAATGGCAATTTCGCGCTCGCGCGCTGTGGCGCGGGCCAGCAAAAGGTTCGCGAGATTAGCGCAGGCAAGCAGCAGCACCACTCCGGTCAGGCCCATCAGGACCCAGAGCGGAGTAGAAAGCTGTTGCCGGAGGTACGACTTGCCCTTGGAGCCGGGCAGAACATCAATCCAGCACTTTAGAAATTGCTGCCGGGTATATGCCGAAGCATTGCGAAAGGCCGGCTCCTTCACTTCCATCTCAAGCATGTTATGCATGAACGGCTGAAGCGATGCCTTTGCTTTTTGCGCGCTGATGCCGGGCTTCAAACGCCCGAATGCGTTCACCCAGCGCTGCCGGCGATCCTTCAGACCGTCCCAGAACGGAGTCATTTGCGCCTTCATCATGATGGGAATGAAGACCTTAGTCGTGTGTCCCAGTTCCACGCCATCGAAACCCGGCTGCGCAACTCCGATCACCGTCATGTTGCAGCCATTGATCACCAGAGTCTTGCCGATAACCGCGCGGTCCGAGGAGAAGCGGGTTTGCCAGAAGCCGTAGCTGAGTACGGCCAGCGGATGGCCGCCCGGAATTCGGTCATCATCCGGAGTGAAGGTACGGCCCAAGACGGCCTTTACACCCAGCACCGGGAAATAGCTGCCCGACACAAGTTCGGCGGCTACGCGCTCAGTTCGATTCCCATAGCCCAAGCTGGCCTCAAGCGGAAACCGGCAAAACATTCCCGAAAAGACCTGGTTGTGATCGCGGAAATCGCGGTACATCGGATACGAGATCGCATTCATCCCCCAGTTGCTGCCGTAGTGCTGCCCCCGCATCGTAAGGAGGGCCAGTTCTTGCGGTTGCTTCACGGGAAGCAGCCGCAGCATAACCTGATCGAGCAAGCTGAAGATGGCGGTGTTTGCGCCGATTCCGAACGCGAGTGAGATCACCGCAATAACGGTGAAAAGCGGGGTGCGCCGAAACCCGCGGAGGGCATAGCGCAGGTCATTCCAGAGGCTTATCATGAACCCTCCTCAGTTGATGCCGTGTATACGAAGTTCAACGAGCTGCTGCAGCGTCAGCTTCTGGACGCCGCGCGATCGAAGCTGCTGGATGTAATCGGGTGTTACGCCGTGAATCCGCAGGGCGACTAACTGCTCTGCATCCGGACGGGCATAGCCGAGCGCCTGCAGTTGCGTTACAAATTCGGGCGAAACACCATGAATGCGAAAAGCGATCAGTTGATCGGGTTCGAGGCGGGGATACCCGAGTTTTTCCAGAGCTTGAATGAATTCGTGCGAAACGCCGTGAATCCGGAACGCGATCAGCTTGTCCGCATCAAGGTGCGAGTAACCAAGCCGGTGCAGGTCTTTCACGAAATCAGAGGAGACACCGTGGATGCGAAAGGCGATCAGTTTACCGGCATCTAATCCTTCAATGCGCGCCGCTTTCATCTCGCGTGCAAAGTCAAGGCTGACGTCGTGCAGCGCAAACGCGAATTGCTCGTCGGGGGTGAATCCGGCAAGCCCCAGACGCCTCATCTCAGAGCCATATTGCGGATTGGGCTTGAATGTAAACAGGCCCGCGGCTTCTCCGTTTTTCAGAAAGCCTTCGCATTCGATATCACCTGCATCGCGCGCAATCGTGAAGCGAATATCATGCTTGCCGGGAGTCGACCAGTCGAGCCCGTGAAAATCGCTTGTGCTCCAGGTGGAACTGCTGTTCCAGTGCTGCCCGCCCTCGCCCGAGGCGGTTATCGAAAACTGAATCCGTCCGGGGATTGCGGAGGAACTCATGGTCCACTCGCCGTGATCTATTGCGGCGTCGGCCAGCCCGGAGAGAGCAAACACACTGAGAGCAATCAAAGTGGTTTTGCGCATCATCAGCTCCCTAGAAGATACCCGCAACTTTAAGTTCGATCAGTTGATGCATGGTCACGTTGTTGAAACCATGGCTGCGGACCTGTTGAATAAATTCAGGAGTGATGCCTTGTACCTTGGCAGCAAGGATGTCGCCGGTCTTCAAATCCTTGAAACCTGCTGCCTCCAGAGCACGAACGTAATCGGGCGTTACGCCTTGTACCTTCAGCGCGATCAGTTTGTTCAGGCTGATGTCCGCCAGTCCTAGTTTCTTAAATTCGGCCGCCTGAGAAGGATCCAGGCCTTGCACCTTCATGGCAATAATCTGATGAACGGTGACATCGTTCCCGTATTCGGAACGCACTTTGTTCACGTATTCGGGCGTCACTCCTTGAACTTTCAGTGCAATAAGGTCATGCGTATCCGGCTTGAGGCCGCTGGCGCGAATTTCCTTCAGGTATTCCGGCGTGATTCCCTGCACCTTCATTGCAACGAGATTGTTAATGCTGGTGTCGAACCCTGCGCTGCGCATCTCGCGGATATATTCAGGCGTTACGCCCTGAACCTTGAGCGCGATAATCTGATCGACCGTCAAGTCCTTTAAACCCGCGGCCTGCAAGCCCGCGATATACGATTGCTTGTCGCCGCCCTCATTGTTCGATACCGGCTGAGGATCTTGCGCGGCTTCACCAGAACCGTTTGCATCGGGCACCACCCGCGCCAAAACAGCTTCCACCCGGACGGCCGTCGCCGGACGAATGCATGATGTCGCGAAACTCTCCTCGATCGCCGGTACTGCTGGCGCTGCCGGCGGGCCGGGAAGGCCTTCCTGCGCTTGCGCCTCCTCCGAATCTGGAAGATCGTTAAAAACTCTATTCGCGGTTGTGGCTGCCAACAGGACGCCCGCCGCACAAAGCACTCCAACGGCTGCGAGCCCGCTTCGCGGGATACTGCGCGTGATGGTCTCGACTCCCAGCAGACGGCCGACCCGCGAACGCAGCGACGCACTGTTCATAGCCAGCATCAGCGCCGGCGTAGCGCGCCAGATTTCCATCGCTGCGAGCGCTCTGGCGTAATCCCCCGGATTACCGCAGATGGAAACTGCCACATCATCGCAGCAATTCTCTCTCTCGTTCCGGATCGCCTTGCTCACCCACCATACGGCAGGATGGTAAAAGAGCACTGTCTCAGCGGCGATCTGGAACAGATTTACAAAACAATCCAGCCGCTTAATGTGTGCCAGTTCGTGCGCAATCACGGCTTCCAATTGCTGGGGCGATAAACCGGTCATCGCGGCGGCCGGAATAAGCACAACCGGGCGGAACCATCCCATAACAGCGGGTACTTCCACCAGACGAGATTGGAAGTAGCGTACGGTCCGGGTGAGCGCCAGCCGCTCTTGAAGCTGAAGGCAGCGATTGCGGAGCACGGCCGTAAGCGGTTCACTTTTTTTGCGATGAACCCGTTCGAGAACCAGCCATCCGCCAAGCGCCCGAAGCGCGAAAACGAGGACTCCTCCGAACCAAGCCCATACCAGCCAGCCCAGCCAATCAATCGAAGGCAGCGACGCATGGGAGGACCCAACCGAATTGTCGAGCGCGAGCTTTGCCGCTACTTGCAGCGAAGCGATCACCTGGTGGGCGGAGCCGGCATCGGTCGTAAGCGCGGGCCGATTTTGCAAAATCGCGAAGGTGGCGATGGGGGAAGCGACCATCAGCAGGAGCGCGATAACGGCGGCCGTATAGCGAACGCGCGCACTGTGGGCGAACGCAAAAATGACGTACAGCAAGAGCGCGAGCACCGCGCCTTCCCATACAAAGTGGACCAGCGTCCAGCCGAGCGTCTGTACTGTCTCCGGCGTCAACCAGGAAGCTGAAATCATCGTGGGGCCCTCCTTTCGTATTCATCCAGCATCCGCCGGATCTCTTCAATCTCTTCGCGCGAAGCTTTCTTTCCAGCCAGCGCGTGCATCATCAACTGGCTCGCGGACCCTGCAAAAGCGCGCTGCAGAAGGTCGCCTGCAAGCTGGCGCTTTGTGCTTTCCGCGGGCTGCCGGGCTTCGTAAACGTGCGCCCGTGTATCTTCATTCCGCGTCACGCTACCCTTAACCGTCATGATCTGAAGCAACTTCAGAACCGTTGTGTAGCCAGTCGGCCGGGCGTGGTTCAACACCTCGTGAACTTCACGGACGGTGGATGGGCCGCGGTCCCATAGAACGCGCAAAATCTCTAATTCTGTCGAAGTTGGCTTCGGCGGCTGTGGATTCGCCATGTCTATTCTTTACTACGAAGGCATTCGTATTGTCAACGAAAACTTTCGTAGCTCTCGTTTCCACACTGCCCGATTCCGAACACCACCGTTCCCAAACGGACGAAATTCGGAATGCTATTCTCGGTGCGAGGCATTGTGCGAAGCCGTGGCGGGGAAGTGGTTCGCTGCGCAGTGGTTGCGCTGGGCGCGCTCGCTTTGCTGTACTCGGCTGAGCGGAACTTGCCGCGTGCCTTCCGGGAATATCCTGGCGATGAGTACCGCCTGGGACAGATTCCACTGCCTTCTGGCTTCGATGATAAAACCGAGTGGGTGTTTGCGCGCCTGATGTACCCGTCCATTCCTGACGCGCACTTCCGGCATGCGGGATGGGATTGGACGCGGGGGCACTCGAGCTGGACGAACGATTATCCGCGCGCCGACCGCCATTTTCTGCAGGCGATCCAGCGGCTGACTCGCCTGGATGCGCGCTCCGTGGAGCAACCTGTCAATCTGGACGACAAGAACGATGTCTACAACTATCCCTGGCTGTATGCGGTGTTTGTGGGCGAATGGCAGTTAAGCGATGGGCAAGCGCGCACGCTGCGCGATTACCTGTTACGCGGAGGGTTCCTGATGTGTGATGATTTCTGGGGCACTCACGATTGGGCAGTGTTCGAAGACAGCATGAAGCGCGTGCTTCCCGGGCGGCCAGTGGTTGAAATTCCCGATAACGATGCCATCTTTCACACCGTCTACGATCTCGGCAACCGCTACCAGGTTCCCGGCGAATGGGGCGTTCGAACCGGCGTGCCCTTCCGCAACGACGGATATGTGGCGCACTGGCGCGGCATTTACGACGATAAAGGCCGCATCATGGTTGCGATTGCGTTCAATTCGGACCTGGGTGATTCCTGGGAGTGGGCGGACGATGCGGAGTACCCGGAGCAGTATTCGGCGCTGGGCATGCGCATCGGGATCAATTACATCATTTACTCGATGACCCATTAAAGTACTCGATTATCCATTAACGAAAGGTTGGCGGTATGCGCGGCATCCTCCTTTTTTTCTTCGCTGCGGGCTTGTCGCTCGGGATAACTCAGAATCAGCTCAAATTGCTGCAGGATTCAGGGGGCTGGGAATACATTACTGTTACCGACCCGGATAGCGGGATTCAGACCACGCACACGTGCTTTGATGGAAAGCCGCACCCGGACGAGTGCAGCGGAACCCTCACCTTCCGCCCGGATGGCACGTTCACAAAGGACGTGTACATCCACCATCAGCGCGTTCAGCGCCGCGGCCGCTACGAATTGAATGGCGATCAGGTGGCGTTTTATGACGAACTGGGCACCAAAGATGGTCCGTACACATTCGCAATCGATTCAGCCTTGGACAGCATGACTCTCGACATGCCGCAGATTCACATCAGCCTGGAACTCAAGAGCGCCTATCGGAAGGCGCTGCGGAACGCAAAGGCCACGAACGGCAGCCGTTGATCAGCGGAGCGGCAGTCAGGCAGTCAAAGTTTCTGGCTGGAGATTTTCCCGGACCGGCTCCATCCAGCGTTGGATAGCGGCATCGAGGGTATCCCGGCTCACCGGCTTCGGCAGATAGTCGTCCATATCGGCTGCGAGGCAGCGTTCGCGTTCTCCGGTGAGCGCATTGGCGGTAACGGCGATAATTGGCGTTCGCGGCAGACCGGCCTGAAGCTGGCGAATCGCTTTGGTGGCTTCGAACCCGTCCATGACGGGCATCTGGCAGTCCATAAGGATCACGTCATATTCGCGTTGCTTTAAGCGCTCCACGGCCTCGGCGCCATTATGCACCACCTCCGCTTGGTAACCGAGATGCGACAGGAGGCTGAGGGCCACCTTTTGATTGATGGGGTTGTCCTCGGCAACCAGAATGCTGCCCTTGTGCCGCAATTCAGGAACCGATTTCATATTTAGAGGACGAGCATTCCGGAGGGGCGGTTCGGCCTGCTTGAGGTGAGCCGTAAACCAGAAGGTGCTGCCGCAACCGGGCTTGCTTTCTACACCGATTGCACCGCCCATCAGTTCAGCAAGCCTCTTTGATATCGCCAGTCCGAGGCCTGTGCCGCCATATTTGCGGGTCGTACATTCTTCGGCCTGGCTGAAGGCCTGGAATAGCCTGGCCTGTGCGCCGCAATCGATGCCGATGCCGGTATCGGAAACGGCAAAGCGCAGCAGAGCGCCAGCCCCCGATGGCTCCGCTGAGCGTGAGACCCGGACAGTGATCATGCCCGATTCGGTGAACTTTGCCGCATTAGACAACAAATTCAGCAGGATCTGCTTCAGCCGCACGGAGTCGCCGGCAACCCAGGCCGGCAAGCCGTTATCGAAACTTAAAGAGATTGCGAGGCCCTTGCGCTGCGCCATCTCGGCTATCGGACCGGCTGCGTCTCTCACCACCGGCTGGAGTTCAAAATCAGTCGATTCCAAGGTGAGTTTCCCTGCTTCAATCTTCGAGAAATCAAGAATTTCATTGATAATAGAAACGAGCGACGAGCCGGAGTCCCGGATGGCCGTCACGAACTCGTGCTGATCCTGGTCCAGATGCGTATCCAGCAGTAAGCCCGTCATTCCAATTACGCCGTTCATCGGCGTACGAATCTCATGACTCATCATGGCGAGAAATTCACTTTTCGCGCGATTTGCACGTTCCGCTTCCGACTTGAGCGATTCCTCTTGCGCCAGCTTGCGGTCCAATTGCTCAGTCCGTTCGGCAACCAGGCGCTCCAACTCCCGTTGTCGCAGCATCAGTATCTTCACTCGCCAGCGCGCCAGGGCAACCGCGAGCAGCAGCACGATCGCAATGCTTACCGAGATAAAGGTTTTAGTCGACCACCACGGGGGTTGGATATCGAAGGCGAGCGTCTTGAGTGGCGATGTTTCCCCTGTGTCGCTATTTAACGCAACGGCTTCGAACCGATAAGACCCGGCAGAAGGGCGCGGATACCGGATCTCATGTGCCGAGGTCTCGACCCAATCCGTCTCTAACCCCACCAGGCGGTATCGGAATTTGATTGCCTGCTCATTCCGGAAGCTGAGCGACGCCAGTCCGATGGTCAGAGGGCTATTGGACCACCGAAGGTCGGCATGTCCGCCGAGGAGGCTACGAGATCCAAAGTCAGCCCTGGCGATGATGGGCGCTGGAAGCGGTGCAATGAGGATGTCCGGCGAGGGCGAGAAATGCGCCGCGCCGCCGCTGGTGCCGATCCAAACCGAACCGTCCGAATCGCTCAAGAATGCCTTGGCATCGCAATCATTCCAAATGAGCCCGTTGTCGAGCGTATATCGCTGCCATCGACGTCCATCAAAAACTTCCAGTCCATGATCTTCGCCGATCCAAACCCAACCACGCCGGTCGGCGCCTATGAAGAGGACTTCGCTGGAGGAAAGATGCGGGCGATCAATGCTCGCGATTTTATTCCCCACAACGCGCAGCCGCGCCGCGCCGTTTCCGATGCCATCTACCCAAATGTTGCCTGCGCCATCGACCGCCACATCCGCAAGGTGCCGCCCAAGACTGGCTGCCGAGACGTCAATATGCGTCCAGGCGGTCCCATCCAGGCGTAGCAGTTCGCGATCTGAAATGACCCAGATCCGCCCCTCGCCGTCCTGTGTGATATCGGGAAAATTCTGCCTTGCCAGATCCTGAGCCAGGTGAAACTGGCGGGTTTCCCCGCTGGGCTCCGAGAAGAAGAGTCCGGATGCGGTTGCAATCCAGACGCGGTCGTTAGAATCGACCAGCACTCGCGAAATCGGATCGAAATTGATTTGCCGCGCGCGCAACGATTTTTCATCAATCTGAATCAGATGTCCGGAAGCCGTCGCGGCCCAGATATATCCATCTTTCGATTCGGCCAGCGAACGGGTCGTCTTTGGATCGACACCCACCCCAGGCCAAGCATGAAAACCGATCTCGCCCGGATTCCGGTAATCCAGACCCTGTTCTTCCCCGATCCACATCCGGCCACGTGAATCTCGAAGCAGCGCCCAAATTTCATCCGATGCGATACCTTGATATTTCGTCCAATGTTCCCATTCGGGATATCCCAGCCACTTTCGCAAGCCGTGGCCGGAGAGTCCGAACCATAGGGATCCCTCCCTGTCCGCCATGACGGAAGTAACAATTCCTTCACCGAACCCGTTCTTTTCCGAAAACGTGGACCAATGATCGCCCTCATAGCGCGCCACCGCGGAATTCAGGCCAGCGATAAGACGTCCGGAAGCATCCTCCGCTATTGGAAAATAAATCCCGTCGCTTAATGCTGAAGGAAGTTCGTGCAGTTGGAAGCGCATCTGACCGGGCGCGAACATGGCGGTGTGCTTTGCTCCGCGGGCCCACAATTCGCCATTCCGCCGGCGCAGCAGAAAACTCCACCGGTCGTTCGGGAGCCCATCGCGTTCTCCCCAGGATGTGATCGTTTGGTTGACGATCCGGCATATGCCACGGCCGCAGCCGAACACGACGGATCCATCCTCATTCGCAAGCACGCTGAAGATTCCGTCCGCGCCAGAGAATCGAGCGTTTTTGGGCGTGAGTTGCTCGTAATCCCACGTTCGTCCGCCATCCGCTGTCCGAATCGCCACAAGACCAAGTTGAGTCACGGCGTAAACGGTTCCATCCGATGCAGATGACACGGTCGAATTGACGCTAACCTGCAGATCCTGACCGGCGAACTTTACCGCTCGAAAGCGTTGGGTCGCGGAACCGTAGGCGAGCCCGTCAGTCGTGCCGACCCAGATCCGGCCCGTGCGATCTTCGTGCAGCGCCTTGACCCAAAGCCCCGGAACTCCCTCCGCATATCCGTAAGGAATGAACGTAGATCCGTCATAACGGAAGAGCCCGCTTTCGGTGCCAAGCCAGATGAATCCGGCATGGTCCTGGAGCACGCAATTCACATTGAGATTGCCCAGGACATCAATGTAGTCCCGAAAGGTATACCGTTGCGCAACACCAACAACCGGCAACAAAACCAGCACGGCCAGACAGACAAGCCATTGGCGGCGGGAACCCATGCGAAGTTCTTATCGGCGGTCCGTTGAAGCAGCTTTATAGGTTGCCACGTCCGATACTGAGAACATTGAAGTCGCTATGAGAATAAGCAGCGCCGCTAGCGCGCTCCCCGAGCACTATTACCCTCAGCGTGTTCTGGTGGACGCTTTTAAACGCCATTGGGGAACCCGGCTTGACCGCTTCGATGTGCTGCAACGCCTACATGCGGCCACCAAGGTGGACGGGCGCTACTTAGCGTTTCCTCTGGAGTGCTACCCATTTAAGACCTGGGGCGAGGCGAATGATCGATGGATCGAAGCGACGCTCGCCCTGGGCGAGCAGGCTGTGCGCCGGGCCATGGAGCAGGCACAGATTCGACCCAGCGATATCGGCGCATTCTTTTTCGTCTCGATCACGGGTGTCGCAAGCCCGTCCATCGAAGCGCGGCTCATCAACCGCATGGGTCTAAGCCCCAGGATGAAGCGCATCCCGATTTTCGGACTGGGTTGCGTGGCCGGGGCAGCGGGGCTTGCGCGAGGGGCCGATTACGTCAGGGCCTTTCCGAGCGAAGCCTGCCTGTTGCTTTCGGTCGAACTCTGCTCTCTTACCGTCCAGCAGGACGATCTCTCCCCGGCAAACCTCATCAGCACAGGCTTATTCGGCGATGGCGCTGCGGCGGTTGTCATCAAAGGCGCCGAGCATAATCAGGAGAGCGGCCCCGCAATTGTGGCGACGAGATCGGTTTTCTATCCGGAAACCGAGTACGTCATGGGCTGGGACATCTCCGAAAAGGGCTTCAAAATTGTACTTTCCCGGGATGTTCCCGAGGTCGTGCTGCAGAATTTAGGGAAAGATGTAGATGGGTTTCTATCCGACAATGGCCTGACCCGGAGGGACGTTGGAAGTTGGGTCATTCACACCGGCGGCCCGAAAGTGCTGGAAGCAACTGAAGCGGCACTGGAGTTGACGAATGGAGCCCTGGATGCATCGTGGGACTGCCTCCGCCGTACCGGCAACTTGTCCTCAGCTTCTGTTTTGTTTGTCTTGGAAGAGGTGATGCAGAACAGGAGGCCTGAAGCAGGAACTTGGGGGATTTTGGCAGCCATGGGCCCGGGGTTCTGCTCGGAACTCCTGCTGCTGAAGTGGTAATCAGGCGAAATCAGAAAACAGCGTGTTTACGAAATTCATTCCGTAGTTAGTAGTCAGGCCTTCGACAGCCACGATTTTCAGGAGTTCGATGCACTGCTGGTAGGCGCGCCGTTTGTCGCTATCCGGTTCCGATTTCAGTTTCTTCCATTCGAGAACCAAGGCATCGGCATAGCTGCTAAACTTTTTCCCGAAATTCCCGGACCCATATTTTTTCTGAAGTGCGGCGAATTTGGCCTCCACTTCGCTTTTCTTCTTTTGAAGAGTCTTCATTTCGGTGTCGATTTTTATGGGATATTGATGGGTTTTCTTGTACTGCTTGTCTTTCTGATCCCAATCCTTCATCGTGGCCTGGACGGTCGCCAGCCGTTTCGCGGACTCGGAAGCGAACTTTGGCTTCGATCTCAGGGCGTCGCGATATTCAACGTCTTCCTCATCCCGAAGAAACTTCGTGGAAGCGCCCCCGCCGCCAGCAGAACTCAGATCGAGACGACTGTCCTCAACCGATCTTTGCCGCCGGCCGTCGATCCAGCTCTCGACTACGGTGAAGGGGTTTTTAGAAACGCCAGGGTCGGGCACGCGCTCGAAGCAGCCGTTATACGTCTTGCTATCGCTGATTACGGTATTGATCAGATGGTCTTTCGCCCCGATCACAATTTCGACATTTTTGCCGGCCCCGGTGATCATTCCCGCGCACATTTTGCAGGGCTCGAGCGAGGTGTAAACGGTAGCTCCGTCGGGCAGGGATTGTTTGTTGTTTCCCTTGAGGTAACTAAGGATGGCGACCGACTCGGCGTGAAGGACGGGATTCTGCGCGGCCAGATTTACGCCCCAGGCGATGATATTGTTCTTGTCGAGGATCACGGCTCCGACATTATTTCCGCCAAACTTCTCGCCCGAGCTGTCCTTCACATCCCACGAAACAACTGGATTCCAGGTCTGTCCAACCAGGGCGAACGCCAGATGCATGAAGATGAAATCACGCTCCTGCGACGACAGGGTGGTTGCCGGCAGGGTGGTTGGAACCTGCTTGAAAATATTGAGTAACTTTGAGTCGAGGTTCCGTTGATCGTACCTCGGGCAGGAGGACAGGAATTTCAGAGCTCCCTGGTATGCGGGTCCGAGTGAGCTGAAGAACTCCGTATTGGCCGCTTCGAGAAATCTTTCGGGACTTACTTTCCAATCGGGTAAATTCGTTTTCGGTTGGGTAGAAAAGATCGAGAAATCCTTGACGGACAAGTTATTCAGCCGAACGATATTCTGCGTTGTTGCGGCGTCCCTCGCAGTACGGGCGGAATCCAGAAATCCAACCGAGGAAATGCCAAGAATATTCGCCATACCCAGGCAAAGAGGCGTGGGTGTGTACGTGGCCAGCACCCACCAGCCATCGAGACGGCCTTGGGAGCCGTGCAGAACGTTCGCAATGGCCGTCTCGCAGCCGCTCGCCGCGCCGGTAGCGAGGGCGAGAATATGGAGCCGGTCGTCTGCGACGATTGCCACCTCCTTTTTCGCTTTTTGGCTCTCCGCCAGC
>DATIMA010000022.1:0-12529 GCA_035475915.1 Bryobacteraceae bacterium
ACGCACGTATGCAGGAATCAAAATCGTCCGGCAGCGGTGATTTTTACGATCGCGTTTACAGCGCGGAACGGCCGGAGCTCTTCTTCAAATCGACTCCGAATCGGGTTGTGGGGCCAAATGGAAGCGTAGCCATCCGCGATGACGCCAAATGGTCGGTGCCCGAACCTGAATTGACCGTGCTGATCGCGCCTTCCGGACGCATTACGGGATACACCATCGGAAACGACATGAGCTCGCGCGATATTGAGGGCGAGAATCCGCTCTACCTTCCCCAGGCGAAAGTGTACGATCGCAGCTGCGCGCTTGGGCCTTGCATTCTGGTGGAAAAGACGCCCCTGGCGAAGGAAACCGCGATTCGTCTGGAAATCACCCGCGACGGCCGGAGCGAGTTTTCCGCTTCAACCTCGCTTGAAGCCATGAAGCGCGATGTTATGGATCTGGCTGGATTTCTTTACCGCAACAACAGCTTCCCGAACGGCTGTTTTCTGCTGACCGGTACAGGAATTGTTCCTCCGGATTCGTTCACGCTGCAGGCTGGCGATGAGATTCGTGTTACGATACCGCCCATTGGCACGCTCGTGAATCAGGTGGGGTGAGAGCGGCCCTTGTGGGAGGGCGCGACCGTATGATTCGGGGAACTACATTCCGTAGCGGGCTCTTCTCGATCGAACCGGCAACAAAAGCTTGGATATTTCTCTTCGTGTTTATCGCCCGGCCTGTATGGCCGCAAGACCCCGAAGCGGGAGTAACGCAGTTAGATAAAACAGAACGGGTCTTGCGGATCGACGCATATCGCCCTTTGGACTCTGCGGCGCAGATTCTCGCATCCGATTATCAGATAGACATAAGCGCCGAAGATTCACCGTTTTCCTGTTCAAAGGACGTCACCGACATACATCCCAGTCGAAAGAATGCCCTCGCGGCAGAGCATTTCTACTTGCCGAAGGGCAGCAACTTCCAAGTCCGCTTCTCTGTGGACAGGCTCCGTTATCCGTTGAATATCAGGGGCCTCCTGGCCGACGTCGTAGCGGCGTACAACCAGAGCAGTGCTTTTCAATATCGTCTTCAAGAAAACGGTGACTTCTACAGCTTCGTGCCGATCGCAGCAAGAGACGCCCGATGCCGCTCAATCGGAATCACAGCCTTGTTGGATCACAGAATCTCGATACCGGCAACAACGATGGAAATCTACAGGGCCATCGCCGTCATTGAGTCGGCGCTAAGCGCGCAAGTCGGGGAATACGTTCACGTAAATACTCAGGACTGGCTGAATCGGATACCCGATTTCGAACTTTCATTATCCCGGGGTCCCGCGCCGGCGAGAGATTTCTTGCTCGCGATCATAAAAGCAACGCACTACCGGTTCTATTGGCTCGTGCGGGAGCAGCCTTACCGCAGAGGCTGGGTAATCAACATGATCCCGCTGACACGACGTGTTGTGAAGGAATCCGGTGGCGGCTTTCACTATCCGTGGGTACTGTGGCCGGGCCAAAAGCCTTTGCCGCCTGCACCCCCGCCTCCAGCGCCACGATTGAAACTTCGAAGGACGCCTTAGGTTGATTGAATGCTCTGAACTGGCGATCCGATTGTTGAGTCAACCGGCATTCCGGCGCGGTATGGCTCTCAGAGCTGCCAGGTAAAACGTAGTTGTCAGCGCGCCGACTATCAACGCCAGGACCAAGCCGTATCCGAGACCTGGGCCGATGTCGTCACCTCGCCACTGCGAAGCCGTAGCCGTGCCTCTTAGCTGAAGAATCAAACCCGAAAGTGCGAGAGACACTGGTCCGATTAGAATTCCACTCGCCAACAGCGCCCAAAATCGCCCCTGTTGTGCATCCTTAATCGCAACCACGACCGGCAAGTACAAGAACGCGGCCGGGAGCGCGAATATTAGCGTAATTCGATAGACAAAGAAGAACTCTGCAATAGAACCCATCGAAAAGAGAACGGAGAAGACGCCAATAGAAATGAAAACGGAAGCGAACCACACGGCCATACGCGCGAGAACGTTCAATGCTCTGGGCCTCCGGTAACGCTTCCATTCTGACGGATTGGCAGTGACATTCCCGTCGTACCGATTGACTTAAGCAAAGGTTGGGAACACCGAGTCGCCTTTTAGATGCAAAATGGCTGAATCGGAGCCCGGGCGCTAGCGACGCATAAAAAGTCCACACGCGCCTTACGCCGCGCTGATCCTTTTTCTTACTTCTTCCAGTTGGAAAATGAATTTGTCATCGCGCGTAACCAGCATTCCGAACCACTTTTCACGCCCATTCAAAAATCCGCTTACCGGACGATCTACCGGATGGTCGAGAATCAGCACGTCTTCCGCTTCCAGATCGACCAGCGTTCGCGTGCTGATGGAGCCTGCTACGATGCGCGCTTCGAGCGTTGCGTTCGCGTCCTGAATCAGGCGGGCCATAAGCATTTGATCCCGTTCCGTCGATTGCGCCCGGCGAACCTGACGTAATTGATCGAACTTGTTGCGGAGCCGCTTGATGAAGATTGAAGGGATGGCCAGGTTCATCAGGCCCGACGTCGTGCCCACCCGAACCTCAATCGCGATTACGATAACCGCTTCAGTAGGCGACAGCACGTGGAGCAAAGCCGGCTCGCTGGCCAGCGATTGGACCGAAAACGAGATATCGGTTACCAGCTTCCACGCTTCGCTCAGGTCCCGCAATACCACTCGCATCAGCGTCTGAATCAGATTTTTTTCGATCTCCGTGATCTTCCGCTGAAACGCGGTTGTGGCGCGTCCCTTGCTCCCGAGCAACAGTTCCATAAGCCCAAACATCAGAGCGTTGTTCAACTCCAGAACTGCCGTTCCGTCATAAGGCTGCAGTCCCAGGTACGCGATGCACGTGGGGGATGCCAAACCTTCCAGAAACTCGGCATAGGAAATCTGTTCCAGACTTACAAGATTCAAGGCAACATAGGAACGCAGGTAAGCGGACAAGCTGGAAGCGAGATTGCGCACGAAATTCTCATGCACCATATGCAGCGCCCGAAGCTGCGATTTGGGAATGCGGTCCAGCTTGCCGAAATCGAACGCCGCAACGTCTGGCCCTTCCCGAACGGTATCGACGCCACCCTGGAAAACGGCGTCAATCTCTTGCTGAGACATTTCCTGATTCATATACCTGGCCAACCCGTGTCAATCATCGTTTTGCAGCGCCATTCGATCCTGCCGGCTAATAATTTCTTTGATCCGAACGCCATAATTCCCTTTCACCGAAACGACTTCGCCGCGGGCCACCACGGTGCCATGCACCACCAGGTCCACGTATTCACCGATGTTTCGATCAAGTTCAATCAGAGAGCCGGAGGTCATTTTCAAGACGTCGCGGACGGGCAGGATAGCGCGTCCTAACGTGATGGACAGCGGGAGTTCCAGATCCATCAGCCGCTGCAGCATCGGCGCGTAAGTCTGCTCCGCGCCCAAACGGGCCGGCAGTGAAATGCTTGCGGTTTTGAGCACCTTGCCCGCTTCCAGGCTGAGCGCCGCGATCAGTGGGGAGAGACTCTTCTCACGGAAGGTGATCGAAATCCGGGCCGTAGTCACGGTGCTGATAGGCGGAAGAGCATCAATGCCTCTCGGCCTCGCAGTGAATGGCTTCGATGCCCGGCGGTTCAAGACTTCTAAAACGGCTTGATTGGCCTGCGCGATGATTTCGAGATAGGCTTTCTGTGGCTCACTGCCGCCGCCGTCTACCGCGCCGCCCAGTTCGGTCCAGACGCTTTCCGCGGAGCCGATCCAGTAAGCGAATTCCCCATCCCTGTCAAACGTCTGCTTCCACCAAAGATGGGAATTTAGATCGCCCGCGGCGTCCAGGTCCGTCCCGGCAAGCGGCGCATAGCTAACCGCCGCTTTTTGGCCCGTAAACATTTCGATGGAGCGGGAGAATTCGCCGCTCCAATCCTTCAAAAAGAGTTCAATCTCCGAATTCTCGTTCGTCATATCGATCATGGCCCATCGGCCTTCGTTGCGGCCTGGGGGCGGGCCGTTGCATCTTCTCCGTCGGGTTCCGAAATCGGCTTATCTCTCAAATCGGCCACCCGAACCGCCAGGGCCGAATCGATAACAAGGATCTCCCCGCTTCCAAGGAGGACATCCTCTGCGTACAGGTCCACGTTCTCGCCGGTTGGCCGGGGGAAGACCACAATTGAACCAAGGCCCAGTTCCAGCAGGCTACGAAACGTTATGTTCCGCTTGTCCAACTCGACGCGAAGCCTAAGCGGCACGTCTTCGATCGCATTGAATGCTTCCAGGCGCGTGTCAGCGCTGTCCGCCCGCTCAGCAATAGACTTCAAAGGTCAGCACCTGCCGTTCACTCGATATAAGCTTCGCTCGGAGAGTTCTTCAGGCTGATCACGCCCTCTTTCTCCAGTTCCCTGGCCGCCGTGATGATCTTCTGCTGCGCCGCATCCACGTCTTTCAGCTTCACCGGCCCCAGGCTCGCGAGATCTTCCGACATCATCTCCGCGCCTCGCTGTGACTGGGTCGCCAGGACCTTTTGTCGAAGTGATTCGTTTGCGCCCTTCAGCGCCGTAAGAAGCGTGTTGCGTTCCACCTTGGAGATAAGGGTTCGAATCGAATTGGCATCCAGATCTTCAAGGTCGCGGAACACGAACATGAATTTGCGGATGTTTTCAAATAGCGATGCGTTTTCCGCTTCAACCGCGCCCAACAGCTGCCCGCAGGTATTCGGGTCCAGGCGGTTGAACATGTTCGCGACCGCCCGGACTCCGCCCACTGCTTCACGGCTCAGTTCTCCCAAATTGCGCAATTTCTGATCGATTACCGAAGCGATATTGCGCACGATCTCGGGCGAAATCTGGTCAAGATCCGCCATTCGGATCGCAACCTCCATCCGCGTCTCTTCCGGCAGAGAACTGATCAGGTTCGCTGCCTGTTCCGACTCCAGATTAGAAAGAATCAGAGCAATCGTCTGAGGATGTTCATCCTGAATGAATTTTGCGAGCTGCTGCGGGTCGGCTCTCCGGAAATTTTCGAACGAGATCGCGTCATTTCTCAGAAGCCGCTCAATCAGGCGGCCGGCATGCTCGCTGCCATAGGCCTCGATAAGGACTTTGTGAGCGTAGTCGAGGCCGCCTTTGATCATCAGGCTCTGCGATGTTGCGAACTGCTGAAACTCTTCGAGAGAGGCTTCTACCTCATCCGGAGTTACGCCTTCGCAGCGGGCGATGGCCTTGGCCACTTTGTCGGCGTCGACTTCGGGTATGTGCTTCAGAACCGCGGCGCTGTCCTTCGGTCCCAGAGCGATCAGGACAATACCGGCCTTCTCCAGGCCAGTTAGCTTTAGCCCGCCGCCGGCCTTACGGGTTCCCGCGCTCTCCGGCATTTAGGAAAAATCCTCAGCCAGCGAACGCGCGTAGCTCACCCGGCCAGACACACTCCGCAGACCTGCTGATCGCCTCTTCATCCCGTCGATATAGATGTTGCTTCCGGAAACCAGAAGTATCCGTTTTATTGCGACAGCCACCTCCGGAAGGGAGTCACACGTCCAGTAAAAAAAATATCTCGTCACGACACGTACAAAATTTAATGCGGCGGCTCTTTGGATGGAATCTGGCCTCTGCTATTCTTGGGACTCTCAACATACATCGAAAGAGCCCGCGAAATTGCCTTGAGAATTCGCCGAGCTCCCGGTCACTCATTTTCTATTCATGTGTCAAGCAGTTCCAGACAGACTGCCCGCCGCGGCGTCCGGATGGCTTGGTTGGAAAGTCATCTCACTCCTCGGCAAACGCCGTCGCACCCTGGCTGGGCTTGCGATTCTCATTCTTATCGCAGCGGTGCTGGACATCGCGGTTCCGTTCCTGACGCAGCGGATCATCGACAGTATTCTGCACTCTCTCCAGGACCGGAATGGGGGAAGCATCAAGACCCTGATCATCGCGGCTGGAGCCATTTTCCTGGCGACCGCAGCCACCCGGGTGCTGCGCTCGGTCTATAACTACCGCCTTGTACTAGCCGCCTCCCAGGCTGAGGACGAAGTCAAGACCGCCGCATTCGCGAATTTTCTCTCGCTGGACACCGCCTATCACGGAAACGTCAATACGGGCGAGATCGCCGGCGCCCTAGACCGCGGAAGTACAGCCATTTTCATTGTTCTGAATGAAGTTGTGGGCCAGAATCTGATTCCGCCACTTCTGATTGTGATCGGGGTGCTCGTCTCGCTCTTAATGAAGAATCCCTGGATCGCGCTGATCGTCTTCACGCCTCTTCCGGCTTATGTCCTCGCTATCAGCCGGCTGGGGCCTCGCATGCATGATACGGAGCAGCAGGTTAGCCGCGCGTTCGAGACGGTGACGAAGGAATCCTACGATATCGCGAGCAATGTGCGGGTAGTAAAGAAATTCGGCCGCGAGAACCAGGAATCCCGCACGCAGCGGCAACTGCTTCACTTCGCCCGGATGAAGCATTATGGAGCGGAACGGCTCTGGGCCGTCGTCGAAAATGTTCAGAGCTTTATCGCCACCGCAGGCCGTGTGGGCGTGATCGCTTTAGGCGGCTACTTCGTGCTTACGCATCGCTGCAGCGTGGGCGATTATGTCCTTTTCATCGCCATGCAGGATATGGTTTACGGGCCCATTTCCCAGCTTTCCATCATTCTGCCCAAGCTGCGGCGGAACCTGTCCCGCGGCGAGCGGTTATTCGAAATTCTGGAGCAGGGTCGCGAAATATGCGATGCGCCGGATGCGAAACTTCTGTCCGGCGTTGAGAGATCCATCGAATTCCGGAACCTGTCCTATCGCTATCCCGGCTGCGATAGCTGGACCCTTACCGACGTCAACTTCTCCGTTCCGGCTGGCGCGACCGTGGCTCTCATCGGACCTAGTGGATCGGGCAAAACCACCCTGATGAATCTGCTGCAGCGGCTCTATGATCCGCAGGAGGGAGCGATACTGGTCGACGGCCGGGATCTACGGAACCTCACCCAAGGCAGCCTGCGAGATCAGATCGCCGTGGTTCCACAGGAAGTAGAGCTGTTCTCACGAACCATCATCGAAAACATCGGCTACGGCCGCGATCACATCGTGGTAAGTGAAGTAGAGCAGGCCGCCCGCATCGCTCACGCGCACGAATTCATTCAACGGACCGAGCGCGGCTACGAAACCCAGGTGGGCGAGCGAGGCGCAAAACTTTCCGGAGGCGAGCGCCAGCGCATCGGGATTGCCCGCGCCATTGTCAAGAATCCGAAGATCCTGATTCTGGACGAAGCAACCAGCCATCTGGATAACGAGAGCGAGCGGCTGATTCACGACGCGATGGAGAAGGTGACCCGCGGCCGAACCTGCTTCATCATCGCCCACAGGCTTTCAACGGTTCGCAATGCGGACCTGGTGGTCGTCTTCGCCGAGGGCAGGATTGAAGCTGTCGGCACACACGATCAACTCTGGTCCAGCAGTCCAACGTATCGTAAACTGCACGGCCTGCATCTGGCGGGGCGGACAAAACCTCGGGTGGAAGAAGTGGAGCAAGAGCCTATGGAACTGCTTCCTGCGGTCGGGGCATAATTCACTTTTTGTGCGCCACCATGTCACGGCCATTCTGATGGAGCGTGACTTGCGTCACCTTGCCTGAAGCGTCCTTCGCAAACTCCAACTGCGCATCCACCACCTTCAGAAAGAAAAGCGTGGGCGTCTCGGCAAAGATCGGTATTTTCGGCTGACCGGTCAACTGAGTTTCCAGGTGATCGCCTTCGAGCGTAATGGTCAGATCCACCTTGGGCGCGAGTTCATAGGTTCCGACATACGCCCTAAGCTGCTCCGGCGAGAGCTTGATATCTTTCCGTTCAGATGGAAGAACCACCTTTTCGCCATGAATCGTGGCAGCAAGCTGATTCGCTATCTCCTCCGGGGCCCCGCCGTTCAGATTGGCTAACACGATTACCGCGAGTTGTTCCCCAGGCCAGTACGCAAGATCGGTATTGAAACCCTCAATGCCGCCACCGTGCTGGATTTTCTTGCGCCCGTTAGAGCTCGTCACGAACAACCCAAAGGCGTAATTTCCCTTGAAGGGAGTCGTCATTTCTTTGAGGGAGGACGGTGAGAGCACTTTTCCTCCGAACAAACCGCGTTCCCACTTCAGTAAGTCTTCGGTTGTTGAATATAGGCCGCCGGCCGAAAAGGGGATGGTCATATTGATGAAGCCGGCGTTTTCGATTCCGTGTTCTGAAGGCGTGTACCCGGAAGCCCGATGTAAAATGATGGCCGCGTTGGAGTCATAGCCGGAATCCCTCATGTCCAGCGGAGTGAAAATGTTGTCCTGCAGGAACTTCTGATAGGTCTCGCCGCTAACTTTCTCAATCAGATACCCCAGCAGCACGTAACCGGAGTTGCTGTAGCTCCACTTTGACCCAGGCTGAAAATCCAGCGGCTTGTTCCGAAACCTTTGCACAAGCTTTTCGGGCGTCGTACTCTTCGCTTCGGAATCCGGATATTCCGGAAAGCTGGTGAAGTTCGGAATGCCGGAGGTATGCGTCAGGAGATTGAAGATGGTGATCTTGTCCCATGCCGCGGGTGCGTCGGGCAGATATTTCTTGATCGGGTCGCTTACTTTCCACTTGCCTCGTTCTTCCAGCAGCAGCACACACGCAGCCGTGAATTGCTTTGTTACTGAGCCGAGCCGGAACTTGGTCGTAGGCGAGTTCGGAATATTCCACTCCAGATCCGCCGAACCATAGCCCTGATTCAGAATCATGTTGCTGCCTTTGGCGACGAGCACCGAACCCATGAACTGATGGCCCTTTACATAGGATTGGATGATCTGCTGCAGCCGCGAGTCCGTCGATTGCCCGCTGCATAGGGTTGCGAGAAGCAGGAATAGCGGGATGCGTTTCATCATGGAAGCAAGTAATACGAGTATCTATAAGCCCAGGTAAATTCGCGGCCCGGCTCGATCGACAGGCCCACAAAAGGCTCCATAGCAACCACGGAGCGAATCGACCACAGCGCTTCCTCAGCAAGCGGACGATCGCCGGTGACCTTCACGCCCGCGCCAACCTTCTTGTTCTCGATCGTGATGCTGTAATCCGCCGCAGTGCTGCCGAACCCCTGAATCGGAACGGCCACGGTTTCCTTGCCCTGAAGAGGCCGTTTATATAGGATGCGTTTGCCTTCAACGGCCGCGAGCTGAGCATCGGGAGGCTCGTTGGTGGTGATGGTAAATGGTACCGTGATGGTGAAATTCGGCCCGACCGGCTGCTTATCGAGCACCAGGAAATTATGATCGAACACACTGGTCCGGATGGCCCGCTTCCCGATATTCTTCAAGCTGTGCTCAATCACCATTTCCGGTTTCCCGGGAACCAGGCGCACGGTCTTTGTGTACAAATACGAATAGCTCGCGGACGGATCTTCAATCTGCTGGACGAACTTAACGGAATCGGAGCTCGGATACACCATCCACTTGCCTGAATCGAGAATCTGATACAGCCGGTAATTGTCGTACTTCTGATTGTCTGGCTTCCTCAACACACCGACGCCGATCTTGATGAACGTTTGTCCGGGCTTTGCATCTGCGTATCCCAGCGGTTCGTCACTGCTGAACTCTTCGACCGGACCCACGGCCGCGCTGCAAGCGCCCGCGATGATATCCGGACCGCTGAAGATGAAATCGTGAACATCGGGCTGGATCTTCGTAAACCAGGGCCCGTAATAGTTGTGCCCTTTGTAATGCAGGCTGCCAATGACACCGGACCAATCGAAGCGAGTGCCGCGGTAGTAACCTTTTACGGCGTCGGGCAGATAAATCTGCGCGCTGATGATGCCGTTCGAGATGCTAGTTTGCGGAATCTGGGCGTTCGCGGCGAGTGTGAAGGCGGATAAGATCAGTAGAAATTTGCGCATAATGGGTGAGCGATGTTGCGAAACGAGAATATCACTGAAACGGGGCTCTTTCGCTGCCTGGACTCGATAAAACGCGACGCGCGGTTAGCGCTTCGCATGAGCCGCAGGGCGCCTGTATACGCGAGCATGGCCATCCTCTCGCTGGCGCTGGGCATCGGGGCTACGACGATGATCTTCACGTTAATGAAGAACGTGGTGCTCGATTCTTTGCCGGTGCCGCATGCCGAGCAACTCGTCATTCTTCACGACATCGGACGCCACAACGGGCACACGTACAGCGACGGGATGAAGAGCAGCTTCTCGTATCCGATGTATCGGGACCTGAACGCGGCGACCGCTCCGATATTCAGCGGCATTCTGGCGGAAAAGAGCATTGTGGTCACGCTGGCGGGAAGGCAAACGGCCGAGCGGGTGACGGGCGAACTGGTTTCCGGAAACTTTTTCGATGTTCTGCAGGTGAAACCCTGGCGGGGACGGCTGCTAACGCCGGCCGATGACCAGAAGCCCGGCGGAAATCCGGTGGTCGTGCTCGGATATGGACTGTGGAAGCGCGCCTTTGGAGCCGATCCGAATGTGGTCAACCGCGTTATCCACCTGAACGATCATCCTTACGTTGTCATCGGCGTGGCCCCGCCCAACTTCTACGGCACGGATCTGGGCGATACCGGCGAGATCTTCGTTCCGATGATGATGAAAGCCCAGATGACGCCGACCTGGGACGGATTGATGGACCGCAACGATTACTGGTGCAGCCTGGTGGCTCGGATGAAGAACGGCATCGGGATCGAACAGGCGAGGGCGGGCTTGAATGTGATCTATCCGCCGGTGCGCTATCACGATATGGCGATGCTGAATCGCTTGAGCGCCGCCGATCAGCGAGTGTTCGGGAAAAACAGAATCGATCTGGCCCCCGGCGGGAAAGGTTATTCGGATATCCGCGAAACACTTCGCAACCCGCTGCGATTTCTCACCGTGATGGTTAGCATTCTGCTGTTGATCACCATCGTCAACGTGGCGAATCTCATGATCGCGCGCGCGATGGCGCGGGAACGCGAGATGGCGGTGCGTTTATCGGTAGGCGCGGGGAGATGGGTGCTGGTGCGGCAACTGTTGGTTGAGAGTCTCGCAGTGGCGCTTACGGGCGGGGCGTTGGGAATTGGACTTGCCCTGATTGGGACACCCGCATTGATGCGGTTCCTGAGCTCCGATTTGAGCGCAACCGGCGCGGCCTCGCCAGCGGACTGGCGCGTGCTCACATTCACGGCCGTGCTCACCGTGTTCTCGGGGATTGCGTTCGGACTATTGCCGGCCTGGCAATCGGCTCGAACGGATGTGGCGGGCGCCCTGCGATCGGAGGGCAGCATGGGGCACGCCGGCGGGCGTCTCCTCGTCCGGCGTGTGCTGGTAGCGGGTCAGATCGGTTTCTCGCTGCTCCTATTGACCGCCGCGATGCTGTTCACACGCAGCCTGCAAAATCTCGAACACATCAATCCCGGTTTCCAGACTGACCGGCTGGTCACGTTCAAGGTCGACCCAGCCGAGGCCGGCTATTCGCAAGAGCGCATCAAGATCTTTGGCCCGCAGGTTCAAAAGGCGCTCACAGCGATACCCCGGGTGGAGAGCGCCGCGATCGCGACGCTTCCGCTGCTGGAAGATACCGATGCGGGATCGAATATCACGGTGCCGGGGTACCGGGCGCCCACGCATGATGACGAGGAAGTGCGAACGAATTATGTGAGCGCGGGATTCTTCGCCACGATGCAGATTCCGCTGCTGGCCGGGCGCGCGATTGACGATTCCGATTCGCTTCCGATATCGAAGGTGGCGGTAGTGAACGAGACGTTCGCAAAGCATTTCTTTGCAGGCAGAAACCCGCTCGGCGCGCGTTTTGGATTCGGCGCCGGCAACATCAAAATCGATTGGACGATTGTCGGAGTGGTCGCGGATAGCGAACACAGCACACTCCGCTCGAAAATTGTGCCGTTCGTGTATATGCCGTATCTCGTCGATACCAAGTTGAGCTCGTTGACCTTCTACGTGCGGGCGCGAGGCGACGAGCGGGGGATTATGCCCGGTATACGGAACGTGGTGAAGCGCTATGACGCGAGCCTGCCGGTATTTGACTTGAAAACCATGAACAGCATCATCCACCGATCGTTGTTTGCTGAGCGCGGATTGGGTCTGCTTTCGACTGGCTTCGCTTTTCTTGCCACGCTGCTGGCCGTGGTCGGGCTGTACGGCGTAATGGCGTACTCGGTCACGCGGCGGCGGCGCGAGTTCGGAATCCGGATCGCGATCGGCGCAAGGCCGGAAAGCATTATCGGAATGATTCTGCGCGAAGCCCTGTTGGTTGGGCTGGTCGGAATAGGATGCGCGCTGCCGCTAGTGTTCGCGACGGCCGGTTTAGTGCGGTCCCTGCTATACGGAGTGCAGCCAACGGATCCACTGCTCATCGGGATTGCCGCCGCGATTTTGCTGTCGGTGGCTGTAGGTGCTGGACTTGGGCCGGCAATGCGGGCAGCCCGCATTGACCCGCAAGCGGCGTTAAGGACGGAATAAGCAAGACCTCAGATCGTTACTGTCATGTTGACTGCTTTTCCGGCCTGAAGCGCTTCACCTTTGATGACCTTGGGCGCGATCGTCGCCCCGT
>DATIMA010000023.1:0-3387 GCA_035475915.1 Bryobacteraceae bacterium
AGACGGCCTTGGGAGCCGTGCAGAACGTTCGCAATGGCCGTCTCGCAGCCGCTCGCCGCGCCGGTAGCGAGGGCGAGAATATGGAGCCGGTCGTCTGCGACGATTGCCACCTCCTTTTTCGCTTTTTGGCTCTCCGCCAGCAGCTAATGCCAGCAAAAATTCAGGATTTGTCATTTCGGATTTCCTCTTTCTGGTTTTGATAATACATTGCCGGAGAATCAGGGAGACGTTTGGCGGCCCGAATTCAATCCCAATGAGCACGAATTCAAAAAGGGGCCGCGGGTACAGACAACTTGCCTTTGCGGCTTTCGAAACCCGCTGCCAAGCCGGATGCATCTAACCTACTTTCATGGCGAAGTATTTCTGGCCGGTGATAGCGCTCTGCGCCGCGCTGTCGCTCCCAATGGAAGCGCAGTATCCTCCCGGGCAAGCACCCATTCCACCCGGGACGCCTCCCGGCGGCGTGCCTCCCGGAGGAGGCGGCATCCCAATACCTTCGCTGGGCCACAAACGCAAGCAAAAACAACCGGAAGCCAACGCTCCGACGATCTCGGCGGATGCCCGGACCATCTCAAACGACGGAAAGAAGCTGGTGGCGGCCACCAAGGACGGGCGGACGCTTACGATGGCGATCACGGACAAGACGAAGTTCACCCAAGCGGGCGCCGCGATTGACTCGAGCAAAATCGTTCCGCACACCACGATTCACGTCGAAGCTGCCGAAGACGACGAGGCCAACCTGACTGCGGTGACTGTTGATCTTCTGAAAGATGTGCCAGTCGCCGCGGCGTCCGGTGAAGGCGACGAAGAGATGACGCGCCCGACGATTCTGAAAGATCCGGTTGACGTGCCCGACCGGCCAATACTCAGACGTGGAAAGCCCGAGAACGCCTCACCCCATGATGACAATTCCAGTCCGGGAGCAAACGCCGCTGCAGAAAGAAAGACGAGCACAGAAGCAAACACCAGTACAGAAGCGAATACCAGTAAGGATGGCTCGGTTGATTTCACCATCGATGGCAAAACAGCCTCTGTAAAGAGGGCGGATTCCCCAGCGCAAAAGCTGGTGGAACAAACCAAGAACTGGGCGGCGACATTTACCAAAGGTCTGCCTAATTACGTCTGTTCGCAGATGACCACGCGGTATGTGGAACAGTCCAAGGCAACGGGTTGGGAGCCACTTGATGTGATTACCGCGAAAGTGATCTACGAAGATGGGAAAGAAAGCTATAAGGAGATCACGGTAGGAGGCAAGCGAACCAACAAGAGCATGCTGGAACTCGGCGGCACTACCTCTACGGGCGAGTTCGCGTCCACCTTGCACAGCCTGTTCTCGGATGCAAGCCAGGCCGAGTTTAAGCTCTACGAAACGACAACCGTTTCAGGAGCGCCAGCGAAAGTTTACGACTTCAAAGTGGCCCTCCCGAATTCAGACTGGTTCATCAATGTAGGCGGCCAATCCCTTCGGCCCGCCTATAGCGGGAGCGTCTGGATCGATCCGAAAACGGCCCAGGTGCGGCGAATCGAAATGCAGGCGGACAACATCCCAAAGGACTTCCCTGTGGACTCGATGCAGTGGGCGGTCGATTACGATACCGTGCATCTAGGGACAGCGACTTTCCTGCTTCCGGTGCACGCCGCGAATCTGGCGTGCCAGCGCGGGACCACCATCTGCACCAAGAACACGGTGGAGTTCCGCGATTACCACAAGTTCAGCGGCGAGAGCACGATCACGTTCGACAAGTAATGTAGGTGAGGCATGCCCGGCCCAAGGCGACGCATGCATCGCCCCTACTCCGCGCGCAAGGCTTCCGATGGATCGATCTGCGAAGCCCGGTGTGCCGGCAGGGAGCACGCAACCAGAGCCGCTATTGCAAAAGCCGCGACGACCACAAGCAGCACCGAAGGATCGCTTGTTTTTACTTGATAGAGCATGGCTTGCAGCGTTCGAGTAGCAATCAGCGAACCAACTAGGCCGAGCGCGACGCCAGCCAGGACCAGCACGCCTCCCTGGCCGAGCACCAATCGCACAATGCTTCCACGGTTCGCGCCGAGCGCGATCCGCACACCCATTTCACTCGTTCGCCGTGCCACGGTATACGACAACAAGCCATATACGCCGACCACGGCCAGCAGCAGCGCACAACCGGCGAACACGGTCAGCAGTGCGGTTTGGAAACGCTCGCGCGCGATAGTGCCTGAGATCACGGCATCCATGCTCTCGAAATTGACAGAGGTGCTGCGATTCAATGAGGTGACAATTCGCTTTATTTTGGGTTGCAGGCTGGCCGGCCCGCGCACGATGAGCGCAACATTCATCGCTGTATCGGCATGTTGGAAGAGATCGGCATAGACTTCGGACCTGGCCGGCTCACGTAGACCGAAGCTGTGCACATCGGGCACAACGCCAATGATTGTCATGAACTGTGGCTTGCGGTCGAAGCCCAGGAACCGGATTCGCTTGCCCAAGGTCTCGCCAGCCGGAAAAAATTCTTTTGCAAAGGACTGATTCACAATCGCCACCTGCTGTGCAGTGCGTTGATCCCCCGCGGTAAAACCACGGCCCCTCAGAATGGGTACGCCAAAGGTTTTGAAGTAATCCGACGTGATCGTTCGGTAAAAGGCGTAAGGATACAGATGCGGGTCGGCCGGCAGCGGCCGGCCTTGGATTTCGAAGCCACCGTCAGGGACGCCCTCAAAAGGCAATCCGTGAATGAACGCGACTGCCTGCACCCCCGGCAGCTGTTTAATCTGTTCGAGCATCTGTGTCCCTGCTTGACGCACGTACGCGCCATCTACGGAATTACCGTCCGCGGAGGCGGGCCAGGTAAGGTCCGTCACGTATACACCGCCGGACGCAAGTCCTGTTTCGACATGCGACAGCTTCCAATAGCTCTTGATGAGCAATGCCGCGCCGCTCAGCAATACGATCGCCAGCGCAATTTGTCCGACGACCAGCGCCTGTCCCCAGCGCTTATGGCGTACGCTTTCTCCTTTGCCCACGCCTTGCTTCAATGCGTCATTCACATCAGTTTTTGCACCGTCAAGCGAGGGCAGCACGCCAAACAGAAGTCCCACCAGCACCGATATGCCCGCAGTGAAGCAGAGCACGCCGGGATCGATCCCGAGATTCTGGATGCGCGGGATGTTCGCAGGCGCAGCGATACGAAGTATTCTCACGGCCAATTCTGCAAGACCCAGGCCAAGCAATCCGCCTGCGCCCGCAAGCAAGACGCTTTCGGTGAGCAATTGCCGAATCAAGCGGCCGCGGGCCGCTCCTAATGCACACCGCATGCCCATCTCTTTGCGGCGGGCCGCCGCGCGTGCCAGTTGGAGATTTGAGATATTTACGCAGGCGATCAGCAGCACCAGCGTGACCGCGCCAAA
>DATIMA010000024.1:0-31379 GCA_035475915.1 Bryobacteraceae bacterium
GACGGAAAGCCTGGAAAACCAAGAACAGGTTTTCCACCCTTCCCACCGTCCTTGGAAATCCGCAACAACAGCGGATTCCCACATTCCCACAGCTTCGATAACGGGCTCTTTTATATAAAGGTCAAACCTAAAAACCTGACCTTAAACCACTAACCATGAGGGTGGGCCAAATTAAACTGCCGAAATGGGCCAAGTGTAGTTGCCAAACGCAAGCCTCACAGCGCTGGTAGAGAAAGGCACGATTGATTCCTTCGAAATTGCTCCCGATCATGTGGTGATTTACGTTTGGCCGCAAGCTGCTGGTGCACACTTCCGATTCGGATTCCGGCCGCGGTTTGCGATGCGCGCCAAAGCTGCGCAATCGATGCTATACGACTACTACAACCCAGACGAGAGGGCTGTGATTCGGCCTATAGAGTACGATGTCAAGTGAAATCGGATTGCGGGCCGGGTCAGGGGGTATCAGGATGCTGCTGAAACTCGCTTCGCTGACGCGGCTTTTCCCGCCTGCTTCCTGGGGGGATTACGCTGCTCCTTTTGGAGTTCCTTCATGCTTTTGGGATCCTGGCGCCAGGCGTCCCAAAGCTTTTCCATTCTTTGGACGAATTGACGCGGCTTTTCTTCATAGACACGCTGTCCCAAAGCGATGGACTTTTCACGCAACTCTTTTTGATGCTGGGCTGCAAGAGCAAGGAACAATTGCACGTGTTCAGGGCCGCCGTACTTGGCGGGATCCTTTTGCAATTGGTCGCAGAGCACTACCAAATTGTGATCGTCGCCCAGCCAGGTTTCCAGCTGGTGCAAGCTTGATTCCCGAGCCTGCTGGACCTCGGTCCATAAGCTTTCAAGCAGCCGGATGTGATACCAGTGATCCTTCACGCGTTTGCGGAAATCGTGATAATTGAGCGGATGGGGATCGCTTTGCGCTTTGGCCAGCGCTTTGCGGCCGCTCCGGTAGGTGAGCTTTAGACCTGGCGCGATGGCGCGGAAGCCGTCCTTCTGTAAGGGCCAACCGGCAACGCGCTTACCGGCGCCGCGCAACGTGCCTACCGCAGTGCGTATCAGCTTCTCGATCCCGATGGACTGCTCTTTTTCGCGCTTCGCCGCTTCAATACCGTAGCGAATTTCAGTCAGGGCGTTCTTCTGCAGATTGCCGGCATATTGCGCGGCAATCGAATCGAACACTTCAAGGATGGCCTGCGCGTCGCGAAGCTCGGAAAGGTGATGGCCGAGATCGCGGAAACGACGGTTCTCATCACGAAATGCTTTTCCAAGCTCCGGGCGCACAAGACGCAGCGTCCCGCGGACCTTCTTCACGCTTTTGCGCGCTTCGTGAATTGCTTCGTCGCGGTTTGTTCGGCTACACTTCTCCAGCCCTTCGATTGCAGAATCGATCTCGCCGATCACAATTCGCCGGATACCGGCGGGAACGGATTCGCCTTTTTTGAGCCGGTAGGCCATGCGGAGAAAACGCGCTGCTTACGAATGTCCTTCGTGCGGAGCGGTGGCCGCGAAACTAGTCGTGTCGCCGCCGTATTCTTTGCTGGCTTCTTCGTCGCGGCCGAGTAATCGTAGAGCCGCCGCCGTGACGTGCTCCGCCGTAAAGCCAAAGTGCTTCATGATCTCGTCTCCAGGCGCGGATGCGCCGTAGTGATTGATCCCAATCATGACTCCGTGTTCCGTAGCCCAGCGATCCCAGCCATAGGTGGAGCCTGCCTCGACCGTAACCCGCTTCTTGATGTTCTTGGGAAGAACGCTCTCGCGGTAGGCGTCAGCCTGCGCTTCGAAAAGGTTCCAACCAGGCATGCTGACTACCCGGGCCTTCACGCCGTATCCTTTGAGCTTTTCTTGCGCCTTCATGCAGAGAGCAACTTCGGAACCGGTGCCGATAAGGATGACTTCCGGTGTTCCGCCGTCCGCTTCGGAGAGAATATACGCGCCTTTAGACACGTCGATGTTTTTCGCTTTGCTGCGGTCAAGATGCGGGACATGCTGGCGTGTAAGGGCGAACAGCGTGGGGCCGTCATGCTGAACGGCAACAGCCCAGCACTCGGCGGTTTCGGTGGCATCGGCCGGGCGCATGACGTTCAGGCCGGGAATGGAACGCAATCCGGCAAGCTGCTCGACCGGTTCATGCGTGGGCCCGTCCTCACCGACGCCAACGCTATCGTGCGTGAAGACGTAAAAAGCCTTGTGGCGGCTGAGTGCGCCGAGGCGGATAGCCGGTTTCATGTAATCGGAGAAGACCAGAAAGGTTGCGCTGAAGGGGAGCAATCCGCCGTGCGCAGCCATGCCGTTTACCGCCGCGCCCATGGCATGTTCGCGGACGCCGAACGCGACGTTACGCCCGGCGTAACCCCACACGCCGCCGACAGCACCCTGGCTTGCCGGGCCGCCGGATTCGGGCGGCTGAAAATCTCCCTCCCCTTTCAGCGCAGTATTGGTTGAGGGATTTAAATCGGCAGAGCCGCCCATGATGTTCGGGATGCGCTTGGCCAGCGCGTTCAGGGCCTGGCCGCCGGCCGCGCGTGTCGCAAGAGGCTTATCTTCGGGCTTCCACTTTGGTAGATCCGCGACCCAATTCTCGGGAAGCTTGCCGCTGATCATCTGCTGCAATTCGGCGGCTTCTTTGGGGAAGGCCTTCTGATAGGCAGCCATCCGGTTCTGCCACTCCTGCTGGGCCTTAGCGCCCTTGCCAATGGCCTGACGGAAGAAACTAACGGCGTCCTCCGGAAGGTAGAACTTGTCCATGGTGGGCCAGCCCAGGGCCTTCTTAGCGGCCTGCAATTCGTCTTCGCCCAGCGGATTGCCATGCGCCTCAAAGGTGTCCTGCTTCTTGGGGCTGCCGTAGCCAATGTGTGTATGGGAAAGAATCAGCGAGGGACGATGGCTTTCCGCTTGGGCTTCTTGAATCGCTTTCGCGACATCTTCCGTGTCGTTTCCGTTCTCCAGGTGGCGTGTGTGCCAGCCATACGCTTCGAAGCGCTTCCCAACGTCCTCCGTGAAACAGAGGCTGGTGGCGCCCGCAAGCGAAATATGGTTCTGGTCGTAGAGGAAAATAAGCTTGCCGAGTTGCAAGTGCCCCGCCAGCGAGGCCGCCTCCTGACTGACGCCCTCCATTAAATCACCGTCGCCGCAGATGCCGTATGTATAGTGATCGACGATGGTGTGCCCCGGTCGATTGAAGCGGGCTGAAAACCAGGCTTCTGCAATCGCCAGGCCGACCGCGTTGCCGAAACCTTGACCGAGAGGACCGGTAGAGACCTCTACTCCGACTGTATGGCCGTGTTCCGGATGTCCAGGAGTCTTGCTGCCCCATTGGCGGAACCGTTTGATTTCGTCCAGGGGGAGATCGTAGCCGGTCAGATAGAGAAGGCTATAAAGAAGCATTGAGCCGTGGCCGGCGGACAACACAAAGCGGTCGCGATCGAACCAGTTCGGGTCCTTCGGATCGAACTTCATGAAGCGTGTCCAAAGGGTGTACGCCATGGCAGCGGCTCCCATGGGCATTCCGGGGTGACCCGAGTTCGCGTTCTGCACCGCATCCGCGGATAGAAAACGGATGGTGTTGATGCAAAGTTCTTCTAACGTTTGTGTCTCAACGGTTGGCAAAAGTCTTCCCTCCTCTTCGCTCTTACAGGTTAGTACTTCGCTGAACGATGCCAGCGATCGGGTGAGTTCTGCGCAGGCACTCGCTCCACGGTACTCCTAGTCCTTGCAATTTAGCGGCATGAGAGAGAATAGTACCTGAGAAGCACAATTCCGCCATGAACCTTGCAGAAGTCGCTAAGCGAGCGAAGGTTTCCACTGCTACTGTCTCCCGAGTTCTGAACGATGTCGGCCCGGTCAAAACATCTACCCGGGCGCGGGTTCTGAGGGCCGCCGAAGAGCTCAGATATCACCCGAATCTGCATGCCCGCAACCTGGCCGGAGGCAAGAGCCGGACGGTGGGGATGATTGTCTCCAATATGGAGAATCCGTTCTTCGTTGATGTCTACAAGGGCGCTGAGCAGGACGCGAGAGTGAAGGGCTACGATCTCGTTTTGGCGAATACGGATTACAATCCGGAGAACCTGGCCAGCAGCATTCGGCTGATGATTGGCCGCCGGGTGGCAGGGCTTGCGCTGGTGATATCGGAGATGGATCCCGGCCTGATTCAGGAACTCTCTGAGCTGGCGATTCCTGTGGTGTTCTACGACGTTGGCGCACCAAAGCACAACTTTTCCAATATCGTCGTAAATTACGCGAGGGGCATTGAACGGGTGGTCAAGTATCTGCTGGAACTGGGACACCGCCGCATGGCGTTCCTCAGCCATCACCGGACGCTGGGCCCATTGAGTGTGCGGGAGCGCGCGTTCCGCGACACGGTGCAGAACTACTCGGCCTCGATCGAATGGAGGATTGCGGCGAGCGTGGATGGGCTGGATGGCGGAAGGCAGGCTGCACGCGAGATTCTTGCTTCGGGCTTTGAACCGACTGCCATGATCTGCGTGAACGATTTCATGGCGATGGGCGCGCTGCATGAACTGCGCGAGGCGGGTTTGCGCGTACCGCAGGATGTCTCCGTGACGGGTTTCGACAATATCAAATTGGCCGAAGTTTGCTATCCCCCGTTAACCACATTGCACATTCCGCGTGAACGGATTGGCCAACTGATGCTGCAGGATTTGATCGAACCTGCCCCTATGCCGGAAGCGTGCCGGCGACGGCTGGTTCTGGAGCCGGAGTTTGTGCTGCGGGGATCGACAGGAGCGGCGCGGAAGGCATAGCAAGCAGTTCACCAATTCAGCTCCAGCAATGAAACCGCCTCACGGGGCAGAGAGAAATGGATTGTCACCGTGCCGTTCTGGTTTGTGAGCCAGCGGGGAGAGTCCAGAGTTTGCAACTGGCCCGCGGATTCGAGCGCTGCGTATTGTGCTGCCGACGGATGCTGCGGCGATCCCATATTCTTCCACGCCGTATAGGAATTGCTATGAGTTTGATCGATCCGGAAATGCTGCAGCAAAATACGATTACCGGCTGAGACTAGGCCGGAGATGGCGACCTCCACCGGCCGCGGCTGCGCCTGGAGCGCTTCATCGTGATAATTCCAAATCATAACGGCGATGCGGTTTTCAGAACGGACCGCGAGCGAATCGATGTCGGGCTGCCGGCGAACCCCGCTGTTCAGAATAGTTTCGAGCGGCATCGCGCCGCTGCTCTCCGTTTTGACCAGCTCGCCGCGCAGCAGGCCCGCCATGCGAAAGACGTTCAGCACAGGCTTATCGATGCCATTGGTTGCCAGCGTGCGAAACCCGGCGAAATACGGCTGGTTCTCAAATTCGAAGGCCCACGTAAGCATGCCTTCCAGCTTGGTGTGATGAAGGGCAGCAAGCTTCAGAATTTTGTCCAGTGCCTCGGCCTCATAGGCTGGGTAGAGCGTGCCGTTGCGATAGGCATTTTGCGGATGAGTCTGGGCGGAGCAGGCAGCGCATCCTTCCGGGTCCGATTCGCTCAAGATGACAGGCAGAGTTCGGAACTGCGGGAATTCCGAAACGATCTGAATACCGGACGCAACATCCCTCAAATGCTGGGAGAGGCCCATCCGGATCTGGCCATTTAGCATTTCCGGCCGGCCTTTGGCGTGGTAACTAATGAAATCGAGCGGCGCGCCCGTGCCGCCGCCAATGTAGTTCTTGCCGTTTGCACAGTGCTGGAGAAACTGCCGGAGAAAAGATGCGGCTTTAGGGCTGGCGGGCCCCGTTGAGGCAGGGCCGCCTACGCGAGCGGTGGGCAGAGCTCGTTTAACCGCGGCTGCTGTGTGGTCGTATAGTTCGTCATACTGCTGCGGCGAGCCGTGCCAGTACATAATGTCAGGCTCATTCCAAACTTCCCAGTACCAAGATTCCACCTCGGCCTTTCCGTACTTGTCGACGGAGTGGCGCACCCACTCATAGACCAGGCGATCCCATTTTTTGTAATCATTCGGCGGGTAAGCCCAGCCGGTGTCAATCCCTCCCTTGGGCCAGGTATGACGGTACGGTTCGGGATGTGTAGAAAGGGCCTCCGGCATGAAGCCAATCTCAACGAAGGGTTTCGCGCCGGCGGCCAGATATGTGTCGAAAATCTTGTCGATAATGGTCCAGTTGTAGACAGGCCGGCCCGAAGCGTCTTCCGTGTAGGCGTTCGTCGATCCCCATTTCAAAGCTGGAACGCCGTTGCCGGTGGTCAGCAGGTTGTGGGTCCGAATGTAGACCGGAGCGTAACTCAGAGCGGAGAGCTGGTCAATGAGCTTACGGCCGTGGGGAGCGTACGTATAGTTCGGCTCGTCGTAGCCGAAATAGCCCCAGATGGGCTTCAGGGGACCGATCTTCCGCGAGGCGGCTACGCGGATCGTAACCGGCGATTGCGGCCGGCCCGGCATCGCGGCGAGAAACGTGAGCACAAACAGGAGCGCTGGCTTGGGCAGAGGAGGAATTGTCATGGCCGTAACGGCTCATTCCATTTTCTGCGAAGGTCATTTGCGAAACTTGGGTGAGCCGGGCTCACATGGCCCGATCGTCTCGAAGCAACTTTGTGAATCCTGATGAAGCTTTCTGCTGTTTCCCGCGTTGGGGGCGCTCTCTTCCTGGCCGGGACGTTGCTGAACACCAATATCCCCGCGCAACAGCGGTCCAAAAAAGCCGATTTCCCATGCCCGGAGAAGCTCACCTATCACGTTGAATGGAGGCTTGTAGATGCGGGGACTGCAGTCGTGCAACAGACACGCGATGGCCGCCAAGGCTGGAACATAGATCTGAACCTGCAGAGCGCGGGACTGGTGAGCCGCCTGTACCGGGTATTTGACACTTACAAGGTCACGACCGGTGAGCGATTTTGCGGTTCGAGCGCGGTGCTTGATGCCCAAGAGGGGAAGAAGCATATTCTGACGCGGTTAACCTTCGAAAGCTCGCGCAAACGGGTGAGCTACGAAGAGCAGGACGTGGCGAAGGGCGTAACTACAAAGAAGGAATTCGACGCTCCACCGTGTACTTACGAGGTGATCGGGGCGCTGGCGGCCCTGCGTATGATGCCGCCCGAACCCGGGAAGGCAATGACCGTGCCGGTCACAAACGGCAAAAAGCTGGTCTTCGCGAAAATAGAGGCCGAGGCGAAGGAGAACGTGAATGTCGGCGGAAAGAACTATTCCGCGATCCGTTACGAGGCCTTTCTGTTTGACAATGTGCTTTATAAGCGTAAAGGCCGGTTGTTCATCTGGATGACGGACGACCCGGAACATTTACCGGTGCAGCTTCAACTGCACCTGGGATTCCCCATCGGCAACATAACGATCCAGTTGGATAAAGAGGAGAAGCTTTAGGGCCGGCCCGCAACCTGTATAGCCGCTGTTACGTCATGATGTTGAATATGAAGTTCCGCCTTGCCCTGCTGGTCGTGTCTTTTGCGATCGGGCTGCAAGCGCAGATGCAGATGAACGTGCAGCAGTTGGCGGATTTTGTCCGGTCTGAGCTGGCCCTGGGGCACCACTCCGACAAGCAAATAGCTGCGTATGTCAAGAAGCTGCAACTCACCGAAAAGCTCACAGACAAAACGATTGTGGATCTGGAGGCGCAGGGTGCCGGGCCAAAGACGGCGGAGGCACTGAAAGAGCTGCGGGACAAGACGGCGAACATGAAGCCGCCCGGTCACGATTCGACCTATTCACCCGCGACCGCGCCGGACAACAGCCTCACCACTGGTCCGGCAACCGTTACGCTAAGTTCAAAAGCGCCGCCGATTCCGCCGCCCGATTCCATTCGCCAGCAAAAGATTCTGGACTTGATGCGGCAGTACGCGATGTCCTACACGCAAAATCTGCCGAATTTTATCTGCGTGCAAGTAACGCGGCGGTACATCGATCCCAATGCGAGCGATCATTACCGAAGTCTCGGAAACATTCTGGCAAAGGTCAGCTACAACGAAGGACGAGAGAAGTATAGTGTCTATTCCATCAATGGACAGCTTGTCGAAACGAACATGGAAGGTGTTCCGGTGCACGGTGGCGGAGCGATTTCGACGGGTGAATTTGGAAGCCTGATGCGCGAGATTTTCGAGCCGCGTAGCCAAGCCGAATTTGGATGGGATCACTGGGCTACGCTGCGGGGCCGGCGCATGGCCGTCTTCAACTACTTCATCGATAGCGGCCACTCAAGCTGGTCAATTACCTATAGCGCGGGGCCAGGGGATGAACAGCGAATCATTACCGCCTATAAGGGTCTTGTCTACGCGGATGAGAATACCGGTGAAATCGATCGCATCAAGTTTGTCGCGGTTGATATTCCGAAGAGTTTTCCGGTTACCGAAGCAACCGAGATTCTTGATTATGATGCAGTAAACATCAGTGGCCAGCAGTATGTTGTCCCTCTGGTGGCGCGCCTCAATATGCGTGCGGACCGCCAGAGTTCGAAGAACGAGATTGAGTTCCGGAATTACCGGAAGTTCGGAACGGAATTCAGCATCAAGTACGACATGGACCCGAAGGCTCCAGCGCCGCTACCCCCGAGCAAGACAGAAGAGCAGCCTGCGACCCCAACCAGTCCGAAGAGCGAGCAGAAGAGCGGATCGGGCTCTAATCCATGGACGCTGCCGACGCCTCCTCCTCCCCCGCCGCCGCAATAGCCTGCAGAGTTTGCGCGAGGGCCGCAGGCGGATCACCCGGGGTAACCGCAACGACATGGGCCGAGTGCCCGTCAGGCCGCCAGCGCGACAGCATTCGATCGCAAGCGTAGCCGTTGAATACAGAGACCAGAGGCACCTGCCCCGCGGCAGCGACATGCTGGCCGGCGGAATCATAGCCGACATAAAGCCGGCTCTGCAGGATATGACTTGCGAAGGAAGCATAGCTGCCGTCATGGACGTGGAGGTTGGGAGGCGATCCCAGGCGGTTTACTAACGCGCTCACGCGCTTCGCTTCTTCGCCCCCCGCACCGCGGTCCAGCAGAACGGGCTGCCCCCTATCGAGCAGGGCTGAAAGCACCTGGTATTCGAATTCATCGTCGATGCGCTTGTTTCCGTTTTCACCCACTCCCCAACTGACCGTAATCTCCGCGATTTTTTGCTGTTTCAGCGGGGCGGCATACGTGCTCAGATGTTCAACATCGAAGACTTCGGTCAGCCATTCGGAGGTGAGTTGCGGAAGCGATGCCTGCAACTCTCCTCCGTACGCGCGGCTTTCGAAGAAAAAATAACGTGAATCGTCGCAGATGGGAATGAGCCCTAATTGCGTGAGGCGGGAATCAGGATCGATAACGATTGAGCCCAGTTCGTCGACTGCGACCTGTAATTCGGCAGCGGCTAAAAGCCGGTCGCGCAGCAGGCTGGAGCGCCCGTACATAATGGCGATGGGAACGATGCGCGGGTCGGCAGCGAACAATTCCGCGTTCTTGGCCGGCGCCACCATGCAGATTTCCGCATCCGGAAAGCGCAGCTTCGCGGCAGCGAGCGCCAGACTGGTTACGGCAATGTCCGCGCCAAGAGTAACTCGCGAAAGAACAAAGACTCTTTTCACCTCGCCGCCCGGAAAACGCCGCACCTGGCGAACGCGACGATAGCGAACCAGCAGATCGCCGGCATCATGCTCAGGAAGCGCTCGCGAGATCACATGCGAGAACAGCCGGGCGTACACGTCGCAGAGATGCGGTTCGAACAGGTCGCCCAATTGTTCTATAACGATTCCGAACAGGGCGCGAGTGGCGGCCATGGCCAGGAACCGGTCGTCTTCATCGAGCGCGCGCTCGATAAGATCATCAAGAGCCCGGGCCGGCCAGGTACCCTCGCGCAAACAAGCATCAAGGATCTCGTGGGCCAGTTCAGCAGCCGGTATACTTGCCAATCAGCAGCTCCAGCTTCTGCCTGGTCTCGGGCGGTATAGAGGACCGGTCCGTAATGATCGCGTGCTTCAGCGCGGACCCGCACTTGCAGGCGCGCTCGCCCGGCATTTCTTTGACCGCGCGCCGGACCAGTTTGCAGGCATTCTCCGCGTTTTTCGTCAGATTTTGAATAATCTCATCAACGGTTACGGCCGCGTGCTGCTCGTGCCAGCAATCGTAATCAGTCACCATCGCAATGGTCACGTAGCAAATTTCCGCTTCGCGGGCCAGCTTTGCTTCGGTGAGATTGGTCATTCCAATCACGTCCATTCCCCAGCTTCGGTACAGGTTCGATTCGGCGCGAGTCGAGAAGGCTGGACCTTCCATGCAAAGATAGGTCCCGCCGAGCTTGCTGTTGATGTTTACTTCAGAAGCGCAGCCATGCGCGAACTTTGCGAGCTGGGGACAAATCGGGTCGGCGAAACTGATATGCGCGACGATGCCTCCGCCGAAGAAGGTGGAGACGCGCCGGTTGGTCCTGTCGAAAAACTGATCGGGAATGACGAAATCCAAAGGAGCGTGTTCCTGCTTTAGGGAACCGACTGCGCTGAGGGAAAGAATACGCTCGACGCCAAGCATTTTCATACCAAAGATATTGGCGCGAAAATTCAGTTCCGAGGGAGAGAAACGATGCCCGCGGCCATGCCGGGAAAGGAACGCAACCGTCTTGCCTTCGAGCTTGCCAACGATGTAGGCATCAGACGGGTCGCCGAAAGGCGTGGCGAGGCGCACTTCCTCCTGCGCTTCGAAACCAGGCATGGAATAGAGGCCACTGCCGCCGATGATGCCGATTTGTGCTGTTTGTTTCAAGGTTAGTTCCGCCATGCTACTTCTGGATCAGTTCGAGGAGCACGCCGCCGGTTGAGGCGGGATGCACGAATACGTAGGTATGGCCTTCCGCTCCCTGGCGGGGCTCGTTCAAGAGCCGCGCTCCCGCGGCGGAGAGACGATTGGCGGTTCGTTCGAGATCATCGACACGAAGCGCAATGTGATGCAAGCCCGGTCCACGCTTTTCGATGAATCGAGCGATCGTTGAGGTATCGCCGGCTGCTTCCAGCAGTTCGATTCGGGGCGCATTGGAACCAAGCCCGGCGGGGAGCATGGCGACGTTTACCTGCTCAGCCGGCATCGTTTCCCGGCCGGTCACCTCCATGCCGAGTAATTGTTGATAAAAGCGAAGCGATTCATCGATACTCCGAACCGCGATGCCCAAGTGATCGATCTCTATACTCATTTGAGAGTCGCTTTCAGCGCGGCGACGGCGGTGTACGGATCCTCGAGCTTTCCGGCCACTCGTTTCGCGTGCTGCTCAATCATCTCTTCGGGTATCGTGGTAAGCAGGTTTTCCCGGAGCATCTCGCGCAGACGGAAGGTCCAGGTCTCAATGCCCGCGGCCCGGCGGTCGCGCCCTTCGAATAGAGTGCGAATTACGGCGAGCAACTCCGGCACCCCGTGCCCGTCAGTCGCAATGACGCGACGTACAGGCGCGGAATTTGCCTTTCCGGCATCATCGGCCAAGCTTTGCATGGCCCGGATTTCCTGCTCGAGACGGTCCGCGCCCGGAAAATCAGCCTTGTTGATCACGAATACGTCAGCGATTTCCATGATACCGGCTTTGAGAGCCTGAACATCGTCGCCCGAGCCCGGCATCAGCAGCAGGACAGTGACATCGGCCAGACACGCAATCTCCACTTCATCTTGCCCGACACCGACAGTCTCGATTAGAACGACGTCACGGCCGGCGGCGTCAAGCAGCAGAGCCATGTCGAGAGTGGTTTGTGCGAGGCCGCCGAGTTTACCCCGGCTCGCCATAGAGCGAATGAAGACTCCGGGATCGGTGTGATGATCCAGCATGCGAATACGGTCGCCGAGGATTGCGCCCCGCGAAAAAGGACTGCTGGGATCAACCGCGATGATACCCACGGTTTTGCCTTCGCTTCTCAGCAATTTTGCCAACTGATCCACAATGGTGCTCTTGCCGGCGCCGGGCGGCCCCGTGATGCCGATCATCATGGCGCGGCCTGTCCGGGAGAACATCGAGGCGACGATTTCGCGCCCGGTATCCGATTGGCTCTCAACCAGAGTGGCAGCGCGAGCGAGAGATCGCAAGTCACCGGAAAGAATCCGGTTTTCAAGCTCCTCAACTGAGATGTGTGCGCTCAAACTGTTTCTTTTGGATTGATCGGAGAGGGTTGGCAGCTTTTCTGAATTTTCATAATACCCGGAAGCCGCCAGATGTCCCCCGAACCCGTGCGGCGCATTGATCGCTTTTCTTCGGTGGGCGCATCTAACCTATATGGAAAGCGATTCGAATCGATCAGCGGTGGACAACATCAAGCAGTTACGCGATGCCGGCAAAGAACTGTTGGACGCGGGCAATCAGATAACCGAAAACCTGGGTGAACTATCAGAGCGCGTTGAGCGCGCGAAGAGTGTGGGCGCTGAAGTGGCAACAAGCCCGTGGTTCATCGCGGGCGGCGCGATTCTTGCGGGGTTGCTGGTTTTGGCGTTTTCCCACCACCGCTGAAGAACGTCCTCTATTCTTTCAACAACTGGCGCGCAATCACTAGCCGCTGGATTTCGCTGGTGCCCTCGCCGATAGTGCAGAGTTTGACATCGCGGTAGAACTTCTCGACCGGATAGTCTTTGATAAACCCGTAGCCACCGTGGATTTGGAGCGCCTGATCGGCAGCCTTGACCGCCATCTCCGAGGCAAAGAGTTTCGCCATGGCGGACTCCCGGGTAACGCGTTTTCCGGAGTCCTTGCGCGCACCGGCGCTGTACACCAGCCAGCGCGCGGCCTCGATATCCGTCGCCATGCCGGCCAGCTTGTCCTGGATAGCCTGAAACTCTGAGATGAACCGCCCGAATTGCTTGCGATGTTTGGAATATTTCAAAGCGGCGTCGAATGCGCCTTGGGCTATGCCCAGAGCCAGCGCGGCGATGGAGATGCGGCCGCCGTCCAGAATCCGAAGGCTATCGACAAAACCCTCTCCCTGTTTTCCAAGAAGCTGCGACTGAGGTAGGCGGCAGTCATTGAACAGAACTTCGCCTGTGGCGCTGGCGCGCATGCCAAGTTTATTTTCCTTCTTGCCTACCCGAAATCCAGGCGTACCCTTCTCCAGAATGAATGCCGAAATCCCGTGCTGCGAAGCGGAACGATCGGTAACCGCCATTGCCACACAGACATCGGCGTACTGCGCGTTGGTCGTGAACGTTTTTCCGCCATTCATCACCCATTCGCCATCCTTTAGCGTCGCCGTGGTGCGGGTTCCGGCAGCATCAGAGCCCGCTTCCGGTTCCGTTAAAGACCAGCAGCCGATCCATTCACCGGTTGCCAGCTTTGGAATATATCTTTTGCGCTGATCACTGCTGCCGGCCAGGTAAATGTGATTCGTGCAGAGCGAATTGTGGGCGGCAACGATGAGCGCAACGCTTGGGTCGACACGCGCCAGTTCCTCAATAATGATTGAGTATTCGATGTAGCCGAGGCCCGCTCCGCCGAGATCTTCCGGGAAGATGGCGCCCATCATTCCCAGCTCGCCGGCTTTCTTGATTACCTCAAGCGGGAAGATTTGGTTCTCATCCCATTCCAGAACATGCAACGCAATTTCCGCCTGCGCGAAATCGCGAACTGATTTGCGAAGCTGAATTTGCTCCGATGAATATTCGAAGTCCATATAGTGGTTCGCCCGGTAAGGCGCTGTCGTCCAGATCGGCAGAAAGCCCGATAGATAGGGGTGTGCCCAAGCGTTCCAGAGTCTCTGGTCAGGTTAGCATCCGTCCTCTGCCTCTGCTGCGACATGGAAAATAGAGAGGCATGCCGCAAATCACGCCCTCGTCTGCGGAACGCCTAGCGCAGACAATTCAGGACGCCGCTTCAACCGGTAAAACCATCACGCTAATCGGGAACAACAGCAAGCGGCTGATGGCGGGGCCGATTTTGCCATCGGATGTGACGATATCGACGGCGGGCCTCAACCGGATTCTGCAGTATGAGCCGAATGATTTGACGGTGAGCATTGAAGCCGGTATGCGCTTTGAATCGCTGCAACAGCTTCTGAGCCGCAACCGGCAGATGGTAGCTCTGGACCCGCCGTTCTGCCAGCAAGCGTCGATTGGGGGAGTGATTGCCAGCAACTCTAGCGGGCCGATGCGCCGCAGTTTCGGCGCTGTGCGGGATCTGGTGATCGGGATGAAGTTTGCGACGCTGGAAGGCAAAATTGTCAGCACCGGCGGCATGGTGGTGAAAAACGTGGCGGGCCTTGATATGGGCAAGCTGCTGGCGGGAAGTTTTGGAACGCTGGCGGTAATTACCAGCGTGAACCTGAGGCTTCACCCGCTGCCGGAGGAGACTGAGACGTTTGTATTCTCATCCGCCGATCTCGATCCGGCGATCGAAAAGCGGGATGCCATTATGCGCGGTGTTCTTCGGCCCATGGCGCTGGATCTGATATCTCCGGCGGCTTCGACCCGGCTCGGACGCCGTGGCCATCTGCTCGCACTGCGTGCCGCAGGAAACCGGAGAGTACTTGAAAGATACGCGCGGGAACTCGTCGGCAGTGATCGCCTGACCGGCACGGACGAGAATGACTTTTGGGCGCAAGTTCGCGAATATACCCCCGATTACCTGGCGCGGCAGCGAGGCGGAGTGGTGCTTCGCATCTCGACGCCGCTCAGCGATGTGCGGACCGTGCTGCGGCTGGTATCCGGCGCCGCGATTGCCCGGGCGGCTTCGGGAATTACGTATGCTTACCTGAGTTCCTGGCAAGGCGTGGCCGCGCTGCGGAGAGCGGCCGTGGAGCATGACTGGGGAATCGTCGTGGAGTACGCGCCGGATGAGATTCGGGCTGACAAGGAACTCTGGGTCGCGCCGTCGCGATCGGGCGGGGCAAATGCCTTTGCCATGATGAAGAGAGTCAAGCAGATGTTTGATCCAAATAACTCTCTAAATCGCTTGCGATTGTATGGCCGCATCTAGCGATCTCGCGGTGAGTAAACGAGCCGAAGGGCCCGCTCAAGCAGATCTCGATAAATGTGTCCACTGTGGGTTGTGCCTGAACGCCTGCCCGACATACCGGGAACTGGGCGTGGAAATGGATTCACCCCGCGGACGGATTTATCAGATGAATCAAGTTGCGAACGGCGCGGAGATAACAGAATCCTACGTTCAACACCTGGAGCTTTGCCTGGCCTGCCGCGGTTGTGAGACGGCGTGCCCATCGGGAGTGCCGTACGGCCGGATGATCGAGGCCGCGCGAGCGCAGATTGAGAATCAAAGGAAAAGATCCTGGTGGAAGCAGTCACTGAGGAAACTCGCCTTCGATAAAGTTTTGCCGTCGCGTACCGCGCTTCAGGTGCTGGGGACAGGCCTATACGTGTATCAAGCTTCCGGGCTGCAGCGGGTGATCCGTGCGACCGGCGTTCTGAAGCTTATTGGTACTCTCAGCAACATCGAGGCGCTCTCACCGGCTGCCGAGATACCGTTCTTCTATTCGAAAATCGGGAAGACCTTCGCGCCTGTAGGTGAGCGGCGATACCGGGTGGGGTTCCTGGCCGGTTGTATCGCCAACGTAGCATTCGCGCGGCTGAATGAAGCCACGGTTCGCGTGTTGCAGAAGAATGGCTGCGAGGTGGTGATTCCGGCAGCACAGGGATGCTGCGGAGCGCTTCATCTGCATTCAGGATTGAGGAACGAAGCGCAGGCGCTTGCGCGTAAGAATATCGATGCGATGCTCACGGAAGATTTCGACGCAATTATCACGAATGCAGCGGGCTGCGGATCGACGCTTAAGGAATATGACGAACTGCTGGCGGATGATCCCGACTACTGCGCAAAAGCCCGGGAGTTCCGCGCGCGCATGAAGGACGTGACAGAGTTTCTTGCTTCGATTGAACTGAATCGCGATATGGGCGTCGTAGATGTAATCGCGACGTACCAGGATTCGTGCCATCTGGCCCACGGACAGAAGATTAAGAACGCGCCCCGGCAGCTACTCAAAGCAGTGCCCGGGCTGGTGTTTCGCGAGATGCCGATGGCGGACCTGTGCTGCGGCAGCGCCGGCATTTACAATCTGGTTCAGAATGATATGGCGATGCGGATTCTGCAGCAGAAGATGGAGTTTGCAGGTTCTACCAAAGCTTCGCTGATTGTGACGGCGAACCCAGGTTGTATGCTTCAACTTGCCGCAGGCGCAAAAGTATTCGGCAGTGGGCAGCAGATCGCGCATGTGGTAGAAGTGCTGGACGAAGCCTATCGGAACTATGCGGCTGCGCGCGTTGGCTAAACCAGGGCTCCTGTGGGCCGTTCTGCTGACCTCGAGTTCTTGGGCCGCGCATCTTGATTTGGCTCCTTTTGCCCACTTGACGGCCTGGACCGATAAGAGCGAAGCGTCCATCGCCGATCTACAAAGTTCCGATAATGCCTCAAGCATTGGGCTCATCTGGGACGAAGAGCGCGACATACGAGAGATTCGGGTGGATTACAGCGGCCGTGCAGAGACAGGTGTTCGCGTCGAATACTGGTTTAAGAACTGGCCCTACGATCCGCCGCACATGCCTTCCATCGAAGATCCGATGGACGATCCCTGGCAAGGCAAGTGGCTGCGGGCGGAAGTGCGCGAATCGCGCCAGGGGCGGGAATGCCGCTATGTTTTCTCTCCACTTTCTGAAGCGGAGAATCCGCGGGCCGGGCACATGCCAGGCGTGGCGTACCGCAGGACACTAAAGGTTCGACTGGTGTACCCGGGGCGGCATGCGCGAGTGCGCGAACTTCAGGCCTATTCCGATACGGAGGAGATGCCCAGGCAAATAGCAATTCAGCTCGGGACCGGAAATGAGATGGGCTCGGAATGGAGCGGCTGGTTCTCGGCGTATAACGGGGCCATCCGGTCTGTGCGGGCAAACGGGTTCGACGCAGCGGATCGAGTAGAATCTGATGGACATTGGCGATTTCGCACTTCAGCTCAGAAAAAGGTTCTGCTGGTTGATCTGATCGCGGCGACGCCCAAACTGCCTGGGTCGAATGATGTGACCGTAGTCACCGTACATGCGCAGCGGCGCGAGCAGAATGTAGCCGAAACCGCGCAGGACCGTACCTTTTCGTTCAGCGTTGATGACTTTGAGCACGGCCCGATCATAGTTCCGTTCATCGAAGCCCGCGTTACAAACACGAGCGGATCGTCAGTAAAGAGTGCCACGCGTCGACGCCGGATTCGCGAACGTATTCCCGAAGAGCCGGAACAAACATACGAGCGAGCTTCTCGCGAAATTCCTACCCTGGACCCCTGGAACCGGGAATGGGGCGGTCCTCTCTATTTGCCGCTCGCGGTGGATACGAGTTGGCAGAAGTTCGCTTTTGAACTTGGCGGAAGTGTTTATATCAGCAAGTCGGGATTGAAAGCAAAGCCTGCCGAGTTGAAGCGGCTGAACTGGCCCGGAGACCGCCTGACATGGCGGTTCGGTACGGGAACGAAGCCCTATTATCGCCAGGATCATCGGGTGGCAATGCATCCCTTGGACGGCTATTTTCCAGTCCCATCTCAAAGCTGGGAAAGCGAAGGCATCTCATACACCGAAGAAGCCTTCGCGACCTTGCTGCGCGGGCCGCTTTCGCCCGAAGATCCGGCGCGTAACGAGCAAACGCCCGCTATTCTTATGCTGCAGCTTAGAGCCGAAAATCGTTCTCCGGAACCGAAGCAGGCAGTGGTGTGGTTGTCGACAGAACCGGGTGAGCCGCTCCGGCTGAACGGAAATGCCTTGCTAGCTGGTAATGCCCTTCGCGCGGAGTTCGAAATGCCAGAGGGCTCGACCAGCGGCATTGCACGGGTCTCTCCCGGCTCCGGTCATGCCGTGCGAATCGCGTTCGAAATTCCCGGGGGTCAAAAGCGTGCTCTGGTTATCAAGTTGCCCGCTGTTTCCGATCTTGACGATCGGGATGCCCGCGACTTGCACGGCCTCCATTATGAATCGGAAAGAGCCCGCGTGGTTGGCTACTGGCGGAAAATTGTAGACGCCGCCGCCAGGTTCTCCGTACCGGAGCCGAAATTCAACCAGATGCTGCGGTCGACCGTTACACACATTCACATCACAGCGACTAAAGATCCGAAGTCTGGCCTTGTCATGCTTCCCGCCGCAAGTTACATCTACGATGTCTATGAAAATGAGTCCTGTTACCAGTTACTCCTGCTGGATGCTTTAGGGCAAGCCGGGACCGCGGCAGCGTATCTGGAACCGATGCTCAAGCTCCAAGGGAGCAAGGATTTCCCGGGAAACCACAGGGGCTCGACGGCCGGCATTTTTCATGGTGTGAAGGTATCGGACAATGACGATTACACCGCCAATGGCTACGGACTTGACCATGGCACGGTGCTCTGGACCGCCGCGCAGCATTATCTTTATACGCGCGATGCCCAGTGGTTCTCTGCGGCTTGGCCGCACCTGCAAAAGGCAATTCAGTGGATTGTAGATCAGCGCGCTGTCACAAAACGCTATGACGAGCATGGAGCCAAGGTAAGAGAGTTCGGTTTGCTTCCGGCCTCGCAACTGGAAGATAACGTCGATTGGGCAAACTGGTTCTCTATCAACGCGTTTGCTTGGGCGGGAATGGACCTGACTGCGCAAGCGCTGGCGGATTTGGGCCGGCCGGAAGCCGCGGCCGTGAAACAGCAAGCGGACGCATACCGGGCAGATCTGCGCCAGGCCGTGCTGCGTGCCTCCAGGGCAGCTCCGGTAGCGCGCATGCAGGACGGCGTCTATGAACCTTACGTTCCCACCGTCCCTACCCGCCGCTTCCGACTGTTCGGCCGGTCCGAGATGAATTACTACAAGCGGTATGGTGGGCCCGAAATCAAACCACTATTGCGGCTGGGAGCGGACCGTGACACTCTCAGCGGCGCAGTGCTGCTCCTGATTCTGGGGGTCTTCAATCCAGACGAGCCGATAGCGGACTGGGTTCTGAATGACTGGGAAGACAATGAAACGCTCTCAAGCGGCATGGGAATGAATATCCATGGCATGACGGACGACGGGTACTGGTTCAGCCAGGGCGGAATGGTCTTTCAGGCGAATCTCATCAATCCCATCCCGGTCTACCTGAAGCGGCACGAAGCTGCGGCGGCCATTCGGAACTTGTATAACGATTACGTGGCCTGTCTGTATCCGAATGTAAATGTCTTCACCGAAGAGTTTCACCAGTGGCATCACCCGAGCGGGCCGTTCTACAAGTCTTCTGATGAGGCGCGCTTCGTGAATCGCGTGCGGGATGCACTGGTGCTGGAGGATAGGGACACGCTATGGCTCGCAGCGGGAACGCCGCGCCGCTGGTTAGCCTCGCAAGAGGGCATCCACGTGACGGATGCGCAAACTTTTTTCGGCCCGGTGAGTTACGAGATGCATCCAGGCGCGGAGCGGAACACCGTGGAGGCGACGGTGATGTTACCTTCCAGAAACCCGGCAAGGACCAACTGGATGGTGATTCGCACGCCCACCGGCAAGATACGGTCGGTTACGCTAAACGGGCATCCCTGGACAAAAATCGACCCCAGGCTCGAAGCGGTGCAGTTGCCCACAACCCAACGAGAGATGCACCTTCATATTGAGTATTAGGAGCCGCTTACAATCAGAGGTTTCGCAGAATTTATCTAGAGCGACTAAAGAACCGGAACGAGCTTCCATTTCTGATTAGCACCGCCGGTACAGGTCCACTGCTGGATGGGGGCGCCATTGCTGAGCGATATGCCCCGCACGTCCATGCACTTCCCACTACTCAGCGGAATAATGGAAAAGAAGCCGTCGGAAGTGGGCTGAACCGTCCAAATTTCGCTTGAGTCTCCCAAGAACGGCGACTGGACGATGAGAACTCCGTTTTGGGTGGCGGTCGGCCCTCCCTGAACCTCGAGCTGCTGCCTGCTGTTTTGGGCCGTAATTTCGTAGCCACCCTGGACAGGCGTGAATAGAAACTTCTGATTCGTCCCGTTAAGGCATGTCCACTGCTGAAGGGCTGCCCCAATGGCAGTCGAATATCCGGTAACGTCCAGACACTTTCCGCTGTTTTTCGATATCACATTTACCCACGAGCTCGGAACCTGCGGTACGCTGCTATTTGCCATGAGATAGTATGCGCCCTTATCGGGTGTTCCAGCCGCGGGTATCGCGTTCCCAAAAAAGTCCGATGAGGCCATCCCTGCCCATGCAGACCCCGTGCCAATCGCCGAAGATCCCGGCAAGAGGGTGAACTGAACTGAAGGTCTGCCCGCCGCACTGTAAGTCGGCGAGTTCATTTGTGGATCGGAAAAACTTCCGTTCTGTTCCTGGCCAGTTGCTGTCCTGAGAGCGCCAATACTCCCCGCCTGTATGGATCCGTATTTCCAAACCGGCGTTCCAGTCGCTGCCAGCCAGTACTGATTGTGGTCCAAGGCGATCGAGGCATCGGTGTCGATCATGGTCGGGCTATTCGAATACACAATATTGTTAACGATAAATCGCGGAGAGGTTCCAACCATCGAAACGCCACGGCCCCTAACCCAGCCTGCATTAGCCGCCGGATTCCAATACGCCGTATTGTTATAAATCTGAACGCCATCTAAGCTCCCACCATCGAAGGTGGTTATAAAAATATCGCCCTGGTTCGGGGCCGTTCCCGCATTACGCGCATTATTCGCGCAGATGTTGAACCGAACAATACTGTTAGTCGTGGTCACATTGTGAGCGCCCATAACCGCGATGCAATATCCCTGAGCATTATGCGCATAGTTGTACTGAATGATGGTGTTTGTGGAGCCCCAGTCGATATCGAAAACTCCGCCATCATAGGAATAAGAATGCGTGGCATAGCCTTCATTGTATTGGACAATAGTGTGGTCGCACTGCCAAGTCCATATGCCGTTCGGTGTGTAGCTAATTCCGGCGGGGGCAAGTCCGGTATTGAATACAACATTCTTCTCAATCAGAACGTTTTGTGCTTGCGCGGCCGTAATGCCATCGCCGTACACATCATGAACCGTTGAATTCCGAACTGTGACGTTTGTCGTCCGGGGAGGCTGCGTAGGATACCCGTGCCAAAGGTTGAACCCAACGTGAATTCCATACCAAAGATTCGTATTGTAGGCTGTAATCCCGTCGATCACCACATCATCAAATGTTAAGTGATCGCCCAAAGGAGCAAACATCACCAAACCGCTATCCCAGCGAGGGGATCCATACATATCGTGTACAACCAAATTCGTCAATCGAAAGTAGTGCAGAATTTGATTGGAGACGTCTCCACTGACCCAAATGCCAAATCTATTGCCACCTGTCACCTCAAGCGAGTCGATACTCCAGTACTGTTGATTAAATAGCTTGATGGCCTCTTCATAGCTTGTACCGTCGATAATTGGCGCAGATCCTGTTCCATAAGCACTAATGCTGATGGGAGAGCCGACGGAGCCTGAGCCCTGTGGCTGAAGACTTCCCGGATAGCGTCCAGCGCGTTGGAAGAGAATTCTATCCCCAGGTTGAAATGTTTGTTGGTTAACGTGTGAAATCGTTTGCCAGGCCTGGTTGACTGTCAAACCGGAGTTGCTGTCGTTTCCCAACGGGCTTATATAATAAGTGGTGCTTCCGTTAAGCAGATCGGTTCGACTGTATAACTGAGTCGTGGGAATGATTTCTTTGGTTTGGGTTGGACTCTGCCACCATAGCTGGATTTGCGCAGCACCAGATCCTTGGAAATAGTCGATTTCGATGTCGTACAACTGACCCGCCTGGAGCTGAATCCAGTTCCAGTTCCAGGCGCCCGCGTGGGATGTCCAGTTGTTAATCAGCAGTTGGTTGTTCACCAGAACTCTCACGCCGTCGTCCGAATAAGTCATGAACATGTAATTCTCCGAGTACCGCGGCTGGACCTTGCCCGTCCACTGAACGGAAAAGCCGGTGGTCCTTGGTAGACCAGGAGGTGGCGTGCTAACGAAGTCAAAGCTGATGTTGCGGTCTATCCGAGTGGCGGCGGGCGTTCCCTGCAGGTGGCCTCCTGATGCAACATCGTCAAAATATCGGCCGGTCAGGCCTGTACCGCCGCCATCAGCGTAAGCGACAGAATACGAAAGGAGTAAGAGTGAAAAAGCGAGGGCTCTCAATGTCGAACTTCATCCGAACCGGGGATTTGAGTTACAGAAGAAGTGTGGGGGCGAGTGGTGTGAAATCTCGGATTGGAAAATTGATTCCGGATACCGTTCTCACGGGCCGAAGCGGATTGCCGGCGTTATGCTCCGGGCGTTCGACCCAATAACGCGGGCTGCCTTATCGTTTGCGCGTGTTACCGTGTGAACAACCGCGTCATTCCATGATCAAATGAAGGCGAATCAGGAGCAGTCGGTTGCGATTAGTGCCGTTCCGTCCCGGCACGAACAAGCGGCCAGATGGGGCGGAGACGTGTTGTGCCTCTTTGCTCTTTCCCTCCTCTTGATCGTAAGCTGGATCCCGCGTTATCGCGGTCCAATTGACCTGCGATGGGATGCTGGTGTGTACTACATTCTCGGCACGTCGCTGGCGGAGAGCAAGGGATACCGGTTGCTCAATGAACCGGGCGAGATCCGGGCGATACAATATCCGCCTGGTCTGCCGGCTATTATTGCGGCCGAAGAAATGGTCCTTCGGACGAACCAGCCCGCAGTGGTAGGAATGTGGCTACGGCATTCCTGGGTCGTTCTTTCTTTCTTGTATGTCCTATTCGCATTTCTGCTAGGGCGGCAGTTCCTTTCGCGGCGCTATTCGTTCTTACTCGCAGCAGCGTGCCTGTTGAATTACGAGATGTATTTTGTTTCAACGCTGGCCTTCGCGGAACTTCCATTTGCGGTAAGCTCTACTGCATTTGGTTATTTCTATTTCAAAAAGAACCAGGGAGCTCTCACTCGCCTGGCTGCTCCCTTCGCAGCAGTCGCATCTTATCTATTACGATCAGTCGGTATTGCATTGTTGTTGGCTTGGATCGCGGACGCGGTACTTCGGAAACACTACCGGCAAGCAGTCGTCCGAGCAGCGGTAGCCCTGGTTCCGGTACTCCTCTGGCAATCTTACATCCGCTCGGTTGAATCAAGCGATCTCTATAAACACCCTTATTACGCATATCAGCGCGACCCTTCGATGTTCTATAACGTAAGTTATGCTGCTAACGTTTCCCTGAAATCACCGTTCCAGCCTGAACAGGGTTTGGCCAACGGACGAGATTTGCTCGTTCGGTTCATCGGCAATTTCGTGGAAATGCCGCGGACCGTCGGGGAAGCCGTATCGGCGAAAAAGGGTTTCGGAGAAGGGCACGTAGCTAGAGTGAACCGGTGGATACATCCGCTCGCTCTTCCATCGTGGTCGTTTCAAATTGTGCTTGTGTATCTTGGCTTGATCGTTTTCGCCGGAATCGCATGGCAGATACGGCGGTGGGATTGGTTCATTCCTGTTTACCTGCTGCTTACCATTGCGGCCATTTGTACGACTACCTGGATAGATCAGTTTCCACGCTATTTAGCACCGGTAGAGCCATTTCTCTTGATTGTATTTTTTTCGTTCTTGCTAAACATCAAGAGGACCTCAGGTCGCTGGCCGGTCCGTGTGCGCAGAGTTACATCCATCCTAACCGTCTCCACGGCCTTATTTATTGTTTGCGAATCGGCGCTTTCCTGCATTGTCGGATACCGGAACTTTCGTAATAAGGCTATCTATGTGGATGCAAAGGGCGTCGAGAGAGAGTACACGCTCTTTCACTACCCGACAGAAGCCTCCGCATCCCAAGCGGGGATGGAGTGGCTTGTGGCCCATGCGGATCCGAATGCCATTGTCGCGGTATCGATGCCGCAGTGGGTCTATTTGAAGACGGGATTAAAGACTGTAATGCCCCCTCTAGAGCCCGATTGGGCGAAGGCGCAAAGACTGATCGATAGCGTACCCGCCAGCTATGCCGTGCTTGACCAACTCCTTATGGAAGATGACTTCAACAGAAGCTTTCCCGGGCTAGTGCGCGGTTCTCCACATAAATGGCGTCTGGTGTATCTCTCACCGCACCGTGAGTTCGATATTTATCAGAGAATTGGCTTGAACTCAACAGAGAAGCAGGTCCTACCGGGGAGCACGCGAGGCCGGTCGCTGCGGTTCTGATCTCGGGGTGTACGGACGCAGCGTCCAGGGACGCCTGTCCGGTTCGAAAAGCCACACGGTGCGATGGGGAAAGTAACGAATGAGCGCCGCGTCTTGCGAACGGCCTAACTCCCGCGCCCACACGACTGGCGCGTTATCAATATCGGCTGCGTTATAGACCCACTCCTCGCCGACATCGTGCGTTGGGGTATATCTGACGAAGATCAGCGCTCTTTTATGATCCCGAGTAACCGGCGCGGTGAGACTCGCCGGCTGAACTACATCGGGGCTGCCCCCATACCATTGCAGAGGCCAATAACTTAGCTCCAATCCCAGCGCGGCGGCCGTAACCGGTATCAGACCTAGAAGCAGGCAGGCGGACGGAATCGCCCGAGCCAGGAACAACCCCGTTTGCCTGCCTTTCCATTGCCAATCGCGAAGCCTGCGCATGCCCTGCAGAATGAGAGCGATAATTATGGCCGTGGCGGGCGCCGCATAATGTGGATAGAACCATACCTCAACCAGTAATGCGCCAGTAATCACTGCGAGAATAAATAGGAAGTATTGCGTCCGTCGATTTTTGATAAGTTGCGGTCGCCAGAGTGAGACAGCAATTGGAATAGTTAGCAGCGGTCCGAAATAGAAAATCCAAAAATCTTTTAGCTTCCTGAAGATCTCCGGAAGACCTGCCGCCGATCGGTCTCTTTTATACAGCTCCACTTCCGCCTCGTACACACGGCGTAGCGATGCGGTACGATATCCCGGCTCGGGCCGCAAGCCGCGCCAGAGAAACATTGGAGCGATTGCGTATTGCTCACGATCTGCCATGTAAGGGAGCTTCAAAGCTGCTCCGGTGACACGCCAGTTGTAGTAGAGCATTCCCGCGGCTGTGATGCCGAGCACGACGCCCAGCGCTGTTACGATGCTTGGCTTTGTAACTCTTCTCAATAGGTTGTGCTTCACAGTCCAGACAAGAAATACGAGAACTGCCGCTGCGCTAAAGATAAGTCCTTCGTATGGGCGGCTATTCGCCAGAACGGCCAATCCTAAGCCAAGCGTTACGGAATCGCGTATCCGGCTCCGGCGCAACAGCCGCGGCAGACTACCCGCAACCAGTGCCCCTCCGAAAGCGGGCACAGCGCCCCCCCAGTAGCTATTCACCCAGTAACTGAAGAACCCCCAACGCACGGCCGTCAGCAGACCTCCTACCAGCGCCCAACGCGTCGGCAACCATCCCTGCAGCATCCAGCAGATTGCGCCAGACATGGCAGCGGCGCTGATCAAGACTCCGATCCATGGCTGTCCCGCCAATCGCTGACCCAAGGCAAGAAAAAGGCCTTGTGCGGGCGGGTACATCGACATGTACGTGGGCTGCTGCAGAATATGAATGCTTTCAAAGTGCCGCCACATCGGAGAGGGCTTGTTCGTAATGCGCGCCGCGGCATAGGTCTCACCCGCCAGCAAATAACTGAACTCGTCGTGCATCCAGGGCCGGGGAACGGGAACCCATGGCAGGAGAACCGCTCGCCCGGCCGCTGCAACGAATATGACGACTAGAGTAGCCCGCCATGGCCTTCGAGCGATTCGCCGCAGGACGCGTTCGGCGAAATCGAACCACTGTCTGCCGACACTCGGAACCGTGAAGGCGAGCGCTAAAAGGAGTAACGCAAGAATACCCTCTAGCACGAGGCAAAAGTAGCGGCTCGCAAGCCACGACTCGAAACTGAGCATGTCCGGGAGAGCGCCGCTCATTCTTCTCTATAGGCCCTCAACGATTGGTATGCTTCGACTAGGGCATGTTGGCGCTGGAGCAGCGGAAGGGGACCCACGGCTGCTGGTATTGTTACGGGCGTCGATAAAGTTCCCCTTTGCCAGTGCCGAATAGATACTTACGTGAGACCGCAAATCAGGCTACTCATCGCCATACCGGCCCTCAACGAGGAGAATAGCATTGAAGGCATTATCAAGCGGACGCTTGATGCTCGCCGGTTCATCATAGAAAATTCTCCTGTTACCCATGTGGAAGTTACAGTCATAAGCGATGGCTCCACAGATCGGACTGTCGAACTTGCACGTCGCTATGCGGACCGGATTCGCCTAATTATTTTTGAACGGAACCAGGGATACGGTGCGGCGATAAAGGAAGCCTGGAAGAGTACAAACGCGGAACTTCTGGGCTTCCTGGATGCGGATGGAACATGTGATCCCAGATTTTTTGCGAATCTCTGCAATGCACTCTCCAGGGAGAATGCGGATCTTGTGCTCGGGTGCCGCTTAAACAGACGAGCTCACATGCCCGCGATCCGAAGAGCTGGTAATTATCTGTTTGCATGGCTGTTGACACTGCTTTCGAAACAGCGAGTTCGTGACACGGCGAGCGGGATGCGCGTTATTCGCAGAGAAGCGTATCAAAAGCTTCTTCCGCTTCCGAGCGGCCTCCATTTTACACCTGCAATGAGCGCCAGGGCCATGCTGGGTGCGGGCGGCGAATTGAAGTTGCTCGAGATCGATATGCCGTATTACGAAAGGGAAGGCCGATCGAAACTTCGCGTGTTTCACGATGGCCTCCGCTTTCTTCGCATTATTTTCGAAACGGCATTCCTGTATCACCCGGCGAGGTTGTTTGGATTCGCGGGCGTCGGATCTCTTATGGTTGCTGTTGCTCTTATGGCGACGCCGGTTGCGCATTATTGGAGTGCTCGCAACGTTGAGGGGTGGATGCTTTACCGCTTCATCCTGGGTCACCTAACGGCTACCATCGCTTTCCTGATGTTTTCTGCAGCGCTCCTGACGAGGCGGGTTGTGCAAATCGCGATTTCAGGAAGGAGCAGCTACGCTCGAGCAGATTGGATCGACCGGTTAATATTAAGCCGGATCTATTGGGCTGCGCCTCTCCTGCTGATTCTGGGTGGAGCGTTATTGGTTGGTCCGAATCTGGTTGCGCGCGCAACCAGTCATCAAGCCTACGAGCATTGGTCACGCTTCATCACGATGTCGTTCTTTTTTCTGCTTGCCGCCATCTTGATCTCTACCCGCGTGCTCTTCTACTTCCTCGATTTGGTGGCGGAGCAACTCGATTACCTGCGATCTCACAATAGAAACGCCAATTCCAGTGAGGCAAGCGATCCATCAGTTCTTGCTAATCGCGCTGCCGTTTGACGAGATATAGCAACTCACTCCCATTTCGACCCTTTACGATGAGTTTCCAGCCCCCTGCAATCAGATCTTCCGCTACCCATTCAAACGGGCCAGGATAGCCGTACACCAGGAATGTATCGTGGGATACGCAAAACCGATCAAAGTTTTGCACATCCAGAGGGGCCCATTGTTTCAGCGCGAGTAACCCACGGTCGACAGTATCGGTATTCGTGTACTTCAATGCCAGACTTACATCGGCAAGATAAATGAAATTCAGAGCCGGCTTCCGCTGAGCGGCGTCGTGAGATAGCTCAAAAAAAAGGTGAGGATCAACAACAACGAGTGGCGGCCCCGCAGCTTCAGTGCTGAGAAACTGATAGGCGCTGGCCCGGGCGTTCAGGTCGCCCTTTACTACCAGATACGACCTCGCTTCGTTCGCCAGGGACAAGGCCAGGAGGATCACGAGCAAGAACGAGCCAATGTCGGTCCGGTGGCGTGCGATCGCAGATGCGCTCCAGGAGACCAGGATGCTTAACCCAATCACGGCTGGAAGCGCGTAACGAAAGTTGAATGCACCGGTAAAGCCTTCAGCGAGCACAACACCAGCCGTCGGAATCAACGAGAGCCAAAAAACGGCCGCGATCTCATAAGCAGGAATCTTGCTACGAATGTCAGCGCGATGTGACACCTGCGGAGAGTGGGTCATGGCATGCACGCCCAACGCAATCAGCAGCATGAACAGCGTAACTCCTGTGGGCATGAGAAGGGTGTTGTAGAAGCCCAATGTGTTAGTCCATTTGGGCTTAGCCCAAAACGCTCCAGAGTAAGAACGAGCCGCTTCGATCAACGGCAAAAAGAAAATCAACGGTATGAAGCCGGCTCCGAACGCAATCCAAACGCTCAAATCGAGCTTTTTCCTGTTGAATGAGCGGACAGATTCCCCCAGCAAAATCGCCGAAAGACCGAGGAACGCGTAATAGTGGCAGGACATCGCTGCCGCCGCGCTCAACGCAAGCCCCAGCAGCGGTAGCGCGCGCCGGCCGCATCTCGCTGAGGCCTGCCAGCAACAGAGGGCGAGGGCACAGAAGCCCAGTACGAGGCCGTACGGCCGTGCTTCATAGGCATAATCAAAGGCTGCCGTGACCAGCGGGAAAGTCATCGCGATGAGGCCGTAGGTCACGGATAGCCTGACGCGCACAAACTGGAAAACACTGACGCTCATCAACCAGAAGCCAAGCATTTCCGGCAAACGGAAAGCGATATGGCCGGATCCCAAAAATGCAGTTGAGGCCCTTGTGATTACAAAGAAAAAAGGGGGAAGCTGTTCTGCTCCGGTGAGCAAAGCCCTCCAGACATCGGAAAGACCCGGCAGCCGTGAAATATAGAAAGTAAACAACTCATCGTTCCAGAAGGGCTTTTCGCGAGCCAGATAAAACGCGAGGACAAAATAGAATATTGTCCAGAATCCAACGGCCCAGAACGCCCTTCGCTCCACGATGGCAAGAGCTTTTTCCAGCTTGGACGTACACGCTTGCAAATGTTTGTCGTTCATGTATAGAACTGCAATTTTGAGATTAGTGCGGTGAAGACGTAACGGGCGAGATCGGCAGAACGCGTCAACTTGCCAGTTTCAGATTAGTCGTCTGCATTGCTTGAGACGGTGCTGGGAAGCTCCGATTTCTTTGTCCTCGAAGTTTTGATAACCCTTCCAAGCGCAGACAAGTATCGAGGCGCAACTTTGATCAGGTTGAAAGAGGATTGACCCATGTCCACTGTCCTGTTAATCCAGGAAATTGGCACCTCTTGAATGTCGTAGCCCGCGATAACCGGTTTGAGTCCTGTCTCGACGTTAGCCGCGAAGTGATCCTCCTCGATAGTCAAGTTCTTCAGTATGTCCGCCCGGAATAGCTTTAGATTATTTGAGATATCCCGCACCCGTCTCCTGAAAAGCAAATTTACTAATATATGAAAGCCACGATTGCAAAGGATCTTCATCAGGGGGTAGTTGATCAGCACGGACTCGTATGAGAAGCGGCTCCCAATCGCTCCGTCATGGCCCGCCGCGATCACATCGAATAGGTCGCGCAGTTCGGGCACGATCTGCAAAAAATCGCAATCCATCGTGAGAATGTATCGGCCCCTTGCGGCCGCATAGCCCTCTCGCAGGGCACGACCCACCCCGTTGGGCGGCTTGCGGTTAATCAGTTTCACACGCGCATCGTAAGCTTGCATCATCCGCGCCACGTCGGGCGTTTGATCGGTGCTGCCATCATTTACGAGTATGATTTCGTGTATATACCTTCCGTACATATGAAGGAGAGCAGTCACCAAAGGCTGTATATTCATCTCCTCGTTGTGACAGGGAACAACGATAGAAGTCGACCCATAGAGCAATTCATGCCTATCCAAGGAAACTTTGGGCCTTCGCTCCTCTTCATCCCCGGGTTTTTTCGCCCAAATGTAAAGCGTCCCGCAGATTTCGCGTATTACCGGTACATGCTCCAGCAGAAAGGCCAGGGAGCGCACCCACTTGATCAAAGTTCTTGGCGTGAGCGGATGAACAATGTCATACGGTATGACGTCCACATGCGAAAACCCCTGATGCGAAGCTACCCGTAATAGTTCGTACTTGCGCATTCCAACCTGGCAATCGGCGTTTCCGGCCCACTTGCCCAGCGGGCGGACGATGCTCTTCGCAAATACTTGCGGATTCCAGAAGTTTGCTTCGAAAAAGAGGAATTGCCCACCGGGTTTGAGGAGGTGGTAGATCGCGCTGAGATTTTGCGCGTAGAGGTCATGGCAGAGAATCGCCGTGCCAACTACGTAATCGAAGCTCTCTTGCGGTAAGTCCTTCCCCAGGTCACCGACTCGAACGAAGGTCGTATTGGGCAAGCGCTTGTTCGCCGCGATAAGGACCATGTCTTCGTTGAAGACAGCGCCCGTGATGGGATTCTCGGCCGAAAAGACTGCCGATAGATGTTCAGTCCACAGTCCGGTGCCCGCACCCAATTCCAGGATGGATTCGCTCGGCAGTACATGAAAGCAATGGCGTACAGTTATTGCCCGCCAGCGTAGCTTGACCGGTGAGGTTTGTGGATAGCGGAGCCAGTATGCTTCCCGGGTTCGCTCCATTTCCAATAAGTTGTTTTGCAATGACAACTGGGGGCGACTCCGGCAACGGTCTCCATTATAGCGGTCGATTGGGGTAGTGTTACCGCGAAAGCCTCTTCAGAAAGTCAGATTCGCGCCCAACTGAATCCAGCGTGGATTGTACTGGCTGGTTGCTTTACCAAATGTGCCGCTCGAAAGATTCGAGTCGACGTTATACAAGTTCTCCCGGTTGAACAGATTGAAGAAATCGAAACGAATCTGCAACTTCACGCGCTCTGAAATGGCGGTGTCTTTGAACAGGCTGGCGTCCGTCTGGAAGAACATCGGATTGCGGAAGAGATTTGATTTCTCATTTCCTTCAGTCCCGAATGCGGGCGCGGGAAAATTCGAAGCCGGGAAAAGGCCGTTCAAGAATGCCTGCCGGCTGGGGATTGCTTGTAGCTGTTGACGTCGGGAAAATCGTAATTATCGCCGTCGGCATTGTAGTCGCCGCTGCCTGGAGCAAACGCTACGAACTGACCGGCGGAGTTGCTCACGGGCGCGAAGGCTTCGCTTGTATAAACGGTGAATGGATACCCGCTTTGAACGATGGTTGTGCCGCTGATAGACCATCCGCCGGTGACGTGTCCGATGATTCCGTACCCCTGCTGCAAACCGGGACCCCCTTATCGTGTGACCCCTACTATGTCCAGAACTGTAACCGGCTTGCAAGTTCATTTTTGCTCAATTTCTGAGGAATCTAGGGGACAGCAGGTTCTGCTAATTGGTGTGAGCGCCGGGCGAAGCGGACGGCATCTCCTCGACCAGACGGTATCTGCTGGCTTCGCCTTCTCGCTTCTGCGCCAGGCGGCGCGCGTCTGCCAGCCGCCTCAACAGTGCTGGGATTTCGCTCGAATCAGATTTGGTTCCGGAAGCCTTTAAAGCGCGGATCAGCCGGTACAATGCGGTCTCGTCCTTCGGATCAATGGCGAGCGCGCGGCGGCATTGCTCAATCGCCAACTGCGTCTTTCCGGATTCCAGGTACAGCCTGCTCAGAACGTCCCGCGCCAGATTGAAATCGGGTTTCAACTGAACGGCTCGCTCGCCTGCGGCGATGGCTCGCGCGAAGTCTGGCGAGCCCGGCTGCGCGCCGCGCTT
>DATIMA010000025.1:0-60985 GCA_035475915.1 Bryobacteraceae bacterium
CACGCCGGGAATGGCTGCCAGCTTATTGACAATGCTGTTCTCGACGCGCGTGGCCGTCTGCGCGTCCGCAATAAGCTGCTGTGGAATCGCGATGCGCAGAGTCTGCACATGATTCGCGTCGGCAAATCCGGGGTCAACGCTGCGAAGCGCCGCCAGTGTACGAATCATGAGCACGGCGCTGACCAGCAGCACCATTGCCATCGCTACTTGTGCAATCACCAGCAGATTGCGCCCGTGTTGTCGCTCGCGGCTTGTGCTCATTGTGCGCCCACTGGAGGCGTGCGCGAGCGAGGCAGTGGACCGCATCGACTTGAGCGCCGCGATGGTCCCGAAGAGCAGCGCCGAAAGGAGCGAAAGCGCGAGCGTGAATGCAATGGACCGGGTATCGAAGGAGATCTCGTGAAGACGCGGCAGGTTGGCAGGACCGACGACCGCCAGGAAGCGCAACCCGGGCTGCGCAATGGCAATGCCGGCTGCGCCGCCAATCAGCGCGAGCAGGACGCACTCGCCCAGCACCTCGCGAGCTATGCGCGTCCGCGCCGCGCCCAGCGCCGCGCGAATGGTCAGTTCCTGCTGACGCCCTTCGATACGCACCAGCAGCAGGTTTGCCACGTTCGTGCAGGCAATCAGCATCACCACGCCGATGGTGCCCATGACCACCCACAGCACGCTCCCCACATTCCCGATCACTTCCTGCTTCATGGGGCGGATGGCGCCCGAGATCTTCCACGTGCGGTAGAAGTGTGGGTCGCCGCCGTCGTTGTTGGTCCACGAATCCATCCAAATGTTGAGCATGTGCGCGATGTCCGCGTCCGCCTCGCCAATCGTCACGCCTGGTTTCAGACGGGCTATGCCGTTATAGCCGAAGCCGGCCAGGATCTGACGCCGCGGATCGAACGCCAGCGGGATAAGCAAGTCGAAATCCTGATTCTCGACCTCAAAACCTTGAGGCATCACGCCGACGATCTCCCGAGCCTGTGAATCGACTTGGATGTTTTTTCCAATCACCGACGCTTCGCCGCCAAAACGCTGCTGCCAATAGTTGTAGCTCAGCATCGTGACCTTCCGGCTGCCCGGAACCTGGTCGGCCGTCAGTATCCAGCGCCCAGCCGCCGGCGGAACGTTTAATGTCTGCAGCACGCCGTCGCTGATGAACGTTGTGCGCACCTCTTCCGGCTGTGCGATTCCGGTGATGTTGGCTGTACCTGAAACCCACACTCCAAGAGAGTGAAATGTGCGGTTATGTTCGGCGAAGGTCAAATACATCGATGGCGAAAGGCGTAACCCTTCGGCGAAATTGGCTAACCCTTTTGCTCCAGGAGCGTGCAGCCACACTGCCACCAGTCGTTCCGGCTGGGGATAGGGCAGCGGCTTGAGGAGAATACTGTCGACCACGGTAAATACTGCCGTATTGGCGCCGATGCCGATGGCCAGTGTGAAAAGCACTGTTGCCGCGAAGCCCGGCGATCTTCTTAAACGGCGGAAAGCAAGTTTAAGGTCGGTAAGAAACGATTCAAGCCTCGGCCACTGCCAGACATCGCGGCTTCGCGTCTCCACAAGAGCTGGGTTTCCAAACGCACGAAGGGCGGCATGGCGGGCCTTGTCGCGCGATAGATTCTCGAGGCGCATCAGCTGCTCGGTCTTCTCTTCGATGTGCTCGCGCACTTCTTCGGCTAGTTCGTCGTAAAGGCGGCCGCGCCGGAAGATTCGTTCAAGCCAGCTCATGGGAGAGAGTCCTCCTTACCTTGTTGCCGTCAATTTGTTGCGCCCCTGTTGGGCCCGAGGACCATCTGGATACCTTCGAGCATCCGGTCGAAGCTAGAAATCTCGCGTTCCAGGTGGCGCAAGCCCGCTTTGGTGATCTGATAGACACGTACGCGCCGGTTGGTTGAAGCGGAAATACTCCACTCGGCCTTGACGAGTTTCGCTTTCAGCAGCCGCTGCAGCGCAGGATAGAGCGAACCCTCTTCAACTTGAAGCAGGTTCTGCGAGCGCTGCTGGATATACTGCACCAGGGCATAGCCGTGTGCCGGCTGGCGGCGGAGCGATTCGAGGATCATCATCTCCAGTGCGCCAGGGAACAGGTCGCGTGAACCGCTCGTGCTATTTTCCATAAGGCATTGTGGAACCATACCTAGCATAAACTAGTAAGGATAAAAAGTCAACCCTAAGAAAAAAGTTCCTGGATTTCCAGGAACTCCTCCCATATAATCTCAGCGATGGGCACCGACGAGCTACCCTTCGGCATCGAACGATCTCTGCTGCGGCTCGACGGCGACGACCCCTATCTCTGCCTTCACTTCGTGATCATATTCGTTCGCGATCAGGAAAGGAGCCTTCGTTTCTACGTCGACAATTTGGGCTTCCGTGTCGCTATCGATCACAAATTCGATGACGGCCGCCGCTGGATTGAGGTAGCTCCTCCGGACGGCAATGCCCATATTGGTCTGGCTCCGGTGGAGCCAGAGGCCGATATTCAGTCACTCATCAACCAGGAAACGCGCATCTGGTTCATAACCGAAGATGTGAACCGCAAGTATGAGGAGTGGAGGGCACGCGGCGTTCGCTTCCGTTTTCCACCGCAAGTCCCTGCCTGGGGCGGCATTCACACTCGCTTTGAAGATCCGGATGGGAACTCTTTCGGCCTTGCAGGATTCGACGAACTCACACGCGGCGTGGAGGCCAAACGCCGCGCGCTGGCTCAGAAATATGAGGCCGAGCGCCGCGCCGCTCAAGAAATTGAGATCGCCAGGCAAGTGCAGGCTCGCCTTTTTCCCCAACTCCATCCGCAGGTGAAGACGCTTGAATATGCCGGTCTGTGCCTCCAGGCTCGCCAAGTCGGCGGAGATTACTTTGACTTTCTCGATCTCGGGCAGCAACGCCTCGGACTCGTGGTCGGAGATGTCTCGGGGAAGGGGATCGCCGCTGCCCTGCTAATGGCCAATTTGCAGGCCAATTTGCGCAGTCAGTGCGCCCTCGTCCTGGCGCAACCCGAACTCTTTCTTCGTTCTGTCAACCAACTCTTCTACGGGAGTACCGTCGAAAGCGCGTACGCCTCGCTGTTTTTCGCTGAGTACGATGCAGAAGCATGCCGCCTGCATTATGCTAACTGCGGCCATCTCTCGGGCCTTGTTCTGCGCTCTGACGATGCCGTGTGCCGGCTAGACTCCACCGCAACTCTGGTAGGTCTTTTCCAGGATTGGCAGTGCAAGTTCGCCGACATCACACTCGCGCCTGGAGACTTGCTCACCCTTTACACGGATGGCGTTACCGAAGCTGAAGATGACCGTGGTGAAGAGTTCGGTGAGGAAAACCTGATTCGAAGGCTTCGCCATTATCGCGACCAGCCCTGCCAAGCTGCCGTAGAAGCTATCACGAACGAAGTATGCGCTCTGAGCCCGGGCAACCAGCAGGATGACATCACACTGATACTCGCTAGATGCCGATCCCATCCTTAAGGGCGAGAGCAATCGTGGCGAATCCGGCCACACGCATGACTCCGCTATTTGTCGGTAATCTGGCGGAATACGCGCAGAAGATTTCCGCCCATGATCTTCCGGATACGTTCCTCGGAATATCCGCGGCGGCGCATGGCTGCGATGATGAGTGGGACATCGCGGATGTCTCGCATAGGAAGAGGAAGAGTGGGACCACCGTCGAAATCGGTCCCCAGGATCACGTGGTCTTCCCCTACTAGTTGAATAGCGCGATCGGTGACCTTGAGCCAGTCGTCTACCGTGAACTTCAGGCTATCGGGCGCATTGCTGCCCAACATGGGAAACTGCGGCGCGACGATTTTATCGATGTCCTCAATAGAAACGTTCGACGAATTGACACGAGCAGTATCCCAAAACGGCTTGCCGGCATGTTGCGTACGCCACTCGAACACTTTTCTGTTATGGAATTCATTGCCGATTTGCATTCCGATCAAACCTCCCTTGGCAGCCAGTTTCTTCAGCAGCCAATCCGGCATGTTGCGCGGAATATCGTTGAACTCGCGCAAGCCGTGGTGGGTAGCAATTACGGGATCGGAACTGGCGTCGATGGCCTGAGAAATGGCTTCGTCGGACGCATGGGAAACATTGATCACCATGCCGAGCCTGTTCATCTCTTTGATAAGCGCTCTTCCGCGCTCATTGATGCCATGCCAGCGCGGAGGAGAACAGCAGGAATCGGCATACCCGTTCGGAGCGTTGTGGGCGGATAACTGATAGGATCGAAGTCCAAGTTTATAGAACTCGCGGAGGACGGCAAGGTCCCCGCCGCGATCGATGCTGCCTTCCATATCCAGGACGGCGGCGATCTTGCCGGATTTCACGATTCTGTCAATATCGGAACCGTTCAGGGCAAGTTCAATGGTCTTGTTGTTCTTACGGATCTGGCGGAGGGCCAGGTCTACGAGTCTCAAGGCCTGCTTGGTTTCGTAGTGCTGCGGATAATATTCTTCCGTTACGAAAAGCGAAAAGAACATAGCATTCACGCCGCCTTCTCTGGCGCGGGGAAGATCGAATTGGCCATCGTTCATGCGATCGCCGATATCGCCGCCGTGATAAAACTGACGGTTGATAGCGTGAACATGCGCATCGAAAGTGAAGATGGTGGGCGCGCTCAATAGGGCAGCTAGAAAGGCAAGCAGCATTTAACTAATCTCTCCCATGAAACTGGCCGCCATTGTAACTGTTTACCGGAAATATTCGCATGCTCAGCATATTGTCGACCGCTTCCTGGAAGGATATGGCTGGAACGGAACGCACCATCACCCGCCAATGGAACTGGTATCGCTATACGTCGACCAGACGCCTGCGGACGATTTAAGCCGCGAGCGAGCCAGCCGGTTCCCGCGCATGAAAATTTACCCGACCATTGCGGAAGCGCTCACGCAGGGGGCGGGCAAGCTTGCTGTAGACGGTGTAGTCATCGTGGGCGAACACGGAAAGTATCCTAAGACTCCAAAGGGACAGGTTCAGTATCCTCGCTATCGGTTCTTTCAAGAAACAGTTCAGGTTTTCCGCGATAGCGGGCGTTCTGTTCCTGTTTTTAGCGACAAGCATCTCTCGTGGAACTGGGATTGGGCGAAGAGCATGTACGATACGTCCCGATCGATGGGATTTTCCTTTATGGCGGGGTCGAGCCTCCCCGTCACCTGGCGAATTCCGTCGGTGGAAATGCCAAACAATGCCGGGGTAAAGGAAGCCCTGACGATTTGCTACGGCGGAGTAGACAGTTACGATTTCCACGGGCTTGAAACACTGCAATGCATGCTGGAGCGGCGCAAAGGGGGAGAAGTTGGCGTTACCTGGCTCGAAGCGTATCGAGGCGATAAGTTCTGGGATGCGCTGCAGAACGGAGTCTGGTCAAAACGCTTGTTTGATGCGGCGCTTTGCAGGAGCCACACGCTTACTCCGGCGCGCCCCGGATTCAATGACATTTTCCCCACCGTAGGCGAGATGCGACGGTTGGTGAAAGACCCGGTGGCCTATCACTATCAACACGCCGGCGGACCGCGGGCGACGATGATTCTGCTATCGGGCCTGGTGCGCGACTTCAATTTTGCTGCGACGCTGGAAGGAGAGAGCGAGCCATTCTCGACACAGATGTATCTGCCAATGCCCGATGGACGAACCACGCTGGCGAATTTTTTCAGCCCGCTGGTGAATTGCATGGAACAGATGTTCCTAACGGGTAAGCCGCCTTATCCGATTGAGCGGACCCTGTTGACCACGGGATTGACAGCAGCGGGAGTGGATAGTCTCTATGCCGGTCAGACGCGATTGAAGACGCCTCACCTTGCGATTAAATATCAACCGAACCCGGCTTCAACGTTCTGGAGATCCTAAATGAGCTACGATTCGACTCATCGGTTTAGCCGGCGGACATTGCTGGGAGCAGCTGCGGCGCTGCCGTTGCTCGGGAAGCAAGAACCCAAGCGGATTGCCATGATTACGACGGTTTACCGCTACCTTTCGCACGGCCAGCACATGGGTGATCGCTTCCTGGTGGGTTATCCGCATAATGGCGCGTGGCATATGCCGGGCGCGAAAATCGTGTCCTTGTATGTAGACCAAAAACCAGAAGGCGACCTTAGCGAAGCTCGCGCCAACGAATTTGGGTTTCGAGTCTACCCGACGATTGCCGAAACCCTGCGATGCGGCGGTAAGAAGATAGCGGTGGATGCGGTGCTGATTATAGCGGAGCACGGCGATTACCCAATAAACGATATTGGACAGAAACTATACCCGCGATATGAGTTCTTCCAGCAATGCGTAAAAGTATTCGAGCAGGATGGGCGGGCGGCGCCGGTTTATAACGACAAACACCTTTCCTATAGTTTTCCGAAAGCTCAGCGGATGGTAAGCGATTCGAAGCGGCTGGGATTTCCGATGCTGGCCGGTTCCTCCCTGCCCGTAACATGGCGGCTGCCGGATTTGGAGTTGCCCCTGGAGTGCCACATTGAAGAAGCTGTCATGGTTGGCGAGAACGGCTCCGACGATGCGATGGACTTTCACGCTTTGGAAGCCATGCAATGCATGCTGGAACGCCGCGGGGGCGGAGAAACCGGAGTACGCGCCGTTCAATGGGTAGAAGGGGATGCGGTATGGCGGCAAGGGTGGTCTAAAGACCTTTTGGTTGCGGCGCTCTCGCGGAGTGATACGCCGCTGGGGCTCACGGTTAAGGACGGTCGCACCCAGGACCTGGTAGGAAGCGGCCAACTGCAGGAGTTGGTGAAGAAGGCAGTTGCATACGTAATTGAGTACCGGGACGGCTTGCGGGCGACAATGTTGAACCTGCGCGGCGCGTTGAAGGACTTCAACTTTGCGGCGCGAGTGACCGGCATTGGAGTCGTTTCCACGCAATTCCTGTTAACGCCGGAGCCGAACGTAACTTACTCCGCTTGTTTGATGAATAAAGCTGAGGAGATGTTTGTCAGCGGGCGGGCTCCCTATCCGGTAGAACGCACACTCCTCACCAGTGGAATGACCGAAGCGTGCCATAAGTCATATGGCGCGGGAGGCAAGCGGCTGGAAACGCCTGAGCTGTCGGTGAAATACGGGCCGCCGAAATCATCGCAGTATTGCCGCGCATAAAACAGGGTTTCGGTCGAGCGAGGGTAAAATTAATCGCGAAACAAAGAAACGGACCGCGAGCGTCCTCATAAAAGCAGCAGTGAGCGAGGCGGCTTGGGGCATGCGGCCATGCAAATTAAACCTATCTTTCGGGATCGCACAGATGCGGGCAAGACGTTAGCGAAACGGGTCCTTGCCTCGGTACAGGATCCGGACTTGCTCGTACTGGCGCTACCTCGAGGGGGGGCCCGGTTGGCTTTGAAGTTGCTCGCGCGCTGCGGGCGGAACTGGACATTTTTCTAGTCCGCAAACTCGGCTTGCCAGGTCACGAAGAGCTCGCAATCGGCGCGATCGCCAGCGGAGGCGTCCGCGTTTTGAATGAAGAATTGGTCAAGGAATTAGGTCTCTCACTCACTTTGGTCGAGCAGGTGGCCGCGCGTGAGAAACGCGAATTAATGCGCCGTGAAGAACTATATCGCCAGGGCCGTCCGGCGCTGCCGGTTCGCGATCGCACCGTAGTTCTCATCGATGATGGGCTCGCGACGGGCGCAAGTATGAAAGCGGCAAGCCAGGCGCTCCGGTTGCAGAAACCGAAGCGCATCGTCGTTGCCGTTCCGGTCGCTGCGGAGGAAACTTGCAACGAATTCCGCATGACTGCCGATGAAATCGTGTGCGCCTACACGCCCGAACCGTTCATGGCCGTCGGGATCTGGTATCAGGATTTCTCGCAGACGACTGACGAGGAAGTGCAACGCCTGTTGAGGCAAGCAGAACAACAGGCGATCAGCCAGCATTCCCAGGTTGGATAGCAATGTCGAACCATGCCGAACTCGGGATCGCGAACTCTATCAACAGCACTCTACATTCCTTAACCGCTGGGCCATTTGCCTACGATCGCCTGCTCGAGCAAGTTGGAGATGCTCATTTCGTTCTGATCGGGGAAGCGTCACACGGGACGCATGAGTTTTATTGGCATCGTGCCGAGATTACAAAGCGGCTCATTCAGGAAAAAGGCTTTCAGGCCGTTGCTGCCGAGGCTGACTGGCCGGATGCTCACCGCGTGAATCGATACGTTCGCGGCAGAAGTAATGAACGGACAGCAGAGCAAGCTCTTAGCGGCTTTGCCCGATTCCCGGCCTGGATGTGGCGGAACGGCGTTGTCGCTGAATTTATCGCTTGGCTTCGCAAGTACAACGAAGGGCAGAGTGCTGCAAATCAGGCAGGTTTCTACGGACTCGATCTCTACAGTTTGAACCGATCGCGCGGCGAGGTCGTGCGCTATTTGGAACAAGTGGACCCGGCTGCTGCAAGACGGGCTCGCGAACGCTACGCCTGCTTTGATCACTTTGGCGAAGATGAACAAGCCTACGGATACGCCGCGGGGTTCGGCGTATCGCAATCCTGTGAGCAGGAAGTCGTTCAGCAGCTTGTCGATCTGCAGCACCGCACCTACGAATACATGCATCGCGACGGGTACGTGGCGGAGGACGAATTCTTTTCCGCTGAACAAAACGCACGCCTCGTGCGAAATGCCGAGGAATATTACCGCTCTATGTTCCGGGGACGCGTGAGTACATGGAATTTGCGGGATCGCCACATGGCGGAAACGTTGCATGCCCTTTCTGCGCATCTCGATCGCCGCTTAGGCGCGAGCAAGATCGTCGTCTGGGCGCACAATTCGCATTTGGGTGACGCCCGCGCCACGGAAATGGGCAAGCACGGCGAGTGGAATCTGGGCCAACTGGTCCGCGAACGCTACCCACACGCGGCGTTTCTGGTGGGGTTTACCACAAATTCCGGCACTGTAACAGCGGCGCATGACTGGGGCGATGATCCAGAGGTAATGGAGGTTCGGACAGCCCTGGCAGGCAGCTACGAAGCGCTATTCCATCGCACTGGCTATACTGCATTCTTGCTCACCTTCGATCCTGAAAGCAAAGTCGCAGCGGCGCTCCGTGCCGAGAGACTGGAGCGAGCTATTGGTGTTGTGTACCGGCCCGAAACCGAGCGCCTCAGTCACTATTTCCATGCCAGCTTGCCGAATCAATTCGATGCCGTTCTGCATATCGACCGGACAACCGCCCTGCGGCCGCTGGAGAGGCATGTAGAAAAACATCCGGAGGAAGTGGCAGAAACCTTCCCGTCCGGAGTATAAGAGCACAATGCATTCGAGCTCTGCCGCACCTCGATACGTCAACCGACAAACACGGGCTTTATGTGACGGTGGTAAAGGTTCTCAGTGACATTCCTCGCAACAGTTTGTTTATTTGCTGTGACGAGGTCTAAATAGCGGCGGCCCATTTTCGCAGAAACCTTAAATGCTACGTGCAGTAGTTGGCGAAGGTTGCTGTTGTACAGCGGGTTATTTTGATCATGACGCAAAGCGCCCACATACTGATCGGAAGACCAACGCCTCACTTCGGAGGGGTTCGGCAGTCTCGCGGGATCGATGTCGATAACGTTCGCGTACGGCGCACACAGTTCCGCCTCGTGCTCGTAGGCCTCGGCATAGATTTCTTTCGCGAGCGCAAGTCCTTCGAAGCCCGACTCTGCTAGTCCGATCAATTCTTCCAGCCATGTAGTTCCGGCGGTCTTCAGATGCAATCCCGCGCCGGTGCTCTTTAAAGTCTCGTGGATCGCGGTGTAGATCGAAAATTTGTCACTTCCCGAATGGACGCTCAGCTTGAGATTCGGAGGCAGCGAGTATGCCTTAACGGCAAAATCGATGATAGCGATATCATCTGAGAACTCTCTACGGAACGTGGAGACGTCGCCAACGTAATCAACGCCTTTGTTAAAGCGTCCGGTGAACTTGGGCGCAATCGTCTGGATTGGGATGCCTTCTGAAGCAATCGCTGCCAAGATGACGAGCAGTTCCGCGGGTTTCTGAGGGACGTCAGTTTCGTCCATCGAAACTTCCGGAACGAAGCTGGTATCTCCTTTTTTTGACGCGATGTAGCGGTAGGTCCTACCCGCCTCCTGAACGGCGCGGAGGAACTTGTTCGCAGTCTGGGCTACTGAGTCGCGGTCAACGCGTAAAGGCTCCTCCACGCCGGGTATATTGAGAGTGCCTATCAACTCACGCTGCGACCGCAAGAAGTTTTCGATGTGGGCTGCGTCAGCGGGTTTTCCAATCCAATCGGCAACATCGATTGTGAAGAAATCGCAAGGCGTGAGAAAGCGATCGACGGTGTTGACCGTGATGTGATCGGCATCGACAAAATAGGGCTTGGACCAGTGGGCGGCAGTGATCGCTCGGTCCGCCGAATCCCGTGTTTGGGAGGGTCCGGATCCGATTATGTTGTGCTCCCGATTCGATTTATTCCAAACGGGGATTACTTCTACACCGGCATCGTCCGCCATCTGGCAGGCAAGGAGCTGCGCTTCGGCTTCCAGACTGAATCTATCGCCCACTCCGATCGAGAATTTTGGGAGGACGCATGGTCGGGTTTCCATCGCTAGGCGAGTGTATCACCACAACGTTTAACGGTAACTGTGTCGCCCCCGCTGCGACTGGGCCGCTGTGGGGCGTCAAACCGGGGTACGCGTGGCATTGGCCGCGTTATGAAGCAGCGCAGATGTGGTGGGCGCGGCCTGGGTCGGTTGCGGCCTACAGTTCGCGTTTCCTGTAGCGAAGATACAGATGGCTGGCTTGTTGCTTCACGCTGAGCAGTGTCAGCCAGGGTGCTGTACTGGGGTCGAATTGCACGTTGGCAACCAGACCTGGGCGCAAGTCTTCGAGCGTGCGGCCGGCAAGCTGCGGCGCGATCGTTAGAAAAAGCTCGTCAACTAATCCGACCGCTAGAAAATTTCCGAGAAGAGTTGGGCCGCCTTCGTGCAGCAGCAGTCTCACTCCAAACTCATCTTTGAGCAGATTGAGAATTGCCCGAGCATCTATCTTTCCTCCAGCTCCGGGTAATTGTGCGATTCGTGTTGACGGGAGCCTGCCTGCCTCCTGGCCGGTTAACCGATGCCGGCCGGCTTCGGTCGTAATGATTAGCACATCGATGCCGTCGGTATGAAACATGGAGCGGTTTAGGTCCAAACGGCCGCTCCCGCTCACGACGACAGTGAGAGGGTGCCGCGGGTTTCTTAAGATTTCTTGGCGGTAACGGGAATAAACATCTGTTCCGGCTGGATAGATAAATTCCGCGGTCCACAGGTGCGCGGGAGAGGTTGCATCAACGGTGCCGGCGCCCACAACTACGGCATCCACCGAAGCGCGCAGCAACCCCATAATGAACCGGTCCGCCTCATTCGAGCCGCTGATCTGCGAACCTCCCGCCTCGCCCGGGATATCGAAGCTGACCACTCCATCCAGGGTGGAGACGAAATTGGCCGCCACATAGACTCGTTCCGGAGTAGCGAGTGGAAAGTGAAGTTCGCTGCCATAGTCGGCGCGAAGATCCGGAGGAAAAGCAGATGTTGCGAGGTGTTCCTCCCGCTCGTAAAGCGTCCGGATTGGGTCCATAGCAGGATACTCAAGCGCCGGAGGACACCGACGGGTGACGCCCGATTAGTAGTCGAAACTCCTCGGCTAGGTGTGGATTTGTGTTGTATGCGCCGCGCGTCACCAAGGCTCCCGTCCGCGAGCTAAGCTCCCGCACGCCCCGTGCCTGCATACAGAAATGTTCCGCTTCGGTGTAAACGATGATGCCGCGCGGGTGGACATCCTGTGTTAGCTCGTTGGCGACTTCGTGGCAGATGCGTTCCTGGCTGGTAAACCGCTTTGAGTACAAACGCACAATACGGGTAAGCTTTGAAATTCCGACGAGCTTTTCGTCAGCCAGGTACCCGACCCAGGCGCTCCCTCGAATGGGCAGTACGTGATGCTCACAGAGACCCGTGAAGCGAATGGGACCCTCCACGATATGTGTCTTCTCCTCATCCGGGCAGACCGGACACTCCACCGGGAACAACGTGCTGAGCTTCGAATCGCCATCGTAGCCTTCGGTCATATCCCAAAGGGCAGTAAGCCAGCGGCGCGGCGTTTCGTGCGTTCCTGCCGTATCGACGTTCATCCCCATTCGCGTGAAAATGGCAGCGGCGTAGCCTTCGAACATGGCTCTTTCACTCTCGGCCAGCGGTTCGCGAATCCTATGTGTCTCCATCCCATCCTCCTCTGCATTGGACTCACTACAAGGGCCCCGATTGCAGCAGAATTACTTGTTCATCAGGGAGCTTAGCGGATTGGCGTTATAGCGGGCGGGCTTTTATCCGGTATGGCCGCTGGAAGGGCTCCATATCGCCCTAAGATAAAATTCTCTTTAGGGTAAAGACGCTTTCGTCAGGTCTGGTCGGCGGCAAGACTGAATGCGCCGGTGGGGAATTCACGTATGTTTGCCGGTGATGTCTACAAACTGCTGGAGGGAACGACGGATGCAGCGTTTGTCGTAACCCTCGAAGGAGAAATCTGCTTCTGGAGCAGCGCCGCCGAACGGTTATTTGGCTACACTGCGGCCGACGTTGTGAACAAAACGTGTCACAGCATTCTCCATGGAGAGGATGCGCTTGGCTCGGTAGTGTGTACGGGGGAATGTAGCGTCCAGCATTGCGCGGCTCATGCCCGGCCGATTCCCGCTTTCGATATGGAGGTCACGACGCGTTCCGGGCGGCGAATCTGGGTCAACATTTCTACAATCGTATTCGAGGACTCGCGGCTTCACCGCCGCCTCATTGCTCATCTCGCTCACGATATCAGTGACCGCAAGCAACTCGAACAGTCCTTTGCCAGAATGGTCGATCTGTCAAAAGAGGTTATTTCCGTGGGCGACGGCCACCCCGGCCTCGCTCCCGTCGAATCGCTCTCGGACCAGGAAGGGCGCATCTTGAAGCTTTTCGCCAGCGCGAAGAACTCGGGACAAGTAGCCAAGGACCTCGGGATCACGCTGCCAACTCTGAGGAACCACCTCCACGCGATCAACCAGAAGCTTCGCACGCATAATCGGCTGGAAGCGGTCCTTCATGCCATGAAGCGAGGCCTGATCTAGCTCACGCCGGTTCGTGACGGCTATCCCGCATGCCGTTACGAAAAGTCTATTGTTCTGCACACCCGTAGGCGACACAGTAAAGGTGTAGGAACCCGACAGATGGAGGTAATTGTGCCCGCGACGGCAGGAGCAATCCGATGAGCTGTGTTGAGAATCTCGCCGCTTTCGTTTGCCGGTCGGCTTATGAAGACCTCTCGGACACCGCGCGCCAGCAATTAAAAATTCGCGTTCTGGATGCGCTTGGCTGTGCCGCGGGCGCTCTCGACGGCGAACCGGTCCAGATTATCCGCCGGCAAATCGCTGAATTCGAGCCGAGTGGCAGCTGTGCGCTAATTGGAGGCGGTTCCGCCCCTCCGGATTCCGCTGCCTTTTACAATGGTGCGCTTGTCCGTTACCTGGATTTCAACGATGCCTATCTTTCAAAAGGCGAGACCTGTCACCCGAGCGATAATCTAGCCCCAATTCTCGCAGCCGCCGAATATGTGGATGGGACTGGTCGAGAGTTGATGACCGCGTTGGCGCTGGCCTATCAGGTTCAGTGTCGCTTAAGCGATGTAGCGCCGGTACGCGATAAGGGCTTCGACCACACTACGCAGGGCTCTTATTCAATTGCTGCTGGCGTATCGAAGGTTCTCGGGCTCAATGAATTTCAAACCGCAAATGCCATCGCGATTTGTGGAACCGCCTTTAACGCCCTAAGGGTCACAAGGACCGGGCGTCTCTCGCACTGGAAAGGCCTTGCGTTCCCGAACGCGGCCGCTTGTTGTACGCGCCTGGTGTTCCTGGCAAAGAACGGGATTACTGGCCCGCTCGAAGTATTAGAGGGCGACAAGGGCTTCATGGATGCTATTTCGGGCGTGTTCGATATCGACTGGCTGCGGGAAGATCTGGAGCGGGTTAAGCGAACGATTCTGAAACGGTACAACGCCGAAATTCACTCCCAGGCGGCCATCCAGGGGGTGTTGGATCTCAAGCAGCGTCATCGGTTTTGCGCGCCGGACATTGAGCGCATCAATATCGAAACCTTTGATGTGGCTTTCAATATCATCGGCGGAGGAGAAGAGGGCGATAAGATAAACGCGATCGCGACGAAGGAGCAGGCGGATCACAGCCTGCCCTATGTTGTTGCTGTCGCGATTCTGGATGGTGACGTGATGCCGGCCCAATATGAAGCAGACAGGATCCGCCGCGAGGACGTGCAAAAACTCCTCCGGCGGGTCTCCGTCACCGCAAATCCCGCTTACTCGCAGCGTTTCCCAGAGGAAATGCCATGCCGCATCGAAGTTGTTCTTCGCGATGGACAGAGGCTGGTGAAAGAGAGCCGGGATTATCCTGGTTTTGTTAGTCAACCCATGTCGTGGGAAGCAGTCTGCCGTAAATTCGATCTCTTGATGGCGTCGCACGCCATGGATTTCGATAGGAAAGCCGTCATAAATGCAATCGCGAATCTCGAGAATACACGGATTCAGGAATTGATGCAGCTATTGACAGGTATCCATGCGGCAGTTCCGGCTGGAGAGGCGTTCCAGACCCTTGCCGGCACGTACGAACCAGCGAAGGAGCATGCTGCCGGATAGGAGGTTGGCCATGATTCAGTTGAAGCGCGTGTATGACGAGCCCGGACCGCACGATGGAAAGCGGTTTCTCATCGAGCGGTTGTGGCCAAGAGGGATCCGCAAAACAGATCTCCGGACCGACGGATGGGAAAAGGAAGCCGGTCCGAGCACTGAATTGCGGAAATGGTTTAGTCACGATCCCAAGAAATGGGAAGAGTTTCGAAGGAAGTATTTTGCGGAACTCGATACGCGGCCAGAGGCTTGGGAGCCGATCCTAAAGGGGGCCGAGCGCGGTACCGTCACGCTGCTCTACAGCTCGCACGATGCCGAGCACAACAATGCGGTGGCTCTGAAACAGTATCTGGAAACAAAGCTGGCGCATGGAAGTGGAAAACATAGCGGCGCACACGGCTAGGGTTGGCGCTTCATGTCTGGCCAGGAGGAGAACGCCAGTAACTCCTCAGACTCGGTAGGAGTCGCATCTATTTTGGAGACTCTCTTATATGAGTGGCATCTCGAAAGAAGGACAAATTGCACTCGCCGATCGCCTGACGCGAGCATGCGGCGGTAGTTACTCGCCGGAAGTGCGGCGGCGTTACTTCATCAGCGGCCCGCAATGGGCCGCCTCCTACCAGGGGCAAGCGGTATTTCATGCTCCCGTGCGGCCGCCCATGACGTTTGAGGAGGTCATTGAGGAATACGGCAAGATTGGCATTTCTTATTGGTGTACACATGATACGGATGTAGTTCCAACCAGCGACCTGTTTACGCCACGACAGGATGAGATTATCGGCCGCATCAAGGACACGCTCAGAAGGCACGGTCTGAAATGCTCTATGGTCACGGCCGAAACGTTTCACCATCCCGTATGGGCGGCTGGTCCCGCGGCGGCATCTCCTGAGGTTCGTGAATATGCCAAACGCCGCTTGGCAAATACAGTTGCAATCGGACATCAACTCGAAGCGCAATTTTGTGTTTACTGGCCCGGTATGCTGGGCTACTACATACAAGGCGCCATCGACGAGACAGAGACGCTGCGGTGGTTCGCCGACGGCATCAACGCGGCTTGCGAGGCGGATATTGAGATTGCAAAGGAAAAGGGGCGGCCTACCCTCAAGCATTGCCTCGAGGCGAAGCCGTTCGAACCGCAAGCCGAGATCTTGCTGCCAACTTCCGACGCCATGCTGGCTTTCATCTTCTCCGGCCTTATCAAGCATCCGGACATGGTGGGACTGAACCCTGAATATCTACATGAGTTGATGTGGGGCGCTGCGCCGCGAGCATCTCTGGCGCGGGCATTACTTTGCGGCAAACTGTTTCACTTCGATATCAACGATGGGTATCGCCTAAAGCATGATGTCGATATCGCCATTGGTCTTGTCAATCCGCTGGACTGGCTGAACGTGCTGGTTCTGCTTCGCAGCCACAATTACACTGGTCCGTTTAATCTCGACTACAAGCCGCCGCGCACCACCAGCAATCGTGGAGTTTTTTCAATCAGTATCCCCACGATGATGGATCGCTTCATCACGCTCTGGGAGATGGCTGGGGAGGTGATCTCCGATCCAATTATCAAAGAAGCAATAGATGCTTTAAAGACGGGTGGAGCCGGCGCCGATCCCAACGATGTGGACTCGCTCGTAAATGCCAACCGGGAGTTGCTTTCCCTTCATGAGCTGATCGGCCATCGCTTATTCCAGATCCTGATTGGCGCCCACCGAGGCCGCACTTACAGTCTGTAAGCGCAAACACTTTCTTCATTTGACACGCCAGCGGCGCTAATCTGAAGTGGTAAGTCGAAAAAGAAATAGGTGGGTTGAAGATGAGCCTCAACAATATGATCCACGGAAAGATCGGAATTTCACGGCGGCTCAATTGCGTGCTGGCCTTGGCCGCACTAACCGCGGCAGTGCTTGTTCTTTGGCGATCCAAGCGCCACGGGTCACGCGCCTCTGAATCGATCGATATCGTTGAAGAGAATTCACTTCAATCGTTTCCAGCTAGCGATTCACCTTGCTGGAATCCGCCCGGGTCTTTTACGGCAACATAGGGCTGGTTTGGTCGGCCCAGGCTGCCCGCAGCGGTCGCTATTTCGGCGATGCTGCAGAGGCGCTTGGAAAAGCTGACGCAATAGCTTCCAGGAGTAGCTGTACGGCGATGTGTTGCGTCAGTTCCGCATGATCCAGATATGGATTTACCTCCACAATATCCACGCCGGCAAGTTTACCGGACCGGGCGATTGCGCGGAACAATTGCTTCGCCTGTCTGAAAGTTAAGCCATCCGCCTCCGGGCTTTCGGTGCCGGGAGCAATGGAAGGATCGATCGCGTCTATGTCCAGACTCAGATAATAGTTTCCGACGCCTCCGATCTCATTCACGATGGCGGCGATTCCCTCATCATGAACACGGTCTGCCGGGAAGATGAGATTGCCGTGGTCCAAGCTTTCACGATACTCACGATCCGTGCTCTTGATTCCGCGGACCCCGATGGTCACAATGCGCTTGACAAAGGGCAACTCATGGGCACGCCGGAAAGGACTATTATTTGTGAACTGCATGCCCAGCGACCTGTCACGATAATCCAAATGAGCATCCAGCAGGACCACCGTAAGCGGCTGATATTGTTCAAAAGCAGCCAGCAGTGGGAAACTGATCGAGTGGTCTCCACCAATGGAGGCCAGGAGCACATGTCGGTCGATAATCGAGCGGGCATGTGCCGTAATTCGTTCGCGTGTGACCGCGGCATCCAGCGTGACATCCACATCGCCAATATCCACTATGCGGATACCAGATAAAAACATGGCATTCTGCCCGATGTCGAAGTACCCCGAAGAACCCGCGGGTTCTCCGAGCCAGCCAAATCGCGTGGAAGCATCGCGGAGCGCTCGCGGCGCCTGGCGACAGCCGGGCCGCATGGAGGCCATGTTGTCGAATGGTATGCCAAGAACCGCAACATCGGCATCTATGTCCGCCGGTTCGAAGATGTAAGGAGCCTTGCAAAAAGTTGCAACACCAGTGTGCGGCAGGGCCGCCGGCGGTCTTTTCTTTTGCATTGGTTGTTCGCCCTACCAGCAGTAAGCGCCAACAAAACTTATGCCTGCGGCTTGACTGCTTCCTGGTTCATCGCGTCAATGGCAATCGCGGAATGCGCCGATGCAGCGCCCGCCCGCATCTCGGCAGCAACCCAGATTGCCTCCATGATCTCTTGTTCAGTAGCCCCCTTCAGAGTCGCTCGCTTGGTGTGGCTGCGGATGCAGTACGGGCACTGAGTTACATGCGCTACCGCCACGGCGATCAGTTCCTTCGTTTTCGAAGGCAGCGCTCCGTCGGCAAATACCTGTTTGCTGAACGCTTGGAAGGCAGCGAAAGTTTCTGGCGCCAGTTCCTTGCGCCTTTGACTGAGCTCTTTCGAGGGAGCTGGATATAGCGACTGTTCCATAAAAAACTCCATTCCTTAAGCACTTGCCCGAGCCGGCGTCATACTCCCGCGTTTCTTTTCGAGCGCGGCCAGCACGCGCTCGTAAGCCGAGGCAAACGAGGCGACCCCATCCACCTGAAGTTTTTCGGTAATCGCATCCAAATCGATTCCGAGGTTCGACAGGCTTCGAAGCTGATCCTCCGCAACAGACAAACTCTCCTGAACCGTGTTGCCTCGCACACTCCCGTGGTCGCGAAATGCCTTTAAGGTTGCCAGTGGGAGCGTATTCACGGTATCGGGCCCAATGAGTTCCTCGACGTATAACACGTCCCGGTACTGCGGATTCTTCGTGCTGGTACTCGCCCAGAGCGGCCGCTGAACGCGTGCTCCGCGCTGGCGCAGCGCTGAGAAGTCCTCCCCGTAGAAAATCGTCCTGAAGCGTTGGTACACCTTTTTCGTATTCGCGATCGCGATTTTCCCACGCAGAGCAAGAGCTTCTGGAGAACCGAGCGCGTCGAGCGCCCGATCCACCTCAGTATCCACGCGGCTTACGAAAAATGAAGCTACCGAGGCGATCTTTTGCGGCTCGCGGCAGCGTTGTAGTCCACGAATGTACGCGTTGGCAACCGCTTCATAGTGGCTCAGCGAGAACATCAGCGTGATATTCACGTTGATACCGGCCGCAATCAACGCTTCTACCGCCTGGATCCCTTCCTTTGTCGCGACTACTTTGATCATAAGGTTGGGCCGGTTCACGGTCTGCCACAGCCGTTGCCCCTCCTTAATGGTCGCCTGAGTATCCCGCGTGAGTTGGGGAGGAGGCTCAATACTCACGAACCCGTCCTGCCCTCCACTCTCGCGGTAGGCGGGCTGCAAGATATCCGCCGCATTCCGGACATCTTCAATGGAGAGTTCGTCGTAGATCTCGCGTGCTTCGATACCGGGATCTCGAGCAAACAGCACCCGCAATGCCTCATCGTATTGCGAGCTGCCGTCAATTGCTTTCTCGAAAATGCTGGGATTGCTGGTGACGCCGCGTAATCCGTCGTTCGCGATCAGATCTTTCAGTTCGCCGTTCCGGAGCAAGTCGCGCCGAATATAGTCCAGCCAAATGGATTGGCCTTGTTTCCGCAATTCCAAAAGCGGGTTCATATCACATCTCCTCTTCACTCAATCTTGTCAAAAACAGCGCCGTCAGAACCAAAGAGCAGCTCAGGACGGCCTCAGAACCGGCATCGATTTACAAATTACCTTCGCCTCCGGCCAAAATCACATTCCAGCGATGCTCCTCTGAGCCCCCGCTCATTTACATCCTCTCCTTAATTTGATTGTGGCTGCGGATGGAGAAAAACTCAATAAACCGCGTATCACTCGCGATGGAACACTTGTAAGGTGTGGTATCTCGCGCCGGACGCATCGAACGTACGCTGATGCGTTGGGCTCAGATGCGCCCGCTGGCGAGATGCTGGATGTGCTTCCGCTCTCCCCGCGCGCGTTCTGTCAGCCAGACACCCAGCAGAATCAATCCGCCGCCAAATACAACAGTAAGAGAAATTGTTTCTCCCAAGAGCCAGATGCCCATCACGGCGGCCATCAGCGGCTGGAGATAAGCGAACGCGGCCACGTTTGAGGCGGCGAGTTTCTCCAGCGCGAAGGCGTAAATCAGATACGCCACGAAGGAGCCAAAGAGCACCATATAAGCTAATCCCCACCACGCGTGCAACGGAATCAGGTTCCATCGGATCCGCGCCACGGGTTCCGCGCAAAACGGAATCAGGAAAATCGCTCCCAATCCGAAAACCAACGCATTCAACGTGAGCGGATCGTAACGGTGCGCAACTTTCTTCAGCAAAACAGTGTAATAGGCGAAGAATGCGCCAGCGCCAATCACACTCAAATCACCAAACCAACTTGCGCCGCTTCCGTGCCCCGGCTTCTCGATTAGCAACAATGCGACGCCTACGAATGAAACCGCCATTCCGAAAATCTTCCGCTGCGTGAGCACTTCCATGCTCATCGAAGCGGAAAGCAGAAGCACGATCACCGGGCCGATAGCCTGGATGAGCCCCGTGTGTGTTACCGACGTCAGCGCTAAGCCGCCGATATAGCAAATCTGATTTAAGGTAATGCCCGTCAGCGCCATCACCGCGAGCATCAACCACTCGCGCTTGGTAAGCCGCAACTTAGGAAAACCCCGCAGGGCAACATACAGCAAAATGTAAAGAATCGCCGCCCCGGCCATCCGCAGTTGCGCAAGAGCCAGCGCGTTAAAGCCCGTTAACGCTTCCTTGCCGGCGACAATGTTGCTTGCCCAGCAGAATGTAGTGAACAACATGAGCGCGTTGGCTGGTCCATGTCCCGGTCGGGGGCTCCCGGATTCCAAAAATCCAGATCCCGCAGCAATCATCTTTCTGTTCTGGCCCTCCAATTGGATGACGATGGTGCGGAGTATACGGCGGGGCATATCGCCCGTTCACTCACGCGAATGCCCTTCGCGCTTGCTGTCGAAGGCCGCAATAGATCGACCAGCCGGGAGCGGGCAGCACCGCCGCGCCGTTCGGGGCCGGCTTCCTGGCAGTCGTGGCAAAGAATATACGTGCTGGAGCGTGCTCTATTGCGATCAAATCGAACCCGGCCGCTTTTGCCGATCTGAAAACGCCTGTCGGCGTATTCACCGTCTCAAACCTGTTCGGGTTCCACCAAGCCTTTAATTGTGGGAGGCCCAAATGATTCAGGGCTCCGTTTACACCCAGGTAGCCCATGAATAGAACGTCCTTCCAGTTATGCGCACGCAGACTGTTCCTGAGTTTCTGACGGAGATAAAAGTAACCATGAAATGTGAGTAGAAAAGCGCCTCCAGGACACAGAACCCGGTAGATCTCGCGCAGTGCCCGCGACGTATTCATGTAAGGCATTGAGACGTGGCCAACCACAACATCGAATGTTTCATCGGGAAACGGTAGGTGCTGCCCGTCTGATGCGGCAAATCGAATTTCGGGATAGCATTTTGCCTTCTGAAGTTCGGCGAACGAGTAATCAATTCCAAAGCGCTGAGGGGCGCCTTCGATCTGTGCTTCAGCAAGGACCCAGCCTGAGCCGCACCCGAAGTCAAGAACCCGCCGGCCAGCCGGTATACGAACAGAAAGCGCTCGCATTACCAGTTAGAGGCGTTTACGCTTACCATGGTACATCTCAGAGTGAACGATTGTTCGGATGAGCCCCCGGACCGCGGCGCGTGATGTTTATTCCAGTCTGCATTACATTAGTCCGCTTGCGCGCATTGGCAAAGCGAATCCAGAATGAAAATGTAATGAATATAGAACTAGTGAACCGAGGGACGTCCAAGATGAGGATAAGTACCAGCGTGATCGCAACGATCGGAACGGCGATATTCGCCGTCGTGAGCTTGAATACTCCGGCTAACGCTCAGACGACCTTGACAGACCCGCAAATTGTCGGAATCGTCGTAGCAGCGAATCAGATCGATATCGATAACGCAAAACTGGCGCTCAATAAGTCGAAGAACAAGCAGATTCGTGCTTTCGCGCAACAGATGGTGACGGATCATACGGCGGTACTGAAGTCGGTCTCCGATCTTGGCGCAAAACTGAATGTGACGCCGGAAGAAAGTGAAACAGGCAAGTCACTGAAAGCACAAGCGGAAGAAACGGCCAATAAATTAAAGGAGTTGAAAGGTAAAGCGTTCGATAAAGCATACATCGATAACGAGGTTGCGTTTCATCAAGTTGTTATCGATACTCTCAACAAGACCCTAATTCCAGACGCGCAAAATGCAGAGCTGAAGTCCGCGTTGCAGGGCGCCGTTCCGCTTTTTGAAGGCCACCTGGAACACGCCAAGAATGTTCAGACGGCACTGGAAGGAAAGGCCGGCGGCAGATAACGGAGCATCGCTAAGGGAGGAGGGAAACGTGCCTTGGTATCGACCATGCAATCCGTCATTCGGTTCGGCGCTGCTTCTGGCAGTAGCATTATTTGCCGTTCAGACAGCGTCGGCTGGCGGGAAAAACGCATTTTCTTATCCTCCTGAAGAAGCGGCTGCACACAACCCAGATCAAGCAACCCATACGGTAGAGATTAAAGATTTCAAATATCGGCCAGCCCTCCTCACCGTGAAGATCGGCGACACAGTTGAGTGGAAGAACGAAGACATTTTTCCACACACCGTGACGGCTGTAAACAAGAGCTTTGACTCGGGCTCAATCAGCCCTGGAGGGTCATGGAAATTTGTCGCTCGGAAGACCGGAAGCTTCGATTATTTTTGTACATTTCACCCAAACATGAAAGGCAAGCTGGTCGTTCAATGAGAGCCATGGTTCCTACCGGAGCGCAATTCCACTACACAGCCCAACAGCCATGCCGCCCCGGCATCGACGAAAACCGAAGAGTTCAGGGGCGCCTTGATCCCCACAGAAAACGTCATTGCAAGCGCAAATAGGGCAAGCACGACGGCGCTGATGTAGGCGGTCTGGCGCAGGTACAGTCCGATGATCAACGCGAAGCCTAACGAGATTTCGGCGATGGTGGCAATCCAGGCTATGGGCGATTGAAGTGATGCCGGTAGATACCAGTTCAGCGTAGCGGAGTAAGCAACGAAATGCGCCCAGTCACCCCAAACCGCGTATTTGCTGCCAGGCGGTCCCCAGATTCCAAAGCGATCCGCGCACGCGGAAAGAAAGGTCAGACCCAAACTCCAGCGTAAATAAAGGATGGCAAAGCGCAACAGATTCGCGTGTTTCACACAAGCCCAACGCGTCTAGCTCAATTCGGCAAGCGGAAACGAACGGTGGCTGCGCGGCGGTTCCAAATAATTCTGCCGGTGCGTGGTGACCAGGAATTTCGTAAAGCCAGTATTTTCTTTGGGCAAATCGTACTTGTTCTGCAGCTCCAGCCCATCCATTTCTTTTCGTATCTTCTCGAATAATTGCGCAGACGGTGCGAAGCCAATGAAGTGTACGCCGGGAACGGGGATGGGGCTGATGGGGCCGCTGGAATAGAATTCGAAAGGATTTTCGACCGTGTCGAAGTCCTGGCGCAGGAAAATCACAGTCCCCTTGGGCAACTTCTCCCCGTACGCGGTAACGGTATCTTCGCCGACACGCGATAAGAATTGCATCTGGGCATTGTGGCCGACCACTCTGTATTGCTTTGCATCCGCTTCCAACTGACCTTGGAAAGTGGATGTCTCAGGCGCTTGCGAAGGCGACAGAACTTCTGGTGCTTCGTTCCGCCGTGGATCGAACATACGATGCAAGCGATCCTTGTGAGGCATGCTATACCAGCTCTCCAGGTCAATGACAATATGTGAGAGGTGCATGATTGTGCCATGCGCGAAATAGCTATCCGGGACCTGATCGGTGTACCCCGGAATGGTTTCGAAGCTGGGTAGATTGCCCTGCGCTAATCCATGCAGATGGCTGGAAGTGAACCCCATAAAAAGCATGGCGCCGGCCGGAATTTTTTCCGCCCCCGGAATGCGCAGCCGCTCCGCCATAATGCGGGGCAGACCGCGGCCCGCAAAGCCCCGGCGGACAGAAGTCATACAGAAGAGATCGCCTACATACACATCATCGACGGGGATGCCGTTCAACGAATACGTGCCGGGATAAAAGAGGGCGCGGATAACGTCGGTAATGTGCTCGGCATAGTCGCTCTTAAGGTGGAACGAAATATTGTTCTGCTCCAAGATGATTGTGTCGGGGTCCTTGGGGAACTTAATAGAATCGATTAACGCCCAGTCGCCGCGCTTGCCATTGTCGAGCGCCCGAGGCATGTACTTCTCCGTAACCTTCGCCGGAACGTATTCCCTGAAATAGGAAAGGCCGTAGGCGATCTGCGTTAAGATGCCGCCGGGGTTCAAAGGATAGACACTCTCGATTTGCTGGAGGGCATTATCCAGGCGTTTCTGCGCGGACTTCAAGGCGCTTGCATCGCCTCTTGCGATGTTTAAACGCGCTGTGATAACAGCATGCCAGAGCGGGACTACCGCCACCGATACGCCGGCATGATTCTCAACCGTGACGCCAGGCAGTTCGTATTGCGTTTTCGGTGGGATGCACTCCACCCGCCTTGCATAATTGACCACTCGTGCCCAATCAATCGCGTTATCCATTGCAGTAGACATCGTGGTCTCCTTCTTCCGTGTTTCGTGTTTGTCCTGCGGCGCGGCTGGCGCGCGTCACAATCGCAAATGGATTGGATGCGAATCCGGGATGGCGCGTCTTCGCCGCAACCATCGGCAAATTCCTTCGTCAGCAGATCATCGCAGCCGATCCGTCTATTGAGCGGACCGGTTCCACCACCCACGTTATCACCGGAGTAGTTTTTTCGCATGATGACGGATGTTCACTCATGCATGATGAACGAACTATTGCTCATAGCATTCGATTTCCGGACTCGCATAAGTTCGACCAGGCCCTATTTGGTACGGTCAAGCAAGTATTGGAACGTCTCCTTGTGAAGCTAATGCCTGACAAAAAGTCCCCGCACCGCCGCCCCTTGGCTCTGTTGGAACCGACTGTTACACTCGGCCTGGCCTCCCGGCTTCGTTTTGCCCGCCTGCAGGCGCGTTTTCCCGGACGCTCCATCTGGGCGCTGTTCATGTTCATCAATGGCTTTGTCACCATTGCGATCCTCGCAGGCGTCGCTATGGTCTCCCATACGCCGTTCGTGTTTCCTTCACTGGGGCCAACCGCCATACTGCTCTTCTATACGCCGCTATCTCCCACCGCTTCTCCACGCCATACTATCTACGGACATGCGATCGGCATTATCTGTGGGTACGGATCGCTGCTGTTGACACATCTGCACCACACCGCTCCGGCTACCATCGTGGGAGTCGATTCCAGCCGCATTCTTGCGGCCGCCCTCTCACTTGCTGCGACCAGCGCGTTCATGATTCTCTTGAAAGCTGCTCATCCGCCGGCAGGCGCCACCACTCTGATCATTTCGCTCGGCATCGTCACCAGGCCTTCCTATCTATTGGTCATTGAGATCGCTGTTGTATTGCTCGTCCTTCAGGCCATCGTCATCAACAGATTAGGCGGGCTCGATTATCCGTTGTGGGCTAAACGCGTCGATACGGCTTCCGAACCCTCGCACGTGCCTGATCCCGAGGACTAACTTTCTCTATTCAGCTCAGCCCGAATTCTTCTCGCCGCGCCCACCATATTCGCAAGGGACGCGTGCGCCTCTTCCCAGCGACGTGTCTTCAGGCCGCAATCGGGATTCACCCATAACTGGTCCGCGCGGAACACGCCGAGGGCTTTGCGGATCAGAGCTTCAATTTCCGCTTCGGTTGGGACCCGCGGGGAATGGATATCGTACACGCCCGGCCCAATCTCGTTTTCATACATCTTTCCTCGAAATGCCTCGAGCAGTTCCATTTGTGATCGCGCCGCTTCCATCGAAATCACGTCGGCATCCATCTCACGGATTGCTTCCAGAATCTCGCCGAACTCCGCATAGCACATGTGGGTATGAATCTGTATTTTGTCGTCCGCTATGGCGGTTGCCAGCCGAAACGCATCGACTGACCAGCGCAAGTACTCCGCGCGGTCGCCTTTCCGCAAAGGCAATCCCTCTCGTAGTGCCGGCTCATCAACCTGAATGACACGCATGCCGGCCGCTTGGAGATCCTCTACCTCCTCTCGGAGAGCAAGCGCGATCTGAAGACATGTTTCCGCCCGTGGCAAGTCGTCGCGGACGAATGACCATTCCAGGATTGTGACCGGCCCGGTCAGCATCGCTTTTACTGGCTGCTTCGTCATAGACTGCGCGTACTCCGCCCATGCAACCGTCATCGAATGCGGTCGTGAAACATCGCCGAACAGAATGGGCGGCTTCACGCACCGGGAGCCGTAGCTTTGCACCCATCCGTTTTTGGTAAACGCAAATCCGCTGAGTTGCTCGCCGAAATATTCCACCATGTCGTTGCGTTCGAATTCGCCATGGACCAGCACATCCAGCCCAATCTCTTCCTGGAAACGAATCGCGCGTTCCACTTCGGTTCGCAAGAAGCCCTCGTATTCGGCTGCATCGATTTTGCCCGACCGGCGCTCAGCGCGCATCCGGCGTACCTCTGCGGTCTGGGGAAACGATCCAATGGTCGTAGTCGGCAGAACGGGAAGAGGCATGCTGCGGGACTGTGCCGTCTGCCTCTCGCGATAGCTGGCGCGGCGTTCTAGCATTGCGGGCGTGAACCCTGCCACGCGCGCGCGTACCGCGGGATCGCAAACACGGGGAGATTGGCGTCGATCAGCCAAGGCGCGGCGGTTCACGTCCAACTGCTCTCGAACCTCTGGCGAATCCTCCTCGAGCGCTCTCGCCAATAGCTTCACTTCACCTAACTTTTGCTTCGCAAATGCCAACCAGCTTCGAATCTCGCTATCGAGTTGTGTTTCTTCCTCCAGATCTATCGGAATGTGCATCAGAGAGCAGGAAGGGGCAACTTGAACTCGCTCGTGATCGATGCAATCTATGGCACGCCGCAAAGTTTTCAGCGCACGGTCGAGATCCGCCCGCCAGATTCCACGACCGTCGATTACTCCGAGCGAGAGCACCATTCCGACCGGCGCTGCTTTGAGCGCGGACGCGAGCTGCCCCGGACCGCGCACCAGATCCAGATGCAGACCGGCAACCGGCAGGCTTAGCGCTAGGTCAAGATTGTCCCGCAAATCCGAAAAATACGTGGTCGTCAGAATTTTGATGCCGGAAATGGAAGATGTAAGCCGCTCGTACACGCGCCGATACACAGCAACCTCCGACGGAGTCAGATCCAAGCCAAGACACGGCTCATCCATCTGTACCCAGACCGCGCCTTCCGATCTCAGGCTCTTAAGGATCTGCGCGTATACGTCGGCCACTGCTTCGGCAAGGTCGCCTGGATCTGCCGCACCCTGCCGCCTTTTCCCGAGTAGCACGAACGATACGGGCCCCAGCAGCACCGGCCGCGTCGGAAATCCCGATGCTTTCGCCTCTAAGAATTCTTTAACCGGTTTATCGCTGGATGCGTGAAGCTCCATACCGGCTTCGAATTCAGGAACTAAATAATGGTAGTTGGTATCGAACCATTTCGTCATCTCCATCGCCGGAACGGTTCCGGTTCCTCTGGCCATCGCGAAATACGTGTCAATATCCACGGTGCCGGGTTGGAAATGATATCGGTCTGGCACTGCTCCAACTAGAGCCGCCGCATCGAGCACGTGATCATACAACGAAAAATCGTTCGAAGGGACCTGATCGATGCCCGCGGTCGCCTGCAGGCGCCAATGTTTTTCGCGAACCTGCTGCGCTGCCGCTTGAAGCTGCTGCGCGGAGGATTGGTTCGACCAATACCTCTCCAGCGCAAACTTCAATTCCCGGTGTACGCCTATGCGCGGAAACCCAAGATTGCCTGTAACAATGCTCACAAGACCATGTTAGGGCTTCGTCCGGCTCGCTCGAAACCGAACAGACCCTAAACTGAGCCGCGCTCGAAGGAAGCGGTTTCTACGCTTTGCCGGAAAGTCGACAAGCTACCGGGCGTGCCTCGCCTCGGCCATGGGCGGAGGTGAAATTTTGTACTTGTATGCCCTGTGCCGCGATTGCAGAAAATCGAGCAGTGCGTTCAGATCTTGCTGCGTGATGTTGTTGGAATACGATGGCATGTTTGTCGCGCCGCTATAGATTCGAGTGATCATCTCAGCCCGCGTCATGCGGTCTCCCGCATCCGAGAGATCCGGCCCGCGAATGCCGCCGTAGCCCGATACTAGGTGACAGAATTCGCAGCCTTTGTCGTAAAAGACTTTTGCTCCGTCGGCAATTGGCCCGCTGCTGACTCCAACCACCGCTTCAGGCAAGGGCGGCGCATCCATGCGCGGCGACCATGGTGCGCGGATGCCTTCGTGCCAGTAGTACGCAATTGCGCTCACCATAAAGATCACCAGAACAATGGACCAGGGACGCCGCAGCGGACTCCGTTCGCCTTTCGGGGCGACAAGCGGCAGTGCGATAAGAAAAAGGATAAAGATTGCCGGGACTGCGACAATCACAAACGTTTCCGACCAGTTCGGGATCAGAGACAGCAACGCAAAATACCAGAGGAAATACCAATCCGGACGTGGCGAAGCCTGAATGATCGTAGGGTCCGGCGGCTTGCCGATCTCCGGCGGTCCTACAATGACGGCGAGCAGAAAGATGGCTAGGACCACGATGCAGCCGAAGAAAAGATCGCGCCAGGCAGCATCGGGCCAAAAGGGTACGCCTTCGCGCTTCATGAGCGAGTGATACCAGCGTTTGTAGGTGCGTGGATCGACGGGCCGGCCAGCCTTCGGTGGTTCAGAGATGCCATTATGAACTACCAGGTAAAGGTGCACGGCGATGAAGGTAAACAGAACCGCGGGAATAAAGAACACGTGGGCGGCAAAGAAGCGGCTGAGCGTGGCGCCGCCGGGTGTCGCGCCCGCCAGAATAAAATGCCCCAGCCAGTTTCCGATCAGCGGCGTGCGGCCCGCTTGTTCGGCGGCAACAACAGCAGTCCAAAAGCCACCTTGGTCCCAGCGCAGGATCTGGCCTGTAAACGCCATCAGCAGTGTTCCAAGCAAGAGCACCACGCCGGAAAGCCAACTCACCTGCCGCGGATATTTGTATGCGGCCATCAGGTAAACACGGATTACGTGCAGGCCGATCAGGATGATCATGGCCGTCGAGCCGTAATAGTGCATACCACGCAGAACGCTTCCAAGGGACGTACCAGTGATGAAGCGCAAGCTATCGTAAGCCTGCCCGGAACCGGTTACATAGGAACTGGACAGCGCGATTCCCGTGACCACTTGGACGAGAAATGCCGCAAGCGTGGCGCTACCGAGGACGTAAAACCACCTCGACTTCCTGGCCTCCGGGACCGGATGTGTCAGAGGAGGGCCGAGGGCCTTCGAAGTGCCGGTAATATCGTCGAACCAGGCCCAGAGGCGCTTCAGGGAACTCATGGCCGTTTCCTCCTTACCCTGTCGTGATCGGCACGGGGCTCGTTTGGATCTCGACCAAACCTTGGTTCACGCGCACAGGATACGTGCTCAAAGCCTTTGGCGGCGGCCCGGAGGCGACGTTTCCATCAGCGTAAAACACGCCCCCATGACAAGGGCACATGAAAAGATTTGCGCTAGGGATCCAGCGCACCGGGCAGCCCAGGTGAGTGCAGTAGATCGCGAATGCAACGAATTCCTGCTGGTCTTTACGGCGCAGCCAGGCGGCTGTCTTTGCGGTTACGCCCGACCAGGGCAGGGGCGATGGGTCGGTGAACGAAACCGCAACCGTCTCCCCGATTTTGAAATCGTCGATGCGCCCAAGCGGTCGCCAGATAGTCGGCGTTTTACGCAGGCCAAGCAGGAATGCGATGGCTGGAACAGTCACAATCGCGGCCGCAACTCCGGCTGCCAGTACCCCAATCTCAGTGAGAAAGGTCCTTCGCTTCTTCTCGCCTGGTCCGGTCGGCTGTGAAGATACCGGTTCCTGCGCGCCGTCCAAAAGATCATCTGATAAATTGTCGGCCATCATCTCACCGTTCTTTCACGCCGTCGAATCGAACGGCTGCCTGGTCTGAGCGCACAGAGCGATTGGTGCCCGTTGTGCGCGGTTCAGAAGACGTCTTTTGACGTGGATCGCGATACCAAATCACTACCTGATACGGCCGGCGAAGATATCCCAGTGGGATTGCAAAGATATGGACGAGACGGCTGAATGGAAAAAGCATAATGATTACGAACCCCAATAAAATATGGAACTGAATGAAGCCCGGGAGCGCTGTCACTGGCGCAATATCGGGTTGCAGCAGCACCAGCGACCACAACCAGGGGACGATGCTGCTGAGAAACCACAAAGATCCCCATCGCTCGAAAAGAGCAATGCCGATTCCGCTAAAAACCTGCGCGGCGAAGAAGAATAGAAGCACCCAGTCCATCCACGACGTCACTGCATGCGCGCGCGAACTGCCCGGCAACCGGCGGATAATCAGCACGACTAGCCCAAAGGCGGTGAACAGCGACAGTGCGAGTCCGATCAATTCAACAACAACCAGGAAAATCGGATTTGACAGCGCATACCGCGCTACGCCTGGTATGATCCACGGAATCAAATGCGCCAGCAGCACCAGCGTGATGCCGTAATGCCACGGAACTGAGCCCCAAAATAACTGCTTGTTCTCGAGTAACTGCGACGAAAGGCTCGAATAGCTGAACGGGTTTCTAACGTTTCGGTAAATGCCAAAACCGACCGCTAGGATTACGGCAATATAGGGAAATGCGACGAAGAGGATGATGTCCACGCGAACTCTCCTAATTGAATGTGGTTGCCGTTGACATTGCTATGCTGCAGCAGCACCAGCAGGCTTTCAAGCACCACGCGGTACGGGCTCCTTGCCATTGCGTTCGCGGCCGTGATCCGCGAAATCGCTGGAATCAGGCAGCCATGAATCAATTCACCTGCCTCTTCGCCGGCATCGAGCATCGCGAGATAACGTAACAGGCAGCTCAGATGATCGGGTATTTCCGTGCCCACCGAAAGCCTCCGTTCGCAATACCTTTCGCTCAGTTCAGACAGGAACGCGCCGCGCCGCCCGGTTTCACCAAACAGGTAATGCCCCACATAGAGCGAACAATCGGCGCGAAAATCGAATGTCTGGATATACAACTCCTGCAGCCGCGTAATTCCTGCCGTTTCCAGCAGACCCTGAAATGCACTTAGAGCCGCCGCCGCGTCCGGAGATTCACTCGCCAGTAGCGAAGCCAATTCACATACCGCTGGCATCAGCCTTGGACCCGGATAGTCGAGAACCTCGGCCAGCAGTTCCCAGTTCCTCATAATCCCCGTTCTGGCGCGTGAATGAAGCCCATGCCGCTTGACTCCGCGGGTGTGTGCGTCAGGTGTACCAGTTCGACTGCGGCTTCGCGTGAGAATGGAGGAATCACAAACCGCTCATCAAAACCGGCCAGCGAAGTCAAATTGTAAATGGCCTCAATCTCTTCCGGACTCGTGGCGCCCTTTTCAAGCGCCTGCACAGCTTCCGATTGCGGAATGTCCCCCACTGTCTGCGCCCGCTTATAAATTCGCACCGCCATCAATTTCCGGTAAACAGCTTTGATCTTTTCTTCGTCTCCCGCGGTGAACAGGCTCGCCATATACCTGATTGGAAGGCGGGCATTTTCAAGCGAGCTGAAGAAATCGCGGGAACTCTCATACACGCCATCGTTTATTGAGCCCGTGACCGGAAGCAGCGGTGGCACATAGAAAAGCATCGGCAGCGTCCGAAACTCCGGATGCAGGGGAAGCGCCAGTTTCCATCGCTTCACAAAGCTGTAAACAGGAGATTTTTGAGCGGACTCGATAACCTTATCGTCTATCCCGTTTGCTCCTGCTTCGCGGATCACTTGTGGATCGAACGGATCCAAAATCATCTCGCGCTGCGCGTCCACTAGTTCGTGATCCGGCCTCTTGGCTGTCGCCTCAATGCGGTCCGCATCGTATAGAAGCATGCCCAGATAGCGAATGCGGCCCACGCAGGAATGCATACAGGCGGGCGCCTGCCCTGTCTCCAGGCGCGGGTAACAAAGAATGCATTTCTCCGCCTTGCCCGTGGACCAGTTGAAGTAAACCTTCTTATACGGACAGCCCGAAACGCACATGCGCCAGCCCATGCATTTCTCCTGGCTGACAAGCACAATGCCGTCTTCGCCGCGCTTGTAAATCGCTCCCGCTGGACACGCCGCAACACAGCTCGGATTCGAACAGTGATTGCAGATGCGCGGCAAATAGAAATACACCACGCGCTCCATTTCAAATAGCTGCCGGCGCTCCTCCTCCGAAACTCCTCCTAAATTTGGATCGTTCGCCGCGTAAATGGGAGACCCGCCCAGATTGTCATCCCAATTGGGCCCGGCCTCAATCTCCATTTCCTTGCCTGTGACCAGCGATACAGGGGTTGCTATCGGTTGGATCTGCTGAAGCGGCGCGTTGATGACCTCGTCGTAACTATAAGTCCACGGCTCGTAATAATCGTCCATCGAAGGGAGCCGTTGATTGAACCCTAAGTTCAGCAACTCGCGCGATCGCGTGTTGAGCTTCAGCTTCAGTTCCCCATCTATGACTTCCCAGCCGCCTCGATACTCTTCCTGATCCTCATAAAGCGTTGGGTAGCCCGTACCGGGTTTTGTTTCGACGTTGTTCCACCACATGTATTCGGTCCCCGGTCTCGAGGTCCAGAGATTCTTGCAAGCCAGGCTGCATGTATGGCAGCCAATACACTTGTCCAGATGGAAAACCATCGATACCTGACAGCGAACATTCATGCGTTTTCAGCCTCTCAGTAGAATTCAGGTTTCTTCTTCAGTTTCTGAAGAATCACGTACGTGTCACGGTCGGTCGCTGGCGGGCCGTAATCATTAAATCGATAACAGTGTTGGCCGTATCCCCCCACCATGAGAACCGGTTTCAACCGGAGGCGCGTGACGCTGTTGGTTCCGCCGCCCCGTTGGTTCTTACGTTGCTCCGATTTTGGGAACCCGATCGTGCGCTCCGGCGCATGGTAAAAGAAGCCCAGCCCGCGCGGGATTCGCGCGCTGACAACGGCTCGCGTCACTATCACGCCATTGTCGTTATACGCCTCCACCCAGTCGTTGTCGAAAATCCCAAGCTGCTCCGCGTCCTTGTCGTTGATCCAGAACGGCTCAATTCCGCGCGACAGCGTCAGCATCGGAAGATTGTCCCCATACGTGCTGTGTATGTGCCATTTGCCATGAGGTGTCAAACAACTCAGTATTAGTGAGGGTGCATCCGGACGGCTCTTCACCAGCGAGAGAGAATCCTCCAGGCTGATCCTTGGCTTGAACGTCGGCAGTTGCTCCTCGAATGCAAGGTATCCTTCGTGATCCAGATACAGATGCTGTCGGCCGGTCAGCGTTCGCCACGGCACCAGGCGCTCGACATTCTGACAGTAGGCGCTGTAGGCGCGTCCGCGGTTCACGATTCCCGACCAGCAGGGGCTCGTCAGAATGCGGCCGGGTTGGCGTGTGAGTGAACGAAACGTATGCCGCACGGCGCGGCTGTCCTCCGCCAGGTCCGTGAGTTTTTGCCCCGTCTGGCGCTCGCGCTCCAAAAATCCGCGGTAAGCCACTTCTCCATTCGTTTCGGGAGCGAAGTGCAGAACCATATTCGCCGCATCAACGGGATCTTCAAGTGATGGATATTTTTGCCCGCCCCATTCGTATGGCTTCGTTACTGCCGCGAATTCGTCGTAGAGGTCGGATACGGGCATGTCGATTCCGCGATCTTCCACGCCGTGCTCCCTCAGGCGCGGCCCCAGTGAACAGAACTTGTTATACATGTTTGGGTAATCGCGTTCCACCACAGTCATGTGCGGCATGGTTTTGCCGGGAATCGGTTCGCACTCTCCCTCGAACCAGCGCTTCACGGTTGGCTGTGCCATTTCGTCGGGCGTATCGTGCAGCAATGGCGTGGTCACCACTTCCCGAAATGGCTCGGGAAAGTGTACCCGGCTTAATTCGCTGACTTTGGCCGCGAGCCGCTTGAAAATGTCCCAATCGGTTTTCGATTCCCAGCACGGTGGAACAGCCTGGCCCAGCGGATGAATGAAGGAGTGAAGATCGGTCGTGTTCAGGTCGTTCTTCTCATACCAGCTCGCCGAAGGGAGAATGATATCGGAGTAGAGCGCCGATGTATCCATCCGGAAATTCAAATCGACGACCAGGTCCATCTTCCCTTGCGGCGCATGCTCGTGCCAGACGACATCATCCACCGCACCCTGTCCCAATTCGTCGGCAATGGCCGCGTCGTGCGTGCCCAGATAATGTTTGAAAAAGTACTCCTGGCCTTTCGCGCTCGAATGGATCGCGTTCGCTCTCCAGATCAGCCAAACCCGCGGCCAGTTCTCCGGGGCATCGGGATCTTCAACCGCAAATTGCACCCGCCGGTTGCGGAGATGATCGACCACCCACTGAACAATTTCCGCTTTCGTCTTAGCGCCTTCATGCTCGGCGCGTCGCACCAGTTCCATCGGATTGGCGTTGAACTGGGGATAAAACGGCAGCCAGCCCATGCGCACCGCGTCCGCTTGCGCGCTCATGGTGTGATCGTTTGAAAACGGACCGGATGATGGGTGCGATTCAACCATCCCGCGTTCGTAGCGCCACTGATCGGAATGAACGTAATGGAACGAAGGCCCGTTCTGTAGCCTGGGCGGTGCTGCCCAATCAAGCGCCATTGCCAGGGACGACCATGAGGCTCCCGGAACCAGCTTCTCCTGGCCCGTGTAGTGGTTCAGCCCACCGCCATTCACACCCACGCACCCGCACACAATCAAAGCCACAATTGAGGCGCGGTAATGCAGGTTGGCGTGATACCAATGGTTCACTCCGGAGCCGACGATCACGGTGCACTTGCCGCGCGTCTTCTCCGCCGTCGTGGCAAACTCCTGTGCAAATTGAATAACGGTGTTACGGCCAACACCCGTGAATCGCTCCTGCCAAGCGGGCGTGTATGGGCTCTCTTCGTCGTTGTAATCGGCCGGATAATCGCCGGGCAGCACGCGAGCAACTCCGAATTCTGCCAGCAGCAGATCGTAAACAGTCGTAACCGCAACGCGTCCATCTGCCGTTTCCAGATATTTGACGGGCACGCCGCGGTGGAATGTCCGCACGTTGCCGAAGTCCGTGAAGCGGACCACTGCCTCACCATCCCTGTGGTCAATCAGCGTGAGCAGCGGATCGATTTCAGCACCGTCGAGCCCGTCCTTCAATTCGAGATTCCACTGCCCTTGCTTCTCCTGCCAGCGGAATCCCAGCGCGCCCTGTGGCATGCGCGGCTCGCCCGATTTTCCATCCAGAACAACAAATTTCCAATCGCCGTTCTCCACCTGCTGATATCGCCCAAGCTGGTTCGCGCGCAGAAACCGCCCCGGCACATATCCGTCCTCGGTCTCCTGCAGCGTCACGAGAAACGAGCTGTCTGAATAGCGCTTCAGATAATCGGTGAAATACGGTACGTTTCGGTGCGCATGAAATTCCTTCAGAATGACGTGGTTCACGCCCATCCAAAAAGCGGCGTCCATCCCGGCGTGTACTGGAATCCACCAATCGGCATAACGCGCCACTTCACTGAAATCGGGCGAAAGAACCACCAGCTTGGCGCCGTGATTGCGAGCTTCGGCGGCAAAATGCACGTCCGGCGTCCGCGTCATGTTCAGGTTTGAGCCCGCCGTGACGATGTATTTGCTGTTGAACCAGTCGGCGCTTTCCGCCACATCGGTTTTTTCGCCCCAGGTCTCGGGTGAAGCAGGCGGAAAGTCCGCATACATGTCGTAGAAGCTCAATATGGGGGCGCCGAACAATTGCAGAAACCGCGAGCCCGCCGCATAACTCAACATCGACATCGCGGGTATCGGCGAGAAACCGATCACGCGATCCGGCCCATACTTCTTCGCGGTGTACAGCATCGATGCTGCGACAATCTCCAGTACTTCGTCCCAGTTTGTCCGGCGGAATCCGCCCTTCCCGCGCGCGCTCTGGTAGCTCTGCCGCGTTTGCTCGTTTTCCACCAGCGCCGTCCAGGCATCCACCGGGTCCGAATTTCTCGCCCGTGCTTCCCGCCATGCATCCAGCAGCACGCCGCGCGCGTACGGATATTTCACTCGCAGCGGGCTGTAGATGTACCACGAATACGTAATGCCGCGCGGGCAGCCCCGTGGCTCGTATTGCGGCAGGCCGGACTCAAGCAGTGGATAATCCAACGCCTGCATTTCCCATGTGACGATGCCGTTCTTGACATAGATCATCCACGAGCAACTGCCCGTGCAGTTTACGCCGTGAGTGCTTCGAACCACCGAATCGTGTTGCCAGCGGTTGCGGTAAAATTCTTCCCAGGACCGTGCCTGCGGATCGATCAGATCGCGAATCCAGCTCATGAAACCATCCCTCGTTTCTGCATGGCGCGTCTCAGCATGGCCCGGCGCACCGATCGGATGCGCTTGCGTCCTCCAATCCAGGTGATTCCCACTAGCACTACGCAGCCAATCACCGCTATCAGACTAAAGGTCCCTATCGGGTTCGCTGCCGCCGCCTTACCATCGGCATCTTTAAGAAACGCGAACAACTGGTTTTGCTCTTCCGTCGTCAGCGGCCGGTTGCCGAACAGCGGGGTCATGGTTGGGAAAAAGAGTGTTTCTAATGAGCCGTGAAGCCCCACTGCGCCGACCTTTGAATATTCGTGCGTAAGATCAGGGCCCATCGTCCCACCCGCGGGGAAGGGAAGACCACTCACGTTATGACAAGCAGCGCACGCCGGTCCGCCATTCGTGAAACGTGTGGTTCCCCGGAAAAGAGCTTCGCCGGAGCGGATCAGTTCAGGCGAGTCGGTCTGTGCGAAAGCAACTGGAAGAAAGGCGCCGGCGAATATGAACACAGCAGCCACGAAGCGTACCGCCGCATTCACACGGCCGCGCCGGCTTTCAATCGTCGCGCCCACTTACGCCCGTTCCAAACCAATCGCCCGCGGAAATAAAACCTCGTCTTCCAGACGCGAGTGAATTTCCAGATCGGCATCCAATGCTTTGAGCTTGTCCAGCGCTGAAGTTTGCGTGCCCGCCCCGGAGGGCACTCTCGTGTAGTCGCCCGTAACAGCGCGAATTTCGGCTAGTTCTTTCCTCGCACGTTCGTGCTCTTCTTCCATGACCGCAATCGGGTGCCCAATCGAGCCGAACGGCAGCTTGGGTGGCGCGCTTCCCGTCTCTCTGGCCCTTTCGAGCTTCTCGATCATCGGGAAGAGAATGGCTTCTTCTTTCTTCATGTGCTCTTCCATTTCACGTCTGAACCGGCGAAAAGTGCTCATAAGCGCTGTGTCGTTAGATGCGGGTAGAAGCAAATTTTCAACTGCCGGCAACGCCTCGCGAAGATACGTATGGTGCTTCGCGACGATGTAGCCGATCAGGTCCGCCAGCGTCCTGTTCTGCCATTCTTCTATCCGGCATGCAATATCCGAGGCTTGAATCATGTTCGCTTGAGACATATTACTCCCACACCGCGCGTTCAGGAATGCATTCTCCGCCTCACCATAAGCTGAAGACGAAGGGGCAGCCAGTGACTTTAGTCACCGGAGTTAGCAAATGCCGCGCGGCTTCCTGGTAACCAAAGTCACTGGCCTGCCGTGCATCAACGTGAAGAATGAAAATTGGACGGTGGGGAGAATCGACTTATGGCAACCGTATTCTTGATGGTTTGAATTCTGAAGTGGTAGCTCGGAACGCGTTCAGCTTTAAGATCTATCGCAAAGTGCTGACCGTATTCTACGTCGAGGAGCGGATGAAGGCCTTCGCCCGGCAGGGCAAATGCTCTTTTGTCGCCTCCAGCCGGGGGCACGAGCTCACGCAGTTCCCCAAAGCACCCAAACCGTGTCGTCGGTGAGCAGAATTGCGGAAGGGTTCGGCGTGCGAGCCATCGATCTCGACGGAACCTCCTTCGAAGAAATTTACGCCAAAGTGCCCGCCCTCATCGCCGGAATACGCGCCGGCAAAGGCCCTGTGCTGATCGAAGCCAGGGTGGCACGGCTCGACCCGCATTCTTCTTCTGACGATCACCGAAAATACCGCAGCGAAAGCGATCTCCGGAGTTTGGCGGAACTCGATCCTGTGCTGAAGCTGGAAAGCCATTTGCTCGAAACCCGCGCACTTAGCCGGTCCGAAGTCGAAAAAATCCGGCAAGAGGTGAAGGCCGAAGTGGATGCCGCGGCGGACTGGGCCGACACACAACCGGAACCCGACGGACGCGATTTATTGGCTCATATCTTCGCGGAAGCTAGAGCGGAGAGCCCCAGGCCGCCGCATTATATTTCGCAGAAACCAGTAGCGGTCATCGATGCCATCAATCACGGACTGCGCGAAGAGCTTGCGAGAAATCCGCTCCATCGTTCCGCTCGACGAGGAATCCATCTATCGCAGCGTACGAAAGACGAATCGCGTCGTCATCGCGCATGAGGACTCGCTGCTGATGGGATTCGGCGCCGAGATCGCCGCGCGTATCGCTACAAACTGCCTCGATGCGCTCGATGCTCCCATTGCTCGTGTAGCGGCCAAGGACTCGTTTGTGCCTTCGGCTCCGAATTTGGAGCTGGCCGTTCTTCCGGATGCCAATAATGTCCGAGAGGCTTGTGAACGCGTCCTCAACTATTGACCATTCGTAAGCAACCGTTACGGCTCCAACACAAGAAGGCCCGTTGCACCCTTCTGACCCGGCCGGATGCACACCGCTGCATCCTGCGCTTTCATCTCAAAGCGGGTTATATTGCTCGATGACCTCGGCGCAAGTGCCGGATCATACCTCCGGAATTCCGCATTCGTATGCTCTTGCGCGAGTGAAATACCGATACGGCGGTGTGGGGCGGGTTGGTCAACGAGAGTTGACAACCTGCGGCCGATTCGCCTGAATCGGCCCTTTATCTGTTTTTTGTGAGAGGCGACGCGAACTGTCGCGCAGGAATCCATCCTGCTCAGAAGAAACATGTGTGAACTTGGGAAAGCTAACTGGCATTGGGCTCTCAGCCCCGCCCCCAACAAAAGCAATTTCGCGGTTAGAAAAAATACCAGCCCGCCTTCTTATCGAATCCGACCAACTTGCGTGGTCGTTACACTCTAATCTTGTGGCCTCATTGGCTCTGAACCGGACCCGGTTCCACATCACAGGAAAGGAGCTGCCGGGATCGAAACCATCTTTCGTTTCGAGCCTCTACTAAACTTCAATCATGCACCCTCTCCGTGCGAGACGAGAGCTTGCAATGATTGTTTTCCTCTGCTTCGTCTGCTTGCCATCATGCCTGGTGCGCAAGCGTGTGGTGGCGGCGCCCGGTAAAAAGCATGAAACCAGGCCTCTGCTCACCGCAACGAAGCAGGAACTCATTCAGCGCATTCACCAGGTCTCCGACCCTATTGTGTCGTTCACAATGAAGGCCGACATGTCGCCTTCTGTGGGCAGCTTATACGGCGGCCAGGTCACCGACTACGCAACCATCACCGGCTATGTTCTTTTCTTGCGCCCCGATGATATTCGCGTCATTGGTCTCGATCCGGTGATACACAGCACCGTATTCGACATGGTTTCCATCGGTAACGATTTTCGTGTATCCATCCCTCTGAAGAGCCAGTTCTTCATCGGCCGGAACGATGCGCTGGCAAACTCGAAGAACAAGCTCGAAAATCTGCGGCCGGTCGCATTCCTGAACGCGCTCCTAATCAGGCCCCCAGGCCCAGACGACATCACCATCTTCGAGGACGATACAAGCGAAACCAAGGCCGTCTACATTCTCACCATTCTGCGGAACGAACAGGGGCAGTTGCGGCTGCTTCGGAACGTCTACTTCGATCGCTACACATTGCAGATCGCCCGGCAGAAAACATTTGACGCAAACGGCTATATTACGAGCGATACCCGTTACGGCGATTGGCAGGCCTTCAGCGGAATCCTGTTCCCGTCCGACATTGATATCCAGCGTCCTCAGGATGGCTACGAGGTTGAATTGAAAGTGCTCGACATGAAGGTGAATTCCGGTGACATAAGCGCCGCTAAGTTCATCCTGCCTCAGCCGCCCGGATCGCACTTGAAAGAACTTCAATGACCGGCCGCTGCAGCCCGCGCCAGCAAGGCAGAGTACTCGTCCCGCAGCCGCTTATCGGCCGGATACGCGGCGATCACCGTTCGCAAATTTTCAACAGCTCCATTCAAGTCTCCTGATTTGGTTAGAGCCTGCGCCAGATTGTAGCGCGCATCCCAATATTGCGGATCGTCCTGGAGCGCGCGCCGGTACTCCCGGATCGCATCCGGCAGACGTCCCAGATTCTGCAGCGCCGACCCGAGCATGTCATGCGCTTCAGGCCGCTTCGAATCGATGCGAACCGCTGTTTCAAGCATGCTCACCGCCCCTTGCGCGTCCAGTCTCGATAGCGCCAGCGCGCCCAGGTTCAGATGCGCTGAAAAATCGTCTGGATATTTTTCCAGGCGATGACGCATCAGCGCTTCTTCTACGGTCCGCCGTTCATCCCCTCTTCCGCGCGGAAGGATCTGCAGCCACACGTGTCCCATTTCATCCGTGGCATTGTTTCCAGCTCGAACACGCTTCGGCGGCCGGTTCGGATTCCGCGGATTAGCCGAATTGTCATAGTGAATCCGCATCGAGAGTACCGTCCCCTTCGGCAGAAAAATCGGCTTTCGATACCGGTAGACAGCCTGCCAGTTCAAATCCCAATCCGGAATCCTGATCAGCCATACCCGGCTTCCGTTCGCCAGGGTCGCATACGCTTCAATCAATTTTCCAAGGTAGTGTGCATGCGGATAAATCGCGAGCACATCGGCGTCAACTGGCAGCCGGAAATCGTCTCGTACCACGAAGTCGCGCGCGCCCGGCGGAATATCTAGAGCGTCATCGTGCTCCACTTGTACCAGGATGGGGAAACGGTTGGGCGGCTTATCGGTGAAATACAGCCCGATTTCCGGCTGCACCTCTTCCGCTTTTCCGCTCGGCTGCAAATGCGTGTTGAGAACCAATACATTGTTTGGATCGAGACGCCACGACATCCCGTCGGGCTCGGAGTAGGGAATTGATCCGGGTTTCCAAAACAGAAAGTGACTCGCCGGATCCAGCGGATTTCGGTCGAGCGTGAAATCCATCCCTGGAAAACCTCTACCCGCGCGGTTCGCAAGCGAGCCGGAACGATCAATCAGCAGATTCGCGTGATGAACCAGTCGCTCCCGCCCCGGACGAATCTCCATCGCGCGAACATACCGCGTGCCCTTGAGTTTTGGCTCGAAGATGAAATTCCAGAACACGTCCGGCCCTCCGGCGGGCACCGTGAAAGGCTGCTCGGTTTTCAAAATCAGGTCCGGTTTGCCAAGCTGCCATTCGCTTTTAAACCGGGGCGCTGCTGGAGTTTCAGACGCTGCTCCTTCGGGCTCTCCTGCCCTCACCCAATCGGAAATGACCCGGATCTGCTGGTCGCTTAACCGCCGCTCGTCTTGGAACTCTCCATATCCAGGCTGCGGCAGCCAGGGAGGCATGTAGCGCCGCGCCGTAACCTCTGCAATCTCGGTTGCGTGCTTCTTGATGTCCGAATAATCGGTCAGTGAAAACGGCCCTGGTCCACCATCGTGATGGCATCCCGCGCAGTTCCGGTAGATAATGGGCGCAATATCGTGAGCAAAATCAGGGTGGGCAAGAGCAGGCGTTCCAAACGCGGTCCACAGGATGAAAAGAGCAAGTCCGCTCACTCGATATCGGCCAGCGCGCATCCCACCGCGCGTGTCTCGGCCTGTGCCACGGGCTTTCCGGCCAGCACTGCTGATATCGCGTTTTCCAAATCATGCGTCTGCGCGGTCCGGCGGGCTGTGCCGATCTCTACATAGCGGTCGTCGATCCGCCCGTGATATTTCAAATTCCCAGCGCCATCGAAAACCGCGGCTTCCGGCGCGACCGTCGCATGCGCGCGCTTCACCAATTCATGTTCGGGATCGCGTAGTGCTGTGCCCGGAAAACTATATTCCTTCATGTGTTCCCGGATCGCTGCCGGTGTTTGGCTGGCGTCCGGATAGACCATCCAGAAATCTACCTTCTGGGCCGAAAATTCTTTTGAAAGCCTCTGCAACTCCGGCGCATACCGGTTCGTGATGGGGCAATCGGTGCGCACGAACAGAAAGACGCGAGCTCGCGCACTCGAAGCAAATGGATCAGGTTGCTTGCCTGCTGCAGCGATCGCAACCGCGCAAAACCCAATCAGAACCGGAAAAATCGGGGACACTCCGGGCCTGAATCCGAATGGCCGCCGAAGTCCGGTCAGCAGGCGTGTCCCCTGATTTTTCACACTCACTTAAAAAACGAAATTCAATCCGCCCCGGATCGAACGCGGCGCTTGCACAATCAGTAGCCTGTGCCCATCGCCCGTTGCCATCGGAATGTATCCCTGCGCTAGCATGTTGCGGAGGTCCGCGGTTAGTTCCAGGCGGCCCGGCATTCCCAGAAATGAGGGAAGCGGCTGCCGTACCAACACGTTCAGCCCGGGCGACATGTAGGTGTTCTGGGTTGTGAATACGTGCGTCGGGATAATCGCGCCGCGGTCAACCCATCCGTAACTCGCCGAAAACCGGGTGCCGGTCACAGGACTGACAGCATTCACGTTCGCGCTCGCGATGTTGTAGGAACCCCGATCCAGAAATCGCCGTTGGCTACTGGAATCATGGCTGTCGGCATCGGACCAGAGCCCGGAAGCGTCGCCCGTGAATCCGCCCATTCGGCCGTACGCCAGCGCAAAATCCAGTGTGTCCCGCACCCGCTGGTTCACAGATGCCACATAACCATTGCGTCGATAGCTCCCGATGTTGTATGTGGAGGTGCGCGAAACGCCATCCGAGAGAAGGTCGCTCGAATCCACCGGCGATAGGTCGCCATCCAGGTTGAGACGGCCGTTCGAAACATCTTCAAAAAACGCGCTCATAGCATAGGTTCGTGCGCCGGAGGTCTTGCTGTATCCAAGCTCGTAATTCTGCGTTCTCTGTAGTTCCAACGCTCCGTCGCGCATGGATAATTGCGGCAATCGGGCCAGCGCATTCACTGCGCTTAACATGTCGGTGCTTTGCGGTTCAACTTCGGAGGCCTGATATTGTTGGTGCGCGCTCAGTTCATCTGGCCGGCCGCCATCGCTGTACGCGGCAATCACTTCGCCCGCCGCCCCGGCGCTTACCGTTATCCGCGCGAACGGACTCACTCTGCTTGTGTGGTTCAGGTAATCTACCGATTCACCCGTCATCCCGTATTCGATGTGTACGTTGTCCAGCGGATCGGTAACGTTGTAAAAGCTCAAAGACATCGTCCGCAACACCGGAAGCGACCCCCCGGGCCCTGCTCCCGGCGTGAACTGGCCGCCCGCCGATTGCGGACCTCCCAGACCCAACTGCGATATGGTCAGCGTAATTTCCGGTGGCGTGCTCAGCAGTCCCGCTTCCGCGTTGCGGCTGTAAATCGCGCATAGACCCATGGCCGCGGGCCCCGCAAAACCGTTCTGGCCAAAGGTGCCCGCAAGCTGAAGTTGATTCTTGCCCAACACGTCGGTGCTCAGGGCGAAGCCCGTCCCCAGCGCCGACGTGGCCGAATCCGAGTCAATCAGGCCGCCCTCTCCGCCCGATACCGATACCATCGCGTGTGTGCCCGAAAAGATCCGTGGCCGCATGCTGGAATGCTTCGCTTCCGATAGATCTCCCGGAATGAATCGCGTGATGGGCCGTATGGCCGGTGACGACCGCAGAACCCACTTCCAGTCGTCCGTCATCGCCCCGGCCGGCCAACTATAACTCACCTCGATGGTGCTGAAAAGTGTCGCCAGGTGAATTTGCAGGATGCTGTTCACTCCCGCTTTCACTGCAACCTTATCGCGCGATACCGGCAGAAAGCTCGCCAGCGATACCCGTATGGAGTAGATGTCCGCCGGCAGATTCCCGAACGCAAACCGTCCGTCCGGCGCGGTTATCGTCTTTGCGATCTGCCGCTCATACTTGTTGAGCAGCAGTACCGTCGCGCCCATTTGCGGCGTTCCGCTCGAATCCACTACCGATCCCAGCAGCGCTCCCGTCACCGGAAGAGACAAATCTGCCCCATACCCCCGGCCTGTTAGAACCAGGAGCCCTGTCAGCGCAACCGCTGTGGCGAATTGTCTACCCGCGAAACCCGACTGCAAATTGCCCTTTCGCGCTCTCGCGTCTAAGGCTAGCCGCGATGTCTATGATGTTACCGTAAATTCAGCCGACGGGCTAATGCTCTGGTTTTTCAGCGCATCTGTAACCTTTAATACCAGCTTGTATTTGCCCGGCGTCAGGCTCTTCAGCTTAATCTGTTTTTCTGCCGTTACCAGGAATGGCGAAGCGTTCTGGATGTTCTTAATATTGTCGGTGACGCTCGCAACGGTCTTGTTGTTGGCCGCGTTCACCACCTCGTATTCAATCGTTCCTTCCGGCTTCTTCGTCTTCGCGTCCATCCCTAGGTTGTAAAACTCCGTGTAGATGCCCATTGTCTCGCTCTGCTTGAACGTGTTGTTCACTCGCGGCCGCACCTTTGAGCTGCGAATCACAAACTGGCCTGTCCCAATACTGTTGGTCGGCACCCGCTCCAGTTCGTCCGCCAGAATCACGCTGCTCGATGCTAGTTGATCTTCATCGTAATGCGGAACCACCAGGGCTGTTTCGTAGTTGTTGACCGTATTGCCCACCGTGTCCTTCGCCACAATGTTCAGGCGGTACGTCCCCGGTGCAAGCGGAATCCGCTTCGAATAAATCTGCGATCCATTCATCGCCTGCTGCAGCATCTCGGCCGGCAGTTGCGCGCTCACTGTATCTTCAAACCAGTTCACCGAACGCCGCGTCAGCGTCGTGATTCGCCCGTAAATATTGACTGTGGCTTTCGCTATCTTGTCCTTCGTTGCGAAATTCAAATCGCTGTTCTTGAACTGCACCGTCACATTCGCGTACACGGTGGCGTCGGTCACGCGGATGAAATCCGCTCGAACCTGCATGGGCAGCGTGTTGTAACGAATGTTTGAACTGACAATCGCGTCCAGGTCTTTAAACTTGATCACCGGCGCTTTCATCAGATTCGCGTACTGCTCCAGACGCGTGAATTCGTTCATGCTCTCCGGAAGCGGTTGGTTGCCGGTGCCCAGATGGGTTCCATCCGTTCGTTGGAACCGCTGCGTCTTGTCCGCCATGCCCATCTGTTCCGCCATCGTCAAACCCGCGCCGGGCACATAAAGCAGCGCGTCTTTCTCTTCCGGATCCAGGCTGATCTTGTACTCGCCCGACATGGTTGTATCCACGAACTCGATGATGACGTTCGTGCCCACCCCATCGATATACCGGTAGCGCCAGTCTTCAAACGGATAGGTGGATGTCTCGCCGCCGCCCTCTTCCATGGGCCGTTCATAACTGCCCCCGGACGGATGCGAGTCGATTTCGTCCGGCGCGCCGTATTTGATGTAAATCATCCCGCGGTCTGTCTTCCAACCTGGAATGCCCGATGCGTAATGGTCGTTTGCATACGCAATGCGGCGATAATGCTCTTCCTTGTACTCGTTCTCTTCCGTATCCGGCGTGGGATCGCGCCGCAGCCAGAATTGCTCTACGAACTGCTGCCGCTCTTCATCCGTTTTCAGACGCTTGAAGGCCTGCTTTTCTTCGTCCGTGATGATGTAGACAACGTCTTCGTTCAGCCACTTCTTCCACGGGCCTGCCAGTTCCTTTTCTAACTGCTTCTGCTTTTTCGCAATCTGCTTTTTCGTCAGCGGCTTGGCTACCGTTTGGTCGGTGGAGCTGCTGGAGCTGTTCTGCGAGTTATCGTTCTTAGCCGGAGCTGCCCCTGCAACCAGGACGAACACGGCAATGCCAACCAGGAACCGCAAAGGGTAGGCCGGATGAGACTTCATTGGAAAAACCACCTCTGTAGGCTTGTGAAGGGCTACACCATTCAGTCTAAGTGCGTTTCGATTCACCGTCAACGCCCCCAGACGTACTACACTGCTCTTTCGTTGCATGTGGGCAGGTTGGTAACCTGCAGGCCGATTGTCAATCGGCCGTTCCGGGGCGCTGCTTGAGCAGCCAAAACCTTCTTTCCTCCTATATTCCGTAGAAAAACTTCAAAAATGGAGAGCCCTGGCCCACAACCCGCAACCCCTAGCATCTAAAATGGGCTTTCAATCGTTACATCGCCGCCTCGCCTCGAATGGTGCCCGGCGTGCAAACAGAGGATATCCTAAGTAGTCGGAGACGGGTAGCGGCGGGCGATACTACTCGTCAAGGTGGGCGATACTACTCGTCAAGGTGTTTGGTGAGCGAGTCTAGAAATCAATTCGCGGGTACTCTACTGCTCATTCTGACTGTGGCTGCGGTCATTGCCGCTGTCCTCAGCTTGCAGCACCTGCGTTCCTATCCTCTTCATGACGATGGAGTTACCTGGGTCGATCAGAAGCAGGCCAACGGACAAATTGCCGTTCTGGCTGCCTACGTTTCCCCAGGCGCGCCGGGAGACAAAGCCGGCATTCGCCAGGGCGACCAGGTCCTCAAGATCGCGGGCTTCCCCATTCAAACCTCGCTCGATGTTCCCCGCGCGCTCTGGCAGGTTCCGTTATTGGGACAAACCCGCTACACCCTTCGCCGGAACGGCATCGACTTCCAGGTAGACCGCGTCTTTATTCAGGCTGCTCCCCGCGATACAGCGCTCTATTACCAATATTGCGTCGGGTTTTTCTATCTTTTTATCGGCTTCTTTGTCTACTATCGCCGCACCAGCGCAGCCAAGGCGCTGCTGTTTTTTCTGCTTTGCCTCGTATCGTTTGTTGCTTCCTGCTTCCATTATTCGGGAAAGCTCAACACGTTCGATGAAGCCATGTACTGGGGCAATCTCGCTGCGGGCCTGATTGCGCCCGCCATTTTTCTTCATTTTTGCCTCACGTTTCAGGGGCGCCCGCGCATCTTGCAGCGGCATGGCGGCTGGGTGCTGCTCTATCTGCCGTCGCTGGCTTTGCTGGGGCTCGTCGCGGCTGCCGCCGAAGGCGTATTTAAGTCTTCGACGCCGCTGCTTGAGATGCGCTGGTTTCTCGATCGCCTCACCCTCGGCTTTGAGGTTGCCCTGTATTTCGCCGGCGCAATCGCCCTCGCCCTCGATTTCGCCCGGGCCGAAGATCCGGTCGCGCGCCGCCAGTTGAAGTATCTGCGCAATGGAGCCTTCCTTGGATTGCTGCCTTTCGCGCTTCTCTACGCCATTCCGTACGTTTTGGGCGTCGTGCCCACCCATCTGATGAATTTGAGCGTCCTCTCCATGGGGCTCATTCCCCTCACTTGGGCCTATGCGATTACCCGCTACCGCCTGATGGACGTGGACATCATCTTCCAGCAGGGCTACGTCTACACGCTCGCCACGCTTGCCATCATCGGCGCTTTATACGGGCTCATTTTCTTCGCCTTAAACGCCAGCACCATCACCTCGCCGGCCTTCATCGTCTTGATCGCCATCGCTACTTTCGTTTTCCAGCCCATCCGGCGTTGGATTCAGGAGCAACTCGACCGCTGGGTGTTCTATCGCGACCGCTACGATGCCCGCTTGACCTTAATTGAATTTGCCCGCGAGCTTAGCTCCGAAACCGATCAGAACGCCATGCTCGCAAAGGTGTCCGATCGCCTGTTGCGCACCCTGTCCATCCAGCAGATCGGGTTCTTTCTTTTGGACGAAGCTTCCGCCAAGCTTCATCTTCATTCCCTGACCCAAAAGACGGGGCGGCCCCCCAGGACTGTCGCGCACCCGCTCGATTTGCGATTCCTGCAGCAGTTTGCCGATAAACCGTACATCTTCTTTGAACGCCCCAAGCACTTGCGCGATATCGTCTCGCAAGAGTGGCCGGCTTCGGTGCGCGACACCATCGCGGAGCTCGATTTCACCTATTACATCTCCTGCAAATCGCGCGGAAGAACCATCGCCTTCTTCGGCGTGAGCCGGACCACCGAAGGAGACTTCCTTTCGAGCGACGATATCGAACTCCTGGTTACGCTCTCCAACTATGTCGCCATCGCCATCGAGAATTCGCGCCTCTACAGTTCGCTTCAGCGCAAGGCGGACGAGTATGAGCGCCTCAAGGAATTCAGCGAAAATATCGTGGAATCCATTAACGTCGGCATTCTTGCCGCGGGCCTCGATGATTGCGTCGAGAGTTGGAACACCCAAATCGAAAAGTTGACCGGCATTCCGCGCCAGGAGGCCGTTGGACGCCGCCTCTCGGAATTGTTTCCCGCCGAATTATGTAATAAGTTCGATGAGCTGCGCGGCGATGAGCGCATCCATAATGTCTATCGAATCGCCCTTCGCCCCCGCATCAGTACTTCGTTCGTCAACGGGAACTCCGAACCGAGCCGCGACCGCCAGGGAGCGGTGTCCGATGGCGCTCGTAATGGCCATCCCCGCCTCGAACTTACAAGATCCGCTCCGCCCGTGCGCGAATCCATTGTGAACCTTGCGATAGCCCCGCTGGTCTCGAAAGAATTCAAGCAGATCGGCCGGCTTGTTATCTTTGACGACGTAACCGATCGCGATGAACTGGAGCGCCGCTTGGTACAAGCCGACAAGCTCAGCTCCATCGGGTTGTTGGCCGCTGGTGTCGCGCATGAAGTAAACACGCCGCTGGCTGTCATTTCAACCTATGCCCAGATGTTGGCCAAGCAGGTCTCGGGCGACGACCACAAATCCAAGTTGCTGGAGAAAATCGCCAAGCAGACTTTCCGCGCCAGCGAGATTGTCAATTCCCTCCTGAATTTCTCGCGTACCTCTCCCACCGATTTCACCGAACTCGATCTGAACCGCGTGGTCCGTGAGACCTCCATGCTGGTCGAACATCAATTCAATAAGGCCGGTGTTTTGACCCTGCTGACTCTGGCTGACGACCTTCCGTCCATTCGGGGCAACGCCGGAAAACTCCAGCAGGTCTTTTTGAATCTGTTTATCAATGGACGTGACGCCATGACCTCTGGAGGCACCTTGACCGTGCGCACTTGGGCCGAGGGTGGTTACGCCCATGTTGAAGTTGCGGATACCGGGCAGGGCATTGCTCCCGAGAATCTCGCCCGCATTTACGATCCGTTTTTCACCACCAAGGGACCTAAGAAAGGTACGGGCCTGGGGCTCTCCATCACCTACGGCATCGTGCAGGAGCACAACGCCATCATTGAGGTGGATAGCAGCCTGGGGCGGGGGACCCGGTTCCGCCTGGAATTTCCGACCATCGCATCGCGCCTCGCCAGATCCCCTGAACCGCGCCGCGAAGCTCTCCCCGCCTGAGAGGGGACTTCGTTCCGCAAAACCTCTGGGTGGGGTGGGCTTCAGCCCGCGCGGGGCTTCAGCCACGCCCATCACAAATTCCCGAAATTCTCCTTCTTCCTCTAAATCAGCATCTTACCCGCCGCAAACTCGCGCTCGCCGCTTCCTTCGCGTCACACTCGCGTACGAGAACGCCATGGCCGATCGCGAAAAAGAAAATCCCAACGGTTCCACCGGCCCCCGCAGCACCAACGGAAAACAGCGTTCCAGCCAAAATTCGTTGAAGCACGGCCTCTGCTCGGAAAAACTAATCCTCCCGGATGAGGACCCGGCCGAGTTTGAGGAAGTCAAGCACAAATGGCTCAACGATACCCATTACGATGAACCCTTACTCATTACTTTCGCTGAGCAGACCGCCGTTGCCGAATGGCTCTACCGCCGCGCCCTGCGCCGCCATAACGAAGCTGAACAACGCCTCTACGACTTACAACCCGACCCTTTCCTCTGGACCCCGGATCAAATTAAACTCATCGATCGCTTCCAGCGCTATCTCACCACCCGCGAGCGCGCTTTCAACCGTGCCGCAGCCAATTACCAGCGCTTCCATAACGATTGCCGCCGTCTTTACGAGGAAGCAAATCAGCTCCTCGAGAAGGCGTATGATCTCGTTAAGGAGAACCCGGATTTGGCTGCTCAATGGATACGCGACGAAGTTCCCATTCGCCTCCCTCGCCGCTTTCTTTCAACCGTAGTCTTGAATCACCCGCTCCGCCCCGAAACGAGATATGGTGAAACCTCGGATACTACGCCGCGTCTTGAAACCATTGACTCCGAGCCGGAAGCGTTAGCGACCTAACCCGGCCGGAAGGGGTTTGCTTGGCGCATCAGAAACACGATCTCGCTGAAGCGAAGCTGAGCGGAAATATCGTCGTCGGCGAACTCATCCGCAACATGGAACTGGGCCGCTTCGAGATGACGTATACCGTGCTGCTGCCTTGCGTATTCACGGTGTATCTCAATCCCTCCGACCACGCCACGTTGAGCGGTGTGTTCAATTTCATCCTGGAAGACGCTCGCAAGGCTTTGCGCGCGCGAGTGGCGGAATTGAACGCACCCCCGGTTCTGCTTGGCCTGCCCAGGCGAGGCAAGCGAAGCAAAGAATATAAAATCGCCTGCCGGGATTGGGACATCGAGTTTCTACCGGATGCCGAAGTTCCGCCTGGCGATGTAGAAATCCATTCAGAGCTGAACGAGGCTGTGCAGCCGGGTTACCGCGGAACCAAAACGACGCTCATGGGCCGCGAGCCTTCCGCTACCGCCCAGCGCTCAACTACCCGGCGATCCGGCAGTGCGCGAACCCTTGATCCCGTTTTTGCCGAAATCCGCTATCAGGATGATTCCGGCCCTCAGGTCTACCTGGTCACCCAGAACAAAATTCGAGTGGGTCGCGGCGGAGATGATGCGCCCATGGATCTGGCGCTCTACACCAGCGATGAGGTGTCGCGCGAGCACCTCGTTATACGCCGCGATCCGGGTACTGGTCTGTTCTTTATTGCCGATGCCAGCACCAACGGGACCTGGGTCAATGGAAAGCGCCTCCGCAAAGGCGCTGAAGACCTGCTGCCCAACCGGGCCGAAATCGGTGTGGGTGAAGTAATCACTTTACAGTTTGAAGTTCGCGTATGAAGTTCCTGTACTTCGCCCACATCCCGTTTGTCGCACTGTTTGTGATCTTCACTCTGGCATTTGTCGTTTCCAATTGGAGCGGAAAGAGGCGGCCGTGAAGACCGCGTGTCCCTGGCAGGTTGGCTCCGCAACCGATGCGGGCCTGGAACGCGGCGTGAATGAAGATCGCCTGCTGGTCGATGAAAGCCGCGGAATTTTTCTGGTTGTCGACGGTCTTGGCGGCCACGCCGCCGGCGAAATGGCGGCCGAAACCGCCGTGCAGGTCATCAGTGAGAGTCTCGTTCTCGATGGCGATCTCGAAGAACGAATACGAAGCTCCATCACTGAAGCGAATAATCGAATTTGCCGCCTGGCGCGCAACAACCCAAACTGGTACGGCATGGCATGCGTGCTCACGCTTGCCGTTGCCAGGGACGGCCGCGTGACCGTTGGGCATGTTGGAGATTCGCGGCTGTATCTGGCCTGGAACAGCACGCTGCGAAAACTTACCTCCGATCATTCGCCCGTCGGAGAGCAGGAAGAACAGGGTGAAATCGACGAGCAGGATGCCATGCGCCATCCCCGCCGCAACGAAGTTTTTCGCGACGTCGGCTCTCAAATGCGCGAGCCGGGCGACCCCGATTTTATTCAGACCAAGACCTTCCTGTTTCGCGAGGATGCGGCCCTGCTCTTGTGCAGCGATGGCCTGAGCGATTCGCTTACCTCAGCCGAGATCAACGCCATCATCGAACGCTATGAGGGCGACCCCACCGTCACCGCCCGCGAGCTGGTCGAAGCTGCGAATGCCGCTGGTGGTCGCGACAATATCAGCGTGGTTCTGGTCGCCGGGCCCGAGTTTTTGGGAGGCGAATCCACCAAATTGCTGGAAGCGCGGCCCCGCCACGCAACCACCAGGATGCGCAATCAGCGCACGCCTTGGAGCGTCATCATCAACCGTGCTCTTTGGCTGATCGCCGGGGTGATTCTGGGAATCCTGCTGTGGGCCGTCGTCGATCCTGTAGTGAATTGGTATCGGCCGCCCGCCCGGCAGATGGATCGGCCGGTTCCTCCGAAGCACATCACCGCCGACGCCGCGGATTCCCTCGGAATCATAAAGGCGCTAGCCGGCGCTCAACCCGGCGACACGGTTGATGTTCCTCCCGGACGATATCTCGGCCCGGTTCAAATGAAAGATCACGTCAGCCTCGTAAGCGCGTTTCCCGGGCAGGCGATGATCCTCAGTGATCCTTCCGCCACCGCTGAACCGGGAATTGCGGTAGTCGCTAAGGGGCTGTCTAGCGGACTGCTGCGCGGAGTGCGGATCGCGAGCGATCAAACCCACCCGCTGCGGACCGGAATCCTGCTGCAGGATTCAACCATCGATGTGGAGGACACCGGCATCTCCGGCGCGGTCGATGCGGCCATTCGCGTCGAAGGCAAATCCCGGCCCGGCCTTCTTGCCAATTTTATTCACGAGAACTCCGGCACGGGAGTCCTGTTGGGCGCTGGCACGGCAGCGCGGCTGGTTGGCAATCGCATTTCAGATAACGGCATGGGAATCGAAATCGAGCCGAGCGCCACTCCCGTCCTGGAAAACAATTCCGTACTCCACAACGGACTCAAATGACAACGAGAAGGACGACATCGATCGCTAGGCTCCCCACCTGTTGCTTGCTGCTCGGCTGCTCTGTGGGGCAGGATGGCATCCTGCGCGGCGGTTGTATACCGCCGGTTCGGCGAATTCGGAACCCTGAGCGTAACCGAGGGGCCTTTTTCCACCATGGTTCAAATCGACACCTTCGGTAAATACTGCATCGTCCGCAAACTTGGCCGCAGTATGACCGACGTGTACCTTGCGGATGACACTGCTCTCAATCGCCGCGTTGTCCTGAAAATCATCGAACATTCGCGGGACGACTTTACTCAATTAGCCATCGAAGCCGAGAAACGTGGAGCGCTGATTCAGAAACAACTGCATCAAGTGGACCGCCGCATTCTGGAGATCCTCGATTGCGGCGAACAGGACGGATGCTTCTTCGTCGCAATGGAATATTTCGAGGGCAAAACGCTCGCCGAAATCCTTCAGGCGGAGCGCAGACTCGACCCGGCGCGCGCGGCCCGGTTCGCGGCAGAAATCTGCAGTCAGCTCAGGACCCTGCACTCGTTTCTATCTGACCTCAACGGGCGAAAAACCGCGGTTGTGCACGGAGATATCAAACCGTCGAATATTCAGATAGGCGTCGGCGACGAGCTCAAGCTGCTTGACTTCGGCATCGCAAAAGTTATTACCTCCACTCATAACCTGACGCGGCACAATCTCGGCAGCCCCAGCTACTGCTCCCCCGAACGGCTCAGCCGCGCTCAGGTGGATCCGTTTGTTGACCTCTGGGCGGTCGGTATCACGCTGTATGAGATGCTGTCCGGCTCTCCGCCCTATCAAGCGCAGGATACGCGCAGGCTCGAGAATCTGATTCAATCCCGCCGGCCGCCCCGTGCCTTGCCCGAGGGATCTCCCATGGAACTCAAGGCGATCGTTGCGAAGGCATTGGCCAGCGAGATCGACCGGCGCTATCAAGCGGCCGATGCTTTTGAGGCTGATCTTCGTGCCTTTCTGGAAGATCGCCCCAGCACCGCATCTCGCGAAAAAATCCCGGCCTGGAATGCCAATGCAACCGTCGAGAGGCATCGCGGCTCGTCCGCCCCGAAGAAACAGAAGAACCAGCAGTTACAGTCTGCGGCGCGGAGCATCATGGGCCGCGGCGATCGTGCAAATCTCGCCATCGCTCTAGTGGGAGGCATTCTCGCCGGCCTGCTTCTGTTCGTTCCGTTCAGTTACTGGTACCGGCTGCGAGCCGCAGCGGCGCCGCTTCATCTTCGAAAAGATTACGCTCACGAACAAATCCAGGAGGTTTCCGCCGACTGGAGCCTTTTGCAGGATCTTAAAAAGCGTTACCGTTTCGGATTCCAGTTTCCGCCCGAGAATTCCCTGGAGTCCTCCATTCGAACCAATCTTGTGAACGGCGCCGGGAACATCATCGAAAACTTCCGGAACAATTCGGACAGCGTTTTGAGCGATTTCGATTGGTCGAAAGCGCGGCTTTGCCTCATGTACGCGCTGGAGCTGGATCCCGGTGATCCGAAATTGCGAAGCGAACTGGCGCTCTGTGATGGCTATCTGAACTTAATTAAGAATCCTAATCCGCCCAAAGCCTCGCTCAGCATCGACAATTTCCGGATGGCTGAATCGTTTCTGCCTCGTTCGGCGGATCCACACCTTGCGCTCGCCCGCGTATATGTGTACGCGTTTCACAACATCGGAGAAGCCGCGGCGGAATTTCACGAGGCGGAACAGCTTGGATACCGCCTCGGGCCGCGTGAGGCCGTGCAAGAGGCCGATGGCTATCTGTACCGTGCGCGCTGGGCGCTCCAACGCGCCAGGCGATTTCCGGTAAGCGACCGCGAGCAGATAACCAAATGGCTCCAGCTCGCCCATGATGATATGGACCGGGCCCGCAAACTGTATGAGCCGATCGCAGGATTTTCTGGCGTGAATTCGAATCTCCAGCGGCTCGACCAGTTCCAGGCTGAGGAGATCAGCCTGCGAGCGGCGGTGTCGAAACCCGCCGTGTCGAAACGGCATTATACGAAGCGCGCGTCTCTAGGTGCACATCGATGGCGGTAACGAAGAGTTGGGAATCCGGCATTGCCGCGAAGCTCGACTTCGCCCAAAAGGCGATCCCGCAAGAGCGCCGCCGCGAGCTCTTTTGGCTCGCTGGCGCTTCGCTGCTTGTAGCTTGCGGGTTCGCCCTCGTGCTTCTCGCAAAAACCGAAGATTTTCCCGAACTGCAAGCTCATCTGAACCACGGCGAGTTGCTCAACCTGAATCTCGTCTCAAATGCCAGAGACTTGCTGCCCGCTTTGCAGATGATCGACGATTCTGCTCAGCGAGAACTCGATGCGGAGCGGATCGCAGGCTTCTTGAAGCAGCATCGGCCAGTGCCCAATGTCGGTTCGGTCGCCCATTTGCGGCTCTTTCGAACCTCAAGAATCAAGCCGCTTCTGGTCGTGCGTACGCCAACCGCATTCTTCCACGCCTTTGCGCTCTGGATCGGCGCTTATTTCGCGGCTTTCTGGACTGTGCATCTCTGCTGGCGCTGGCGGCGATTCCGCGGCGATCCGGCTATACTTCCGGCCCTCCACCTGCTCACCGGCATCGGCCTGATTCTCATGGTGAGCCTGCGCGATCCGTTGCGCGACACCCTCGAATTTCAAAAATTTTCCTGGGGCGTCGTGCTTGGCTGCGCCCTGCTCCTTCTACCGCTGCTGCGGGCGTTTCAGTACCGTCATCTGTCCCGCTGGATTTATACTCCGCTCATCTGCGCCTTCGTTCTCTTTCTGGCCTTGCTAAACATTGGGTCGGGACCAACCGGCAGCGATGCAAAGGTGAATCTCGGCCCCTTCCAACCAGTCGAGGCCATCAAGATTCTGGTTGTTCTTTTTCTGGCGGGTTACTTCTCGCGAAACTGGGAACGCCTGCGCGAATTGCAGGAGAAGAAACTGGTTCCGCGCTGGTTGAACAAAGTGTCACGCTGGCTCGAACTGCCCCGCATCAGCCATGCAGTTCCGGTGATGTGCGCGGTTGCCTGTGCCCTTAGTTTGTTCTTCCTTCTGAAAGATATGGGACCGGCACTGGTGATCGGGTTCGTTTTCCTGACTATGTTTGCCGTGGCCCGCCGCAGAGCTGGGCTGGCGTTATTGGGCGTCATCCTGCTGGTTTCAGGTGTTGCCATCGGATATCATTTGGGTGCGCCGCACACCGTCACCCAGCGCGTCTCCATGTGGTTATCGCCTTGGGACAATGATATTCGCGGCGGCGACCAGCTCGCTCATTCCTTATGGGGTTTCGCGACTGGCGGCCCCTGGGGTTCCGGTCCTGGATGGGGCGATCCAGGCGTAATTCCGGCGGGTCACACCGATCTCGTGCTCCCCTCTATCGCCGAGGAGTGGGGCTTTCCCGGCGTGCTGTCCGTCTGCCTACTCTTTGCGTTGTTGATCCGGCGCGGCTTCTCCATCGCTCTCCGGGCGTCCGACGAATACGGTGTGTTTCTCGGAACCGGCCTGACCGCCTTAATCGCGCTCGAGATGCTTCTGATATCCGGCGGCGCACTCGGAGCAATTCCTCTCTCGGGCGTTGTCTCGCCGTTTCTGAGTTCGGGGAACACCGCGATGCTCGCCAATTTTGCGATCTTCGCCATCTTGCTTGGTATTTCGAATCAGTCCGCCCGGGCGAATGCTGATGAACAACTGATACCGCTTTTCCGGGTGCCCGTCGGCATTCTCGCGGCGTGCCTGGCAGCTTGCGCCGCCGTCTTGATCGGGCGAGCCATGTATGTCGAAATTCTGCACGATCAGGCGCTGCTCATCAGGGATGCTCGTGTCTTCGCGCAGGACGGTGTGAAACGCGCCGAGCACAATCCGCGTTTGAATCTCCTGGCCGCTTCAATCCCACGCGGCGATATCTACGACCGGAACGGCATTCTTCTTGCGACCAGCAGTTGGTCCGAATTAGAGAAGAACCGCGCTGAGTACCAGCAATTCGGAATCTCGATAGACCGGAACTGCTCTAAGTTCGAGATCAGGCACTACCCATTCGGTCCTGTGATGGTGCACTTCCTCGGTGACCTTCGCACCGGCGAAAAGTTTCACGCCACCAACGCGTCACTCGTCGAGCACGATGTGAACGCGCATCTGCAAGGCTACACGGATTATCGCGAGCTTGCCCCGGTTGTGCGCTATCGCCATCAGCGCGAAAATCCAATGCTCCAGGCGCTTCTCAACCGGAATCGCGACGTGCATACCACGCTTGACGCCCGCCTGCAGGTGAAAGCATCTGAGATCCTTCGCGAGCGTCTGGACCCGCATCATAAGAAGGGCGCCATCGTGGTAATGAACGCGCAGAGCGGAGAGGTGCTGGCGCTTGCAAGCTGGCCGATTCCCTCGGACACAGGTCAGGCGAATCCTGATGAATTGCTGGATCGCGCGCGATACGGCGAATACCCTCCTGGATCGACCTTCAAGCTCGTTACGGCGATGGCGGCCCTGCGGCTGGATTCCAAGGCGTTGCAGAAAACGTATTCCTGCCGAAGGCTAAGCGATGGCCGCGCGGGTACAATCATTCCGGGCTGGCGTCGGCCGGTTCGCGACGATATCGGCGACCACGCTCACGGAACACTCAATATGGCGAACGCCATCACCGTTTCATGCAACGCGTATTTTGCGCAGCTTGGTGTATACGCGGTCGGAGCGCCGGCTCTCCGCGAGACTGCGGAGCTATTGGGCATCCCGGTCGGGTCCGATTCGGAACTCCGGCAGATGTTGCCGTTTGCCTCCTACGGGCAAGGGCCGGTCGTGATCACCCCGTTCAAAATGGCGCGGGTTTCCGCCACCGTCGCATCGGGCGGCTTCATGCCCCAGGGCCGCTGGATACTCGATTCGAGTAACCGCCGCAGCGAGGCTCCTCTTCCCGTTCTGGCTGCCGGCTCGTCCGCGTTCCTCGCGAAAGCAATGCGTTCCGTTGTAACGTCCGGCACGGCAAGAAGAGCCATGTCCGGCTTGGATATCGGCGTGGCGGGCAAAACCGGCACCGCCCAGCTTGACCAGGGGTTGCCGCATTCGTGGTTCGCAGGGTTCGCGCCTTACGACGGCGATGCCGGGAAGCGAATCGCTTTCGCCGTCGTCGTCGAACACGGTGGATACGGCGCACAGGTCGCGGCGCCTATCGCGAAAGAAGTTATTCACGCGGCAGAGCAGCTCGGTATCATTACTGCGGCAAATAGTATGAGGTGAACAGATGGCAATCTCCGATGTGATTGAGAAACTCGGGAGGGCGATGTTCGAAGCTCCTTTCGGCGCGAATCGTATCGCGAAGGATGCCCCCGAGATGGCTGAGATTCGTCTCGCCGTTCTGGATGCGGCCAAGGCCAAGAGCCACCGCGTAAACGGCCGGCTTATCTTCCCATACAATCTCGTTCGTATCCATCTGCTTGGAGTTCCGGAAGAGCAAGCGTCTATTTTCCGCGGCGAGTTCTTGTCTGGCTACTTCGCGGAAGAGCTGCGCGCTGGCCTTAGCCGCTCCAGTTTTCGCTTCCCCGACGATCTGCGGGTCGAAATATGCCCGGCTCCGCGCCTTCCCGCTCCGAGCGAGCAATGGCTCTTTGTCGAGACAGAGTTGCGGCAGGAGCCGGCCGCTGAGCTGCCGGTTCGCAAGCGCCGCGCCGCCAAGCTTGTCGTGACGAATGGAAAGGCCAATCTCCCCGAGCTGATTCTCGAAAAAGCGAGAATCAATATCGGCCGGACTGCTGAAATTTACAGCGCAGCCGGCCCTCTTCGCAGAAACGATCTGGCCTTCACGGAAGACAATCCGGTGAATCAAACCGTATCCCGTCAGCATGCGCACATTCTCTTGTCTCAACAGAGCGGCGAATGCCGCATCTTCAATGACCGCGCCTATCGGGGCGACGCGAACTGCGGATTATGGATTGTGCGCGACGGCCTAAGCCAGCCGGTCCATCGCAGCGCGCGCGGCGTGCTGCTCAAACCAGGAGATGAGATCCATCTTGGAACCGCCGTCCTGCGCTTTCAATCACGCTGATTATGAATTCTTATCGTGATTACTTCGAATGGCTGAAACGAGAGTCGCAAGCTATTGTTTTCTACGGGCAGACTCCGCAGGTTGTCTTCTACGCCCGAGCAAAGTTGCGCCGACGCGATGCTCGAGTGCGGAAAGCGAATAATCGTTTCCCCGGCCTTTCCCGCAATTTCACGAAGACGTAAAATGCTTCCCTTTCCATCTTCAGCCTGCTTCCAGGTAACCAGCGCAACATCTTTTCCTGTCATTTCGAGGAAGCCTTCGCCTTCAGCCGGCAAGGGCCGCGCCGGGTTCCCCACTTTGTCCTGGCTTACGACATGATCCAGTTCAGCCGGCCGCATCTCTTCGAAACCCAGTTGCGTCAGCGCCCGCCCGTCAAGCCGTGGCCCGATTGTTACGGCATACCGGAATGTGAACTCGCCGCCCTGCCCGGCGCGGTAATTTGTATGCCAGTAGTTATTCATCACGTAAGAGAACATGGTCCCGCTCTTGGGCTGGAACTCGCCCGGCCATTTGCCGCGATTGATGTCTCCAAAGCTGGCGAGCGACGCATCGAGCGGCACAATCCCCACCGCCACGTTCGGATCGTGTACCGCCATCCAATCCTGCACGTTGAACCACTCCAGACTTCCACCTTTCATCAGATTGTGTGCCGGATCGATCCATTGCTGCTGTGTAGCGTAAGTGAACTCGGGCTTCGATACGGCGGCTGGGAACGCAAAGTACACGCCTTCCTTCCTCGTCGTGTAGTCTTTGTGAACCCGATAGTGAAACTCGATCTTCTTTTGATCGTTGAATAGCAGGACTTCCGTTTCTATTTGGTGCGTGTTCACACTTGAACTGGTCATTCGAATGGAGTCTCCCCATGGCATCCGCTCACTGCCTAGAAACTTTCCTTCGCTTGCCGGATGCACAGTCAGTTCGCCAGGCGGAAGAGCTGGAAACGGATTGATCATCTGCGTATCGCCATCGCCGCCGGTGACGTAAAGATATTGACCAAATTTGTAGGGGCTGTTTGGATCGACAAGCTCGCGCTGTAGCTGCTTATCGTAAATGCTGCTGATCGCGCCGCTATTGGAGTCGATTGTTACTCGGTAGAACGAGTTCTCAACCATCGGATTGTTCGAACGGGGCAGAGGAGAAGGACCCTGCTTCCCGTATTCGATGCGGAAGCACTTGTAGCCGGCTGCCGGAACGTTCTTCGCCAGAAACCGGACGTGCAGAAAGTTTTCCTTGTTGGCCAGAACCTGAATAGGAACTTCTTGATGCGTGGTCAGGTCAACCAGTTTTGGATGTTCAAGCAGATCTGTTTCTACAACCAGATCGCGCTGCCAGTTGAGAGAGTTGAACACGACCAGCGTGTTGGCCGGGATATGAATCTCATTCGCCAACTGGCTCAGCGAGCGATTCATCACATCCTCGATTTCAAGCGAAGCCCGATCCGCGCGGTCATCTTTCACCCGCAGTTGCTTCACGGTTTCATCGTGATCGGGTTGCGAGATGGAGTTATAAGATGCCCAGGTGTGCTCTGAGAACAGAACGATGTTCTGCCAGATATCCGCGAAGAGCCCGGCCGGAGGATTCAAGTTCGAATCGACCGAATGGGTCATGGTGGATAGGACTTCCGCCGATAGCGCCCGGTGCTGGTTTTCCCGGTCTTCCTGTTCATAAAATGCGTCGCTTCCGATGCCGTCTTCCCAATAACCGCCGCCGTCTCCCTGGAAGCTGCTCAGGTCGTTCGCGTAATGGGCTTCAATGTAATGGAAGAAATCAGGAAAGGTAGAGTACGTAAGCTTTGGATACGCGTACAGTTTGTTCCAGTCATCGGCAAATGTCGCAGTGGACGGAAAGAGATCGGTGTTCTCTACCTGAGTCCCGTATATCAGCGCCACGTCGGGCTTGTACGATGGATTCGAGTAAGCCTGCAAAAAGATGGGCAGCGATTCGCGAACGGCGTTCAGTTGTGGCGGCAGCCCGAATAGGGTCTGCACTTGCATGTAATGGCGCGAATACCAGAACAGAACCTTTTTGCCGTCGGGCCCAACCCACCAGAATGGCGAATGCTCGTTCCAGTGATCGTAATAGAAGATCGGCGCGCGATCATTGTTAGAAGCCGCGACCCAGTACTTCACGCCGCTGCTGGCGAGTATCGACGGGTAACTCCCGGAGTAGCTGGGGACATCGGTGATATTGGCGTATTCATAGGGAAGTCCGTAGCGGTTCGCCAATTCCTTGGAGACGTAAAGAGAACGGTACAGCGTCTCAAGCGAAGCATATCCCGTCAAGAGATTGCAGTTCTGCGCCGGCATCGCCATTTTGCCCGACCGGATCAGATCCAGGATCTCATCTCGTTTCGATTTGGGGCGCGTCTTCAGAAGTTGTTCCAGATTCCATGAGCCATCCATCGAGAACCGAAAATCGGGATGCTCATGGATCAGATCGCCGGCTTGCGTGAGAACTCGTGCCTGTGTCTCGGCAACCTTGCCTTGGTAATCCGTGTAGCCTACATCGAGGTGGGTATGCGGGACCACAAAAATGGTCCACTTACGCGCGGGCGTAAGGCTTACGTCGAACGGGCCCGTGTTTCCCGGGGTAATGCGAACGGCCCCTTTAACCGTTCCACTCCATTCAGGAACATCGAACGAGATTCGCACTTCGCCGAATTCGCCGGCGGGTATATTGGCCGTGTAGTGGCGGCCTCCGGCCTCCAGATCGGCCGTGCTCGACTTCCAGGGACGAGCAAACCGGATGAACGCATTCAC
>DATIMA010000026.1:0-39201 GCA_035475915.1 Bryobacteraceae bacterium
CAGGGGCGAGCGCGTGATATCGGCCTGGAAGTGCGCGATCAACCGGTTCGCGCAGGCAGTTCCAACCACTTTGGCGAGATCTTCTTTCGATGCTTCCCGCACACGTTCAATACTGCCGAGGGTGCGCAGCAGTTTCTCTACCGTCTTTCCGCCGACGCCGGGCACGTCATGCAATTCCGAAGTCAGGCGCTTGGCATTGCGGCGCGTGCGATGGAATGTTATGGCGAAACGGTGCGCTTCATCGCGAATACTCTGTACCAGGTGCAGTATGGGCGAAAACTTATCCAGGATAATTGGCTCGTCTTCCTGCCCGTAAACGTAAATCCACTCCTCCCGCTTCGCAATAGAGGCCAGCGGCTGCAGGGTGATCCCAATTGCCTCCAGCGCTTCGGCCGCGGCGTGCAATTGCCCCAATCCTCCATCTACCAGAACCAGTCCCGGAAACGGCTGCCCCGTCTCCTGTAGCCTTGAGTACCGGCGGGTAATCACCTCCCGCATTGAAGCGAAATCGTCATTTCCCGCAACGGTCCGAATGATGAACTTCCGGTAATCGGACTTCTTCATCGCTCCGTCTTCCCACACCACCATGCTGGCGACTTTGTCTGTCCCTTGGATATGCGAGATATCGAAGCATTCGATCCGCCTCGGAGCCTCCGCCAGGTTCAGCGCATACTGTAGCGCCTCCTGAATCGCCTGCGAGGATGGTTTCAATACTCGGAACCGCTGATCGAAACTGTGTTTTGCGTTCGTCTCCACCAGCGCGAGCATCGCTTTCTTCGTACCCCGCTGCGGCGTCACAATTTCAACTCGTCTGCCGCGCGTCTCCGAGAGCAGTTCTTCCAATTCCTCGCGTCCTTCAAAATCTGCCGGCACGTGAATCAGGCCCGGAATGTACTGGCTGTTCAAGTAAACCTGGCTCAACAGAGCCTCAAAAAAGTCGGATGCATGGAAATCTGCCTGATCCTCCCAAAAGAACTCCCGCCGGTCGACAATCTTGCCGTTCCGCAGGTGGAAAAGATTCACAGCCACCAGGGGCGACTCGGCATGGTACGCGAAAATGTCGATGTTCTCGCCTTCCACTGCGGCCATCTTTTGCTTCTGTTCCATTTCGCGAACCGTTGACATCAGGTTTCGCAGGCTGGCCGCCTCTTCGAAATGCATCTCACCCGCTGCCGCGTTCATACGCTGTTCCAGTTCATTCGCAAGATCCCGGTGCCTACCCTCCAAAAAGAGCCGCACATCGTGCACCGCCGCCGCATACGCCTCGTCTGTCGTTAGTCCGGGCGTGCAAGGCCCCAGGCAGCGATGGATGTGGTACTCCAGGCAGGGATGCGTGTGTTTCCGGCTCAGATCGATTTTGCAGGAAGGAACTTTGAAGTGCCGGTGAATAAAATGCACCAGCCTATGTGCCAGATTACCCGGAAAGAACGGACCGTAGTAACTCGCGCCGTCTCTCAGGATTCGCCGCGTGACGTACACCCGCGGGTACTTCTCATTCGTGAGCTTTATATACGGAAAGGTCTTATCATCGCGCAGCAGGATGTTGAACCGCGGCTTGTATTGCTTGATTAAATTATTTTCAAGCGCGAGCGCTTCCTTATTGTTATCGACCTGAATGAAATCGATATCCTGCGCTTCGGCAATCAGGCTCCCCGTCTTTACGTCGGCCAGCCGTTCTTCGTTGAAATAACTGCGGACCCGGCTTCGAAGGCTCTTGGCCTTGCCGACGTAGAGAATCTTACCGCTTGCGTCCTTGTAAAGATATACGCCCGGCTCGGTGGGAAGCTGCGCTACCTTATCGCGAAGCCGCGACTTCGCATCGTACTTTTCCATTTGCAGCTTATAATGCAATTGTGACACGCAGGACGTTGCTGGGTGCCTGTCTGCTTTCGTTTTCCGCCCTGCGAGGAGTCTTCGCCCAGCAGAACAATTCATCCCAGCCGAAAGCTAAGCCCGCTCAGCAACCCCCCGCTGAAGACGACCAGAATCCGCCGGAAGAAGACGAATCGGTTGCGCCCGAGAAGTTTGTCTTAGACCCGCTGGAATCGGAGCGGAACGTCAAAGTGGGCAACTTCTATATGCACAAAGGCACCCCTAGCGGGTACCGCGCTGCTCTCCACCGTTTCGAACGCGCCACGAAGTTCAACCCCGGCAACGTCGAGGCGTTCTTTAAGATTGGGGAAGCGGAAGAGAAGCTGAAGAACAAGGACGCCGCCCGGACTGCTTTCGAAAGAGTGATTCAAATAGCGCCCGATTCCAAACAGGCTCACGAAGCGAAGAAAAAGCTGGGCAGCAAAAGCTAGCGAAACAGAACCGCGACCGTTAGAAGCCGTGAAAAAATCCGGGACTGACTTAAGCGCCGTCCGCCAAATGCCTGAAAACGCAATCGCTCGACCCGGCGCGGCTGTCTGTCCCGTTGATTTTTTCACGGCTTCTAAGCGACCGGCATTGGCGTTACGATCTGGCCGAAACGTGCAAGCGGGCGCCTAAAAAATCCGTTCCTGCTTTTGCAAACTGCCGAATGCTCCGATATTCGCAACTGAAAATGAGAACAAATATTGGTTCTCATCGCGAATCCCAAGATTGAATCTCCGGAGCTGGATGCTGAACCCGCAGCAGTTCGTGTTATACGAACCCTGCACAAATTCGTAGAGCCGCCGGTGCAGCAGCAGATCGTAATCGAACAACCCAGCCGCATTCCAGCCCTTCCGGTTCGTACCTCCGTAGGATCCGCCGAAGGTCAACTGATTTGCCTGCGGGGCCAGAAGAGGATTCGTCGTGATAGATGTATCTCCCACGCTCGCCGAATATTGAGCGTGGTGGATGCCTATGCTATAGCTGTTCGCGACGATCTTCCTTCGAAGCGGATCGTAATTCGTTCGCCAGTCCAGCGAGAGGAAGGTGTAGGGATTGACAGTTAGCGACGAGACCACGGGCGAATAGTTACGCGGTCCGTCCAAAAAGGCGAAAGGCGTGAACTCATCCGTTGCCAGCACAACGTTTCTCTGGGCGGGCAGAACCGCGCCGCCAAACGTCGGATCGAAATAACGCGCCTGCGCCACCCGCCACGTCAGAAGTTCGCTGACCGCGCCGCTCTTGTCCTTTCGATAGAGCCGGTTTGTCAGGGATAACGTGAGTTGGTTCGTATTCGACAGAATGTCGGTCGAGTCGAAATGGATAATCTTCTGGAATTGATCGATTCCGGTGACATACTCATACGTCGCGTCAGCTTCGATCACGTGTTTCATTTTCTCGCCCAGGTGCAGCCACTTCGCCGGCACAAAGATCTTTTCAATCGGTGGAGGCCTGAAGTCTAGTATGAAGTCGGCGTTTTTGCGAAACAAATTTGAGTCGGAAACCAGAACATTCGAACTCGGTGTCGGAGGGCAACTCGCATATCCGCCGCAGGAACTGCTCGGCGTGTAGCTCGTTTGATTCAGCGCGTAAGATTTGCCGTAATCCGTGGCTCCGAGGCTGATGCTGGGATTCAGCGAGAAGCCTTTGAAATCGAAAGATGTGGCGACGCGAGGCTGAACATCGGCGCGCTCACTGTCCCAACCCGTCTGAAAACTCGGCTCCTGCCGGCTCAGCAACCCTCCGCTCGCCGAGAACGAAAACCAGACAGGTAAAGGGCCGCCAACAACTTCCCGATCGCGGCCGTAGACCTCCACTGAGGGCGTCTTCTGCAGGATCACATCGTTCGGACGCTGGCCCGGCAGCGTCAAACTTTCAAATAGCTGATCGCGCGCCGCGACGATGTTGATCGTATACTGGTCATCCTTGAAATGCCGCTGCAGAAACCCGATGGAACTCACTTCGGAATAAATGGCGCTGGTGAACGAACTCGAAAACGCCTGCCGGAACAGGTAGGAACTCAGGTAGTTGTATTCAAGCCGTCCGGTAAATCCTAAAACCTGGGTCCTCGCCGTGAGACTGAACTCCTCGCCGCCCTGCTTCTGCAGAGTGCCGTTTGGCTGAAGCAAGCCCTTGTCTTGAACCGCATAAAAATTAAAATTGAAATCCGTGTTCTCGTTGGGCTTGCCCCGAAAGTCGAAAGTCTCGGCAGGGCCCCGCACCGTGAAGTACTGAATTACGCCGGTCAAATCATAGCTTCGGTTGATGGCCCAGTAATACCCGCCGCCGTACATGTACCCGCGAATGGAGCTGTGCCCGAAATTGGGAGTAAGGAACCCGCTCTGGCGGGGATTTCGGCCCAGCGGCCGGTAGAAGAACGGCAGATACAGAATGGGCACGTGCTTCAGCCGGAAAACCGTGTGACGAGCGATGGCGCGGTCACCGGGAATGATGTCGAACAGCGGCGCTTCGAATACCCACCACGGCTTTGGCGTCTTGCAGTCCGTCACAAAACCGTGATGCAGAATATACCGATTTTTGATCCGCTCGGCCCATTGCGCCTGAAAATAGAAGGGGTTCGTTGTCGAGAGCACCCACGGGCTCGAAATAATCTTGGCCGGCGATGTGCCGTCCACTTGGTAAAACCGCCCCTCTTCGGTCTCCAGATTGTATTCGCCGTGGTCGGCATTCAGCTTGTCGCCGGTCGCAAAGTGCTCCAGGTGAACGTGCCCGCGGGCGTATGCCCAGTGCGTGTCCGAATTGTAGTCGATTTGGTCGGCGGAAATGACCATCTCCGACGTCTGCACCTTCGCGGCGCCCTTCAAATAGCGCCATTCCTGATTCGAATCCTGCGTAATGCCTTCCATCCAGATCTCGTTTTCTGGAGGTAGATTTGCCTTCGCGGGGTGGGCGGCGGTCTGGGCTATCCCGCACTGGGCCAGCAAAAATAAAGTAACCGCGCAAGAAAACAACAATCTACGTAAGAAATGTTCTGGACAAACGTTACCTTTTTTGATAGATACAAAAGCTGGGGCAGATTGCGGAACAAGAGAGGGGTTCAACCGAAAACCGTAGCATGCCCACGCACATGGCCGCAACCATTTTGAGGGCCGTGAGCGATTGATTGGCGCGTGAGCCGCATGACTTGTCAACATTGTCAGACTTGGATCTTAGACGACGATCACCGGTGCCGGCGTTGCGGCCGTCGCGTGAGAGCTACACCAGCGAGGATTTCCGCGCAAAGTTACCCGATCGCCGCTACAGCCACCGCTGCCGCCTACGATTTCAGCCCTGAGGGACAAACCAGCGAGCCTGAGCAGCAGCCGGTACAGGCTGCGGAACCCGGTCAGCAGACGCTCTTCTCTGCGCCGCTCGCTGAACCCCGTGTGATCCCTTTCGACTCCTTAACCACGCCTGCGGAGCGTGAATCTATTCGGGCCCGTGCGGCCGAAATTGCTCGCCCGGCGCCAGTCAAGAACGGCAAGGTCGAGTTGCGGCACGCTCGCACGAAACGTGTGCCCTCCACCGATCAGCGCCGGCTGGAGTTTTTGGGCCAGGATGAAGTACTGAGCCAGCCGCAGTCCCATATTATCTGCGACGCTCCGGTTGCGCCGCCTACCCTGCGAGTGCAAGCGGCCCTCCTGGACGGCTTGCTGATAGCCTGCGGTTGCCTCGTCGCCGTTGCGCTGTATCTCTATCAGGGAGGCGCTTTGCTGCCTCGGCGGCATGAACTGCCATTCCTGCTCGCGGCACTCGCTACCGTACCCGCCGCGTACAAGCTGATTTGGACCGTCGTCGGCCGTGACACCATCGGCATGCGCGCGTTGGGCCTGCGCCTGGTCGATTTCGATGGGAATCCGCCTTCCCACGATCGAAGATATCAGCGAGCGTTCGGCAGTGTAATTAGCCTGCTCGCCGCCGGCATTGGCCTGGTCTGGGCCCTGGTCGATGAAGATAGCCTCACCTGGCACGATCACATGTCGAATACTTTTCCGACAGTCGCCTCAGAAGCCGACCGTTAAACCGCGAAGGCATTTGCCCCGGCTGAAACCCTGCTATCATACCTTCCGCGGTGGAATGCTCCAAGCTTGGCTGCTATCGGGCCGTGGTTCGATTGGGCCTCTCCGGGGTTACCTCGGGGAAACGTGAATAACTGGCATTTCGTCTCGTGAGCTACCCTGCGCCACGACGCAGAAAAACCGCTCACGCATGGTGAGACTCGTTGGGGCGTTCCGCCGCAGTTCGTTATGGAGCCCGTTACACCCGCCCGGGCGTGGAATCTTCCGCCTATCATGTGCGCCGGAGCACTGGCTGAGTGGCTTCAACTCAGCGTCGGCGACCTGGAGTGGTTTGCCGATCTCAAGGCGCTGGGCTACCAGAAGAATGCCGCTCGACTGAGGCATTATCATTACCGCGTCTTATTGAAACACTCCGGCGCAATTCGTTTGATTGAATCGCCCAAGCCGCGCTTGAAACAACTGCAGCGGCAAATCCTTGCCGGGATTCTTGAAAAAATTCCGCCCCACCCCGCGGCCCATGGTTTCCTGAAAGGGCGCTCAATCCAGACGTTTGTGGCTCTCCATGTGGGCCAACACATAGTGCTGCGAATGGATCTGCGGGACTTCTTCCCATCATTCGCGGCCGCAAGAATTAAGGCGTTCTTTCGAACGCTCGGCTATTCCCAATCGGTTGCCGGTCTGCTAGGCGGCATTTGCACGAACGCCACTCCGCGCGACGTATGGAGCAAGCCGGCATTCGACATCAACCCGCAGCAGCTTCGCGAAGCGCGCGTCTTATATGCCCGGGCGCATCTGCCCCAAGGCGCTCCCACTTCGCCCGCGCTCGCCAATCTTTGCAGCTACCGCATTGACTGCCGTTTGGCCGGCCTGGCGAAATCGGCCGGTGTCGCCTACACCCGTTATGCCGACGACCTCGCGTTTTCCGGCGGCGATGCATTCGAACGCGCTGCGGAACGTTTCTCAACTCACGTCGCTGCCATTCTGCTCGAAGAAGGTCTCGCCGTGCATCACCGCAAGACTCGCATCATGCGTCAAGGCGTTCGGCAGCACCTGGCAGGGCTTGTTACGAATCAGCGCATCAATGTCTTCAGAGACGATTTCGATCGGCTCAAGGCCACGCTTACCAACTGCGTTCGCCATGGCCCGGAGAGTCAAAACCACGGCGGGCGCCCGTTGTTCCGGTCGCATCTCGATGGGCGCGTAGGGTTCCTGGAGACCGTCAACCCGGCTCGCGGCAAACGGCTTCGTGCAATTTTCAATCAAATTTCGTGGGAATGACAGAGTCCCCGTGCGGGACAATATCGAAATGACGAACGCGAAAGCCGAACCGGAAACCGCGGAACAGTACAAAGCTCGTCTGGCTGCTTATGTAGACGGAAAAGACCCGATTGAGATACAGCGCCAGACGCCTGCTATTCTTGCTCATCTCATCGAAGGCGTGTCACCGGAAAAGCTCAAACAGTCCCCCGCGCCTGGCAAGTGGTCGATCTCTTCAATCCTCGCTCATCTGGCCGATGATGAAATCGCTAGCGGCTGGCGCTACCGCCAGATGGTAGAGAACAGCGGCGTAACTCTGTCGTCATTCGATCAGGACGAATGGGCGCGCCTGGGCGATTACGGCTCCTCCGATCCCGGAGAAGCCCTCGAGATGTTCCGGCTGCTACGCGCGGCTAACCTGCGGATGCTTGCCAGGCTTACTGCCGAAGAGTGGCAGTGCTTCGGTATTCACTCCGAACGAGGCAAAATGACCGTGAAGGATCTCGCGTCTCAAATGGCCGGCCACGATGTGAACCATATCGAGCAAGTGCGTCAGATATTAGCAGTAACGGAACCGCGCGCGTGAGAACGCGTGAAAAAAATCCGGGACTGACTTAAGCGCCGTCCGCCAAATGCCTGAAAACGCAATCGCTCGACCCGGCGCGGCTGTCTGTCCCGTTGATTTTCAAACCAACGGAACCGTTCAGTTCCGGGCCGCTGCCTGCGCCCGGCTCGCCGCGACTTCCGCACGAATCGCCTTCATCTGTTCGCGAGCGGTGGCACTACGCGCGCGTCCATTCGGTGTCGCATCGATTAGCTTTTCCAGATTGATCAGGAATTGCGGCCCAAACATAGCGCGAGTTTCTCCAAGAAACGGCTCGATTTTTGCAAACGTACCGATATGGTCGCCATTGGTGTCATTGAACAGATCCATGCTGATCGCTCCATGGTTGACCAGCGCGGCAACCATATCCCAGTAGGTCGTTACCATCCGCACATATCCGCTGTGTTCGCTAAAAAGGGCGGCCTTAACATCTGCCATCGATTCGGGATTGAATTCCAGAAAAACCCATTCGCGAGCTTTGCGCATCGTCGCTTCCCGGCGCAAGTCATAAAGTTTTAGAATCAGGTCAGCTTCTTCGTGTTTTGACATGGATAAGTTGGCTCTTTGTCAGGGTAGCAGGAGGATCAATCACGCCATCAGGGCAGCGCGAATGCGACATAAGCGCCGTGTATTTTCGCGCTCGGGTCCTTAACCAGGTTCGCCTGCGCGGCGGCGCAGACAACAAGATATTCCCGGCCGCCAATCTCGTATACCGCGGGAATGCCTTCCATAGCGGAATCCAACTCCGCTTCCCAAAGCACGTTTCCGTTGTTCTCATCCAGCGCCCGAACCTTGCGGTCGCGTGTTGCGGTGAAGATCAGCCCTCCCGCCGTCACCACCGGACCCACCTTGGGGTAAACCGTTCCGGTGTCCTTGAAGCCTTTGGCCGCGAGTTCAGGAACCTCTCCCAGCGGAATTTTCCATTTGATCGTCCCGGCATTCAGATCGTAAGCCGTGAGTGAGGTCCAGGGCGGGGAATTGGCGGGCAGCCCAGTTTTGGCAAACATGAAACCGAAGCCGCTTACGTAACGATTCGCGCCCTCCGGCTTTAGTTTGAGCAAGCAGGGAAGATCCTTCGAAACGATGTACAGCGTCCCGTTCGATGGATCCACCGCCGCGCCGCCCCAGTTTGCTCCGCCATTGTTACCCGGCATCTCAATCGTTCCCCGCAGAGACGGCGGCGTGAAAAGGCCCTGGTTGCGGGCGTTCCGAATCTCATTGCGCAGGCGGGCCCGCTCCGCCGGATCTTTTATAAACGCGTCCAGATCTTTCTCTGCAAACGTCTGCCGCGCGAAAGGCGGCGGGTTGAGAGGAAATGGTTGGGTCGGCCAAGCCTGCTCCCCCGGCATATCCGACGCCGGAACCGCGCGCTCCTCAATCGGCCAGAGGGGTTTGCCCGTCACTCGATTGAAGACCCACAAAAACCCTTCTTTTCCAGGCTGGGCCACAATATCCATCGGCTTGCCATCGTGCCGCACTGTGAGCAATTTCGGCGCAGTGGCGTTGTCGTAATCCCATATATCGTGATGAACCATCTGGAAATGCCACAGGCGTTTTCCGCTACGCGCATCAAGCGCCAGCAGGCAATCGCCGAAGAGATTTGCGCCCTTGCGATCAGCGCCGTAAAAATTATATTTTGGGCTGGCCGTTGGGACATACACGATGCCGCGCTGAACATCGAGTGTGAGTTCGCTCCAGCTATCCGCTCCGCCGACCGTCTTCCAGGCATCTTTCGGCCACGTGTCATATCCCATTTCACCGGGATGTGGAATCGTGTGAAAGGTCCACGCCAGTTTACCGGTCCCAACGTCGTAGGCGCGGACATCGCCGGGACCCGATTTGTACTCTTCATTCGTCGCCGAGCCTAGAATCAGCAGATTCTCGAAAACTCGGCCCGGCGTAGTGGATTGAACCAGCGACAGTGTAGCCGGGTCGCGTCCGAGGCCTTCCCGTAAATCGACCCGGCCATTCTTGCCAAACGACGAAATCAGCTTTCCGGTTCGAGCGTCGATCGCTTCCAGGAAATTATTAACCGCGAACAGCAGCCGACGCTCGGAACGGTCCTTACTCTCCCAGTAATTAATCCCGCGGTTCGTGATCAGCTTCGCCTCAGGGCCGGTTTGGTGAATCCAGACCTCTTTCCCCGTCGCGGCATTCAGCGCAACAATCGAGTTGTTCTTGGCCAGCACATATATCAACCCATCAACCACGACTGGATTGAAAGAATAGTGGTTCGCATCTCCAGTCGGGTACGTCCAGGCGATTTTCAGTTTCCTGACGTTGGAACGGTTGATCTGTTTGAGCGCGGAGTACTGCGCCGAGTCCGCCGCTCCGCCGTAGTCGCGCCAGGTTGCATGCGGGTCTGCCGCGGGTTGTGCCGCGGCCAGGGTAGCGGCGAAAAATATATATAAAGCAATCCTGGATTTACTTGCTAATCGAGGGATCAAGGCGGTGTGCTGTATCAAAGTGTGTCTGCGCTGAGGCATTGTCGCCCATTTTGAGAAGGGCCAATCCTAGATTGTAATGGGCCGCCGCATAATCGGGCCTTTGGCGTATAGCCTCGGTATACGCCACCACCGCGCGAGCGGTCCGGTTTTCGGCGGCGTAAAGGTTACCCGCCAGCAGTTGGAAATCGGCGTTGTTTGGATCTAGCGAGATTGCATCGGACACTTCGCGCAGCGCTTCGTCTGATTTCCCCGCGCCGGCAAGCATCAGAGCCAGATTGTAGTGGGCGTCCGCCAGGTCCGGGTCGCTCAGCACCGCCTCGCGTAGCTCTTTGAGCGCCTCCGGCGTCTCTTGCTGCCGTGCATAAACGATTCCAAGCGACATGTGCGCTTCCGCGTAATCGGGCTTCAGTTGAAGAGCTTTCAGGTATGCGGCAATTGCCTTCTCGCGCTCGCCAAGTTTGTCTTCGGCCTTGCCCAGGTAGTAATAGCTGCTGGGCAAGCCAGGAGTGAGATCGACCGATTGCTGGAAGCGGTCTCGCGCATCCTGCCATTGCTGCTTTTTCAGCAACTCCATCCCTTCGATAATTAGCTTCTTGCTTTCGGCAAACTCCGTCCGCGATTGATGCAGTCGTCGGATCTCGCGCATCTCAGACGCCGCTTCACTTGTCTGCCCGTTCATCCGAAGCGCGATCCCCAACCCGTACTTGGCTCTTTCGTAATCGGGTTTTAGTTTTACTGCCTGGCGCAGATTCGCAATCGCGCCGCCAATATCGCCGGTTTCTTTCAGCGCCATGCCCAAATCGCAAAGCGCAATCGGATTTTGAGGCATCAGCCGGACGGCTTGTCGAAATGCGCCTAGCGCGCCGGCATTGTCCCCCTGGCGGCGTAACGTGGTGCCGATACTTTCCTGGGCCGGGCCGAAATTCGGATCGAGCGCCGCCGACCTGCGAAACTCCGAGAGTGCTGCCGGCAGCTTGCCGCTCTGGCCAAGCGCAATCCCGAGATGATAATACCCCGCCGCATCTTTCGGGTTCGCATTCAAGTAATACCTGAACTCCTCGATAGCCTTGGCCGGATTACCGTTCTCCAGATAAGCCAACCCAAGCTCCCCGCGAACACGCGAATCCCCCGGCCGAGCCTTCCTTACAATCTCGAACTGTTCAATTGCTTCCGGAATCTGGCCCGCATCGAGCAGCGCCGCCGCGAGAGACTGCCGCGCTGTCGTGTTATGTGGGTCAAGCGCTACGGCGCGGCGCAGTTCCAGTCTTTGTTGAGAAGTGTCAGGTTGGCCAACGGCAGCAAAGGAAAGAAGCAGCAGCGCAAACCAGACCACTTTTCACAGAATCTTACCAGAGAAACTTAAAGCTGAACTGGCCGATGCGCGGATCACGGGCGCTAGTGACAACGCCAAAGTTGCTGCTGGTGAAGTTCCCGTTCGGGTTATTGAACTGCGCGTGATTGAACAGGTTGAAGAACTCCGCCCGAAGCTGCACGGCCATCGTTTCCGTAATGTGCGTGTCCTTCATGAGAGCGAAATCCGTGTTCAGAATGCCCGGGCCATGGAAAAATCGGCGGTTCGCGGTGCCAAACTGGCCCAACTTCCCCGAAGCGAAGGCATCCGGAAGGAAGTAGGTGTTCGCGCCGTTTGGTCCCGGATTGCGAGGATCCTGTATCTGAACTTTCCCGACCAGATCCGGGGTATCCGTCGAGCTTTCGCCAATCAGCGAATAGTCTCCAGATTGATGCAGGGAAACGGGGAATCCGGTCGAGAAGCGGCTGATTCCGATGAACTGCCATCCTTGCGTAAGCCGTTTCGGAAGCGAGCCGAAGGCGCGATCGAACGGTACTGCCCAGTTATAGCTGACCACGAAATTATGAGTCAGATCATACGAAGAAAGCGAACGGCTCAGGCGGTAGTTTGTAAAGTTGACCCAGTCATTGAAGCCCGAGGAATTGTCGATGCCTTTTGAGTAAGTGTATGCGGCGAGAAACGTGACATCGGCTGCCTTCCTCTCAACTGAGATCTGTAGCGAATTGTAGTTTGAATTGGCAATATTCGCCGTGAACGTGTTCCCTTGTCCGAAAGCCGGGCCGAGCGCGGTTCGCGTTCCGAAAACCTGGCTTCCGTTTGGAAGCGTGTAAGTTGTCTGCTCGCCGTTGCGCCCGCACGTGGGAGTAGCGCCGAGCTGATTCAATTGCATGCAGAGCGCCGGATTGCCTGGGTTCGCGGCGTACTGCGCGATCAGTCTGTGTCCCTGGGTCCCCACATAAGCTAGCGTCAAAACCGTCGATTTCGACAACTCGCGCTGGATGCTCAGGTTGTAATCTTCCGCATAGGGCATCCGGTTGTGAATCGAATATCCGGGCGAATAGGAGATCGGCAAATAGATCGAATAATCCAGCGTCTTGTTGGCCGGGCTCCCCGGAATCGGAAAGGTGAAGGGGAATCGCTGTGTCTGTGAACTTCCGTCGGACCGAGTCACGAACGGCTGATCGAACAGGGTCGGTTCAGGGCTGACCCAATACAAGCCGAAGGGAGCGTCGCCAACTTCATAAAACAGATTCAGATCCTCAATGGAGGTGTAATAGATGCCATACGCCGCCCGAATGCTGGTCTTGCCCGGTCCTCCGGTGATTTTATTCAGAAGTCCATCATGGAAATCGGGCGAGTATGCCACTCCGGCGCGAGGCGCGAAATTGTTATATCGCGTGGGCGCAAGCGTGCTTGGAATCCCGGGGTCTCCCGGCACAACCCAACCCTTTGGTGCAGTCGGGAATACAGTCGATTGCAGACCGGGAACAATGGTCTCAATCTTGCCCTGCGTGTCGTACCAGGGCATGCTCACTTCCCAGCGCAGGCCCAGGTTGAAGGTCAAATTGGGTTTGACCTGAAATGAGTCCTGGCCGTAAAGCGCGCCGTAGCGCGTCCGGGAATCAAGAAACTGCTGGCTGCACTGGTTATAGCTCACTGGCGCACCGATAAGAAAATCGGCGAAATCGACTCCGGTCTCGCTGCCGTCGAACGTGAAATCGCCGTTGGGTGCGCAAGTGTTGCGCTCATTGATTTGTAAATAGCGGAACTCGCCCCCGAACTTCATCGAGTGGCGGCCGGCTACTTTGGAAAATCCGTCCGCAATTAACCACGTATTGTTCGGCTGGAAGGTGGTGAGCGTCGGCACACCGATAGAGAAGTTGTTGAAGTAAATGGGAGGCACGGTCTGCGGAAAATTGGCCGGTCCGGAAGGGATAATGCCCAATGTTCCGGGGCCGGTGACGAAGCCGAGATCCGCTAGTTTCGCGAAGCTGCCTTTCGGCTGGTCGGTTACGGTTGCGGTGCGGAAAAAGCTGACCCGGAACTCGTTGACTTGTGTCGCGCCAAAGGTTTTGGTATTGCTCATCACGGCCTCCTGGGCGCGGGTGGGAGTTACCGAAGGAAAGCCCGGCACGCTAGCCGCCGGCAGCGCGTTGTCCACCGTGGAATCGTCGTAGTGATAGTAAAACGACCAGTTGCCGGTCATCTGGTTGATGAAATCGACGCGCTGTCCCATCTTGTCGTCGCGGACCGTATTCTTCTCGCTGGAGTTGCTATACAGTCCTGGCCCCTGATTCTGCAGCGGGATGTACGGCAGAATTCCAATTGCGGGCTTAACAAATGCTCGATGCGGAATCACGCCATTCGGAAACACGCAATCCGCTGTATTGGAACAACCGCTGTATGGTTCGCCATTTTGAACCGGATATCCCAGCCGTGACGAAAGCACCTGGGCCCAATACGCGCCGCTCACCGTCAGCGGATTCCCGTTGGCATCGACGAACGAAGCGGGATCGAAAATTCCCGAGCGCTGGTCGGTCGTTGGTACGGATACCAGGCCTGTGCTCGCGCCCGCAACCTGCCGCGTGCCCTGATAATCCGTGAACCAGAACAATTTGTTCCTGATGAACGGTCCGCCTACCGCATAACCGAACTGATTGCGGCGCAATTCGGCTTTGGTCGGGTCGAAAAAATTCCGCGAATCGAACTTATCGTTCCGGATAAATTCGAAAACATCCCCATGGAAGCCGTTCGTCCCTGATTTTGTGATTGCGTTCATCACGCTGCCGCTGAATTTGCCGTACTCCGCGTCAAAGCTGTTCGTAATAAGGCGGAATTCCTGGATCGAATCGAGATTCGGAATCAGCCCCGCGCCGTTGTTGCGGCCTTCGCTGACATCTCCTCCGTTTACGAGAAAAGCGTTCGCCGTCTCGCGCTGTCCGTTCACCGAAACATTCCCGGCCGACAGAATCCCCGAAACGGGCCGGTCCTGCTGAATCGATCCCGTTGTTGTGGGCGCGACGCCGGCCTGCAACCCAAGCAGGTCAATGAAACTGCGGCCGTTCAGCGGAAGCGAAAGGATCTGCTTCGTGCCGATAACTTGGCCGAGTTGCGTGCTCTCAGTCTCCACCTGAACCGGATTGGCCTCGACAGTCACCGCTTCCCGAACCGCGCCGACCTGCAGGTTGATGTCGATGTGGAGCTGATCGTTCACTTGCAGGGTCACGCCGGTAGTGACGAACTGCTCGAATCCAGCGGCTGTAGCGGTGACCTTATAGTGCCCCGGGGGGAGCGCTAAAAGGCGGTATTCGCCCTCCGTCCCCGAAACGCTTTCCCGGGTGAAATTGGTATCGGCATTCGTCGCTGCTATTTTCGCGCCAACCACAACCGCGTGCGACGTATCCCGCACCGTCCCTTGAATCGCACCGTTAACATCGGCAGAAAGATGAAATACAAAACAGCCGGCCATGAGCGCGGCCAGGACAAGATTCTTGAGCCCCAAGTTGACCTCCTGCATCAAGAGCAATGGCGCGAGCCTATCGAAAGCGAGGCGATCTTGTCAAGACCTGCGGAAATTGTTTCCCGATTCCGTCCGAAGTGCTGAAGGACCGCTTTTCAGCCCCTTTCAGCCGAGACCCTATAGTGGATTATGGCGGCACACTCACGTGCCAACTGCAGACAGAAAGGATAACAACACTAATGAGTAATGGAGTCACACCCGTTGCACACGGAGATGTTTCCCAGCGCGTCGGTGTAGAAGTGATTCGCGCTCGCGGTGTGGACGTCGAGAAGCTGATTAAAATGCTGATCGCAAACGCCGCGGCCGAATTCGCAAGTACTTACTACTACTACACCATCCTGCGCATGCATCTTGCCGGACATGAGGACTACAAAGAAATTTGCGAGGATGCCCGCCTGGAGGACAGAGCCCACTGGGAGCTGATCGTGCCCCGCATCTATGAGCTCGGCGGCGAGCTCCCGAACGATTTGCCCGCCTTTCACAATCAGGCCGGATGCATCGCGGCCAAACTGCCGGACCCCCCAACCGCGGTCAATATCCTAACCGTGCTGCTGGAATCGGAGCGCTGCGCTATCCGGAGCTGGATCGCTATTTGTGACATGACCTTCGGCAAGGATCCCCGGACCTATGACATGGCATCCAGGATTCTGAACGAAGAGATCGAACATGAGGCCTGGTTCATTGAGTTGCTGGCCCACGAACGGGATGGGAAGTCGATTCCTTCGGGTCACTTCCGCCGCGGCGTACCGGGCGAAGCGCCTTACAGCAAAAACAGCCACTTCTACAACCCATAGGCCAGGACCTGTGTTGAGCACAGAACCGCGCGCGTCAGAAGCTGAGAAAAAATTCGGGACTGACTTAAGCGCCATCCGCCAAGTGCCTGAGAACGCAAGCGCTCAGCTCGGCGCGGCTGTCTGTCCCGTTAATTTTTTCATGCGGCCACATGAAGGGTAGTGACTCGTTTCTGATTGTGTTGGAGACGCCGAAGGGCGAAAGAAGCTTTACCTGCCATAGAAACGAGTTCATCTGGAATGCGGCCGCGCACAACGGAATCACCCTCCCGGCAATTTGCCACCAGGGCCGCTGTCTCACCTGCGCCGGGTGCGTGCTGAGCGGGTCGTTTGATCAGAGCAGCGCCAATTCCTATTTTCCCGAGGACAAAGTGGAAGGCTATATCCTCCTCTGCACCGCCAAGCCGTGCAGCGATCTGCGTCTGCGAACCAACCAGCAGCACGCCATGCGCCAGTACCGGGCGAAGCTGGGGCTTCCGGCTCCTTATTTGTAATCGCCTCCCCCGGGCGGAGGATGTCCGGAAGATCGTAGAAAAGGGAACGACTCAACCGGAGCGTATGATACGCTCCGGGAAATTTTCTTGCCAAAAAGAGGAGAGTCGTCTTGAAGAAAGCGTATCAAAGTACAGCAGTCGAGGAGAGTCGGAGACCGGAATGCGGATCGTGGAGGGCTTCCGGCTGTTGCCGTATCTCGTAAAGCCTTTACTCTCGGCCTCGGACCATGCAGTGTGGCTCCTCCCGTCACCACCCGAGTTCCGCGAAGCCACAATCCAGCGGCGCGGCGGATGCACATCTGGATTCCTTTCCAAAACAAGCAATCCGGAGCGAGCTCTACAGAACCTCCTCGAGCGCGACAGGATATTCACCGATCGACTCAGAAAGGAAGTTGAAGATTTGGAATTGCGCGCCATAGAGGTTAACGCTGCAATGACTGAGGACGATTCCGCGGCCTGGTTACGAAGATATTCGGGCTCTGATTCGCCCTTGCTAACGTCATATGGTGAGGCATCCAATGGCTACTTCGCGACGCATGTTTTTGGGAGTAACTGTCGGCGCGGCCGCGTCGACCATAGTTCCTCATTTGGCTGAGGCAGTTCTGCCCGATCAAAATTCAACATCGTCTCCAGGAACTGTTGCGGTCGTTCGAGTACAAGCGGCGCCCAGCTAAGTCGTCAACTCTTTCGATCCCGATGAGGCGCTCGCGACATCGATGGACATTCAGTCGCGCGAGTCGATTAACAAGATCTACACGCCCGAAAGCATAAAGGTTTGCTTGTCCGCGGAGTGGGGGCCGATCAGCTATCGCCTGCATACTCCGGAGATGATTGATTATTGGCACTGGAATCCCAAGGGCCGGTGGTCAGACGAAGCAAAGCAACGCGGATATTTCGTGGGCAGCTCGGAATTAGGTGAATCCATTCGCGATTCATTCGGCTACAGCCTTCCCCACCGCGGCTGCACTCACAATGGCGGCACCGACCGGGGCTATTCTCGCCTCACAGATGGCGATCCCGGTACTTTTTGGAAGAGTAACCCTTACTTGACCAAAGCGTTCACCCATGAAGACGACTCTTTGCATCCGCAATGGATTATCGTCGATCTAGGCGAATACTATGACGTGAACGCGATCCGCATCGATTGGTGCGAACCAAGCGCCCGCGAGTACGAAGTGGAGTATTGGTCCGGAGCCGATCCCATGAACTGGGAGGAGCCGGCTATGGACTCTACGGGCCAGGGTGGCGAATACCTTCCTATTTCTAATCAAGCCATGGGGAACTGGATTCGCTTTCCCAACGGTGCTGTTCACGAGGGCAAAGGTGGAAGAGTAACACTGAAACTCTCGGACAAACTAATTTCAACCCGTTGGGTTCGCGTCGTCATGACGCAATCGTCGAATCAGCCGGGGCCGCACGGAAACGATGATGTGCGGCTTCGGGTGGGATACGCAATCCATGAGGTCTACGTGGGCAGATTGGAGCCCGATGGTAAATTTGCGGATTTCGTCAGACACGCGCGGGACGGCCGCCAACAAACCGCTACGTATTGCTCTTCTACAGATCCGTGGCACACCGCCGAAGACTTGAATCCGCACGGAGACCAGACCGGCTGGGACCTCTTCTATACGAGCGGAATCACCAACGGGCTAGCTGCGCTGATCACAGTTCCCCTGATTTACTGCATTCCCGAAGATGCCGCCGCAATGGTCGCTTATCTGAAAAAACGAGGATATCCCATCAGCTGGGTTGAGATGGATGAAGAAGCCGATGGGCAATACTACATGCCGGAGGACTACGCCACACTCTATATTCAGTTTGCGCACGCCATTCACAAAGTCGATCCCACCCTTAAATTAGGCGGCCCCGTGCTCCAGGGTATAAACGAGGACGCCTCTGTCTGGCCCGATGCGCGCGGAAACAAGTCCTGGTTCGGCCGCTTTTACGAATATCTGAAGTCGCACAATCGTCAGGCAGATCTGTCGTTCGCTTCTTTTGAAATATATCCATATGATGCCTGCACCATGAAATGGGATGATCTGTACCGTTGCCGCGAGCTGACTCGCAAGACTTTACGTGCCTTTCGCGATGACGGATTGCCCGCTGCGATTCCGCTGATGAACACCGAGAGCAATCTCAGTGGTTCGCTTTCGGTCTACATGTCCGATATTTTCTCGGCCTTATGGCTCGCCGACAATGTCGGGAGCTTTTTCGCCGAGGGCGGCGCACTCTACATTCATTCGCCGATCGAACCCAGCCTGATCGAGCATGGCTGCCACGGCTGGGCGATCTGGGGCAACGCCATTTGGGACCACAATGCCAAGATAATCGGCTATACCGCTTTCTACCATGCCGGCCGAATGATCAACCAAGAATGGGTGACGCACCGCAGCGGCACTCATCATCTCTATGCCGCTAATGCCGGAATCGAAAACGCCGCAGGAAATGCTCTTGTCACGAGCTATGCCGTTCGGCGGCCAGACGGTCAGTGGGCCTTGCTGCTCGTCAACAAGGATAGAGAGAAGGCCCATCCCGTTCGAATCGCCTTTGAAAGCGGCAGCCGGACCGGATATTTTTCCGGCGCAACTCGCAGCGTCACATTTGGCAGTGAACAATACGTTTGGCACGGCGCGGATGCCAGCGCTCACGCCGATCCAAACCTGCCGCCTGTAGTTTCATCAATCGATGCCTCTGCACAAACGGTGTTCACGCTCCCCAGAGCTTCGGTCACCGTTTTGCGCGGCGAAGTCGCAGGCCTAACGTAACCTGTAGGGCCCGCCAGTCCGATGGTTTGGAGCAGCGTTACAATTGGTTCCGTTTGCGAGCTTGATCTTGGATTCTTCGCGAAGAGAATTTCTGAATACATCGGCAGCGATCGCATCCCTCGGCACGGGTTCGGCCGCCATGCAGGAGTTCCCGGCCGGCGGATCGGACCGGGATTACTGGATCTCTGTCCTCACCCGGATTGCCCATCCTGTTTTGACATCCCTGAGCGAGCGAAAACTGAAATCAACCATGCCCATCGAAGTCGCGCACGGCAACGCGGCGGACCGCCGCGAATACACTTACCTCGAAGCACTCGGACGCCTCCTTTCCGGCATGAGCCCTTGGCTCGAATCGGGCGAGAGTGGCGGGCACGAGGGCGAACTTCGGCGTCAGTATTGCCATCTCGCTCGTAAATCCATCGCCGCCGCCGTCGACCCATCCTCGCCGGATTACATGAATTTCTCGAAAGGCTCTCAGCCCGTCGTCGATGCGGCCTTCCTCGCCTTAGGAGTTTTGCGCGCGCCCACCGAACTTTGGGAAAAGCTGGACCCTCACACCAAGAAGCAACTGGTCGCGGCGCTCCAATCCACCCGGGTGATTCGCCCGGGTTTCAATAATTGGCTGCTGTTCAGCGCAATGGTAGAAGCTTTTCTCTGCTATGCCGGCGAGCAGTGGGATAAAATGCGGATCGATTACGCCATACGCCAGCACGAAGAATGGTACAAGGGCGATAGCGTTTACGGCGATGGCCCGCCCTTCCATTGGGATTACTACAACAGCTTCGTTATCCAGCCAATGCTGCTTGAAGTGATAGAAACCGTATCGAAGGCTTCAAATGCATGGAATTCTTTCTATCCCGCGATCGTGGCCCGAGCCAAACGCTACGCCGCTGTTCAGGAGCGCTTTATCAGCCCGGAAGGGACTTATCCTCTGATTGGACGGTCGCTATCCTATCGCTTCGGCGCGTTTCACTTACTCGCATCCATGGCGCTGCGTCGTCAGTTGCCCGAACCGGTTACACCCGAGCAAGTACGATGCGCCTTGACTGCAATCGTTCGAAGGATGATAACCGCGCCGGGAACCTTCGATGAGCATGGCTGGCTCAGGATCGGGTTTTGTGGTAGTCAACCCTCCATCGGCGAAGCTTACATTTCCACAGGCAGTTTATATCTCTGCTCAACTGGTCTTCTGCCCTTAGGCCTCCCTCGTAGCGATCCCTTCTGGAGCAACCCACCGCTACCGTGGACAGCGCAGAAGGCCTGGAGCGGTCAACCTGTTCCTGCGGATCACGCCATCTGACGCGCCGAATCCAATAAACAAGTTCGTTTCGCAAAACCCCTGTGGATCGGCCTTCAAGGCTGCCATGCCGCCATTTCCGGCGGCATTCGTTTTCCGTTCACGTTTCTCAAAAATCTTCGTTCGCCCCAGGAATCAGCTCCTTTCCCCCCGCCCACCCGCTTCCGCCGCTCGGCCCCCGTCACACTCGCCTCCAAACGAAGTCTTCACCGCAAGAGAGGCAATTCTCATGGCGCACGCGAAAAAAAATAATTCCCCGGCTGCACCGGGCCCAGCAGTCCCAGCGGCAAGGAGCGTTCCAGCCGGAATGCTCTCAAGCACGGCCTCTGTTCTGAAAAATTGATTCTCCCCAACGAGAACCCATCCGAACTGGAGGAAATCAAGAATAAATGGCTCAACGATCCGAATTATGACGAACCCTTGCTCCTCACTCTCGCCGAGCAGGTAGCCGTTGCCGAATGGTTCTACCGCCGTGCGCTGAACCAATACAATCAGACCGAACAGCACCTCTATGAACTGCAGCCCGATCTTTTTAGCCGCACTCCCGATCAAATTAAGCTGCTTGAGCGCTTCCAGCGCTATCTCTCACCACCCGCGAGCGCGCCTTCAATCGGGCCGTTTCCGCATACCAGCGCCTGCATAACGATTGCCAGCGCATCTACGAAAAGGGAAATCAGCTCCTCGAGAACGTATACCAGCTCGTAAAAAGCGATCCCGATCTGAATTCGCAGCTTGTAACTAACTACCAGGATGTCGTTCGGTGGCCTCGCCGCTATCTTTCCACCGTCAACCTTACTCATCCGCTCCGCCCCGAATTGCCGCAGCGCAACGAGTGAAAACCTGCTTCTCCTCCACCTGTTACCTAAGTTTTACAAGGAACCAACAGCTTCTTTTTGCTTTACCCCTACGCTTGAATTGTCGACGCAAGACATTCTGGGTGTGCTCTCTTGCTGAAGCCGGAAAGGAATGAGCAGTCGTGGGAGAGCAGCGGAATGAACAGCAGCCGGAACAGCAAGACCGGCAGTCGGTCGGTCGCCGGGGGTTTCTTGTCGCCGGAATCTACGGCTTGGGTTCGATAATAGCCGGATCGCTTGGCCTGACATCTGCCTTGTATCTCCTCCGGGGAGCCAAAAACAAACACGGTGTCGCATGGGCTGATGCTGGTGAGATCTCGGTTCTGCCAACAGGCGCTCCTAAAAAGATCAGTTTTGAACGAACTCGTGTAGACGGGTGGAAAGTCACCGCTCAAAAAGATACCGCGTGGGTGATCAGGAACCCGGATGGCTCCTTGACGGCATTTTCGCCGCTATGCACGCACCTTGGTTGCGCTTATCAATGGCAAGGTAAACACGGTGCATTCGTATGTCCCTGCCATGGATCGTCCTTCTCGCGGAGTGGGGAGATAATCAACGGACCGGCAAATCGCCCGCTCGATCGGTATCAGGTGAAGCGTGAAGGCTCGCGAATCTGGCTGGGTCCCATCGTGAAAGCGCATAGCGCAAACACATGAGTAGAATTGTCGTTAAGCCGCTCACCTGGATTGAGCAGCGCACCGGACTGCAGTCACACCTCCGCGGCTTTCTATTGGAAGACATTCCGGCATCCGCCGGTTGGCCTCAAGTGTATGGGAGTGTGGCGCTATTCCTTTTTGCCACACAGGCCTTGACCGGCATTCTTCTCGCCTTCAACTATGCGCCCACGCCTGGCGAGGCTTATAGCAGTTTGACCTACATCATGCGTGAGGTAACCGCCGGGAAGATGATACGGGGCCTGCATCATTGGGGCGCCAGCCTGATGATCGTGGTTGTCGTCGTTCACATGGTTCAAGTCTTCCTCTATAGTGCCTACAAGAAGCCGCGAGAAGCCACCTGGATTGCGGGGGTGGTTCTGCTGTTACTTACCTTGGCTTTCGGACTAACAGGTTACTTATTGCCGTGGGATAACCGGGCTTACTGGGGCACTATGGTGACCACCCAGCTGGTGGCGCAGGTTCCCTTGCTGGGGCCCTACCTGTCGGACTTGATCGGAGCTGGAAACGGCATCGGCGTTGTCACCTTCTCTCGCTTTTATGCGTTCCATACGCTCGTGCTGCCAGTCATTATGGTGGGCATCATCGCGTTTCACGTCTATCTTGTCCGGCGTCACGGCATCACACCCGCCCCATCGGAGTCGCACCCGGCACGCAAGTTTTATCCAACCCAGGTGTATCGCGACGCTGTGGCAATCTTTATCGCCTTCGTTGTGCTCTTCGTTCTCGCCGCCGCTGTGAATGCGCCGCTGGAAGCGATCGCCAATCCTGCAGATGCAGCCTATGTTCCCAGGCCGGAGTGGTACTTTCTGTTTCTGTTTCAAGCATTGAAGTACTTTCATGGCGTGCTTGAGCCCATCGGCAGCATAGGGCTGCCGACCGCTGCCGTGATTGCGCTCTTTGCCGTTCCCTTCATCGATAAAGGCCGCGTCCGTGCTTTAAGGGGGCGAACCGTGGCAATCGGTATTGTGCTGCTGGCGCTGATTGGATGGGGCGCCTTAACGGCAGCGGCCGTTGCCGGCACACCCGCGACTCACTCTGCGGCCATTGCGGAAGCTCAAGAATGGACTCAATTTCCGCCTGAGGAAGTCGCTGCCGTCGGATACTTCCGAGATGAACATTGTGCGACCTGTCATAACTTAGGATCTGGCGAACCGAAGCCCGGACCAAATCTGAATGGCCTTCAAACCCGCCGCCCTCCGGAATGGCTGGTTCAGCACTTCAACGCCGCCGGCCACAAAGACCAGGGCGTTAAGAACCCGGCTGGGTTGCCCCTCGCCGAAGCAAATGCTTTGGCGGCGCTGTCTACGAAATTGACCCCGGAGAGTGCCGCCATCCTCGACAACGTACCTGCTGAACTTACCGGAGGCGCGCAAATCTATATCGGGAATGGTTGTAGTGGCTGCCACAAGGTGAACGGGAGTGGTGGCGCGGTGGGACCCTCGCTCAATGGTGTAGCGGGCCGCCATTCAGAGGATTGGATCAAACGGCATTTCGCTTCGCCATCCGCCCTTTCGCCTGGCTCGATTATGCCGCCTTACCAGTTTTCCAGTACCGAGCAAGCCGCAATCATCGCTTATTTGTCCTCGCTGCCCGATTAGATGATGCTGCTGTAAAACCCTTGTAAAAAGGCCGGATTACACGTGCGACGACTGGAATTGATTCACCTGTTCACCGCACAATAGAGGACAGATTACAACAAGTGGCTATAAGAGCTTCCGTGAAGAAATGGTTGATTCTGATGCTGGCCGTTATCGGGAGTGCCGCACCGCTGATCGGTCAGTTGCCCGATACCCAAGTGCCTTTAAGCCAGCTACCACTGAGCCCGGGCCAGCAGCGCACGCCCGGTCCGCCTTCGACCGGCGAAGCCTATTCATCGTGTGTGGATGAATTCGGGATGCCCGCGGATTGCCTTTCCGTAGACGGCAGGTCGGCTTATGGCCTTGATGGATATGCAGCTTCGCAAAGCCCCTTTGCGCCTCGACGTCCTGGAATGGACGGCAGTTATTACTATCCTGAGCAATATCCATCATCGCGGTATCAGACTGAAAACCCGGCTTACTTCCGGCGTGCGCCGGAGTACCGCAAACGCGAACCGCTTACAGAATTTCAGAAGTATGTAGCGAATTCAGTCGGGCAGGTCCTTCCCATCTTCGGAGCCTCGCTGTTCGAACAGGTGCCCGCAACGTTTGCTCCGGTCAATCACGTTCCGGTTAGCCCCAACTACGTGATGGGTCCGGGCGATGAACTCCAGTTAACCGTCTGGGGCCAAGTCAATTTCTCACGGCGGCTGACGGTTGATTCATCGGGCGATATATTCCTTCCGGAAGTCGGCCAGCTTGCTCTGGCGGGGCTGAAGTACGAAGATGCAGCTCCGGTACTCAAAGCCGGCATCGGGCGGGTCTATAAGAATTTCGATTTGAGCGTGGCCATGGATCGGCTTCGATCCATTCAGGTGTTTGTTGTGGGCGAGGCGCGGCGTCCGGGCAGTTACACGGTTAGCTCGCTCAGCACGCTGATTAATGCCATCTTCGAGTCGGGCGGCCCATCCTCGCGCGGAAGCATGCGCAGAATTGAGCTCAAGCGTGGGAATACGACCTACAATTTCGATCTCTATGACTTGCTCGTGCGCGGCGATAAATCGAAAGATGCTGGATTGGATACCGGCGACGTCATCTTGATTCCGCCGGCAGGCCCGCGTGTCGCCATAGCCGGAAGCGTGGAACGGCCCGGCATTTATGAGTTGAAGCCAGGCAGCACAGTTGGGGAAGTGCTTCAGCTTGCGGGCGGCCTTTCTCCCATGGCGGCTGTTCACGATGCCGTTCTGGAGCGTGTCTCCGATGGCGTCGCGCTCGGAGTGAAGCGGATCGAATTGAACTCTCAGGGGCTCTCAACAGAGCTTCGCAACGGGGACATCGTCCGGCTGATTCCGGTAGTCCCGCGGTTCGAGAATGCCGTTACGCTGCGCGGAAATGTCGCTAATCCCGGCCGTTTCCCTTGGCATCCCGGAATGCGTGTCAGCGATCTGATCCCGTCCAAGGAAACCCTGCTGACCCGAGCTTACTGGACGGATCGTAATCGGCTAACGAACACCCCGGAACCGGTTCAGCCCGATTTATCAATAGCTGCCGCCCCGGAGCAGAATCAAAGCCCTGGCGAAGCCGCTGTGCCCCCTCAAGGAGGTCTGAAACCCGCCAGTTGGGTCAATGATACGTCTCAGCGGGCGCTTGCCGGTAAGACGCCTAATTACCGGGATGAGGCGCGTCAGACAGGCGGCGATTCCTCGCTGGGCGCGGCAACCGGTTCTGACGACGTGCCGCCGCTGCGAAGTTTCCTTCCCACCAACATCGTCCAACCATCGGCGCCGGACATCAATTGGGATTACGCCGTAGTCGAGAGACTGGACCATCAGACGCTGGCCACGCGGCTCATACCGTTTGACCTCGGCAAGGTGGTCTTGGAACACGATCCTTCCGCTAATCCGCTGTTGCAACCAGGTGACGTCATCACCATTTTTTCGAAAGCTGATTTCTCCGTACCGACCGCACGCCAAACGCGGCAAGTTCGCCTAGAAGGCGAAATAGCCATGGCAGGCGTGTATACCGTTTTACCTGGCGAGACGCTGCGGTCGTTGGTAGCCAGAGCCGGCGGGCTCACCTCGAATGCCTATCTTTACGGCGCGCAGCTTACTCGTGAATCCACGCGCCGTGAACAGAAGAAGAGATATGATGACTTTCTCAACCAATTCGAAAAGGACGTCAATCAGGGCGCAGCGGACCTCTCCGGCCGTGTCATCTCCACTGAGCAAGCCGCGACAGCCCAGGCGTCTATCGCCAGCCAGCGGCAGCTATTGGACCGGCTCCGCCAGGTCCCGGTAAATGGGCGAATTGTCCTCAATTTGGACCCGAACAGCAGAGGCACGGATGCGCTGCCCGACCTCGCGCTAGAGAATGGCGACAGGCTGTACGTACCCAGCCGCCCCTCTACCGTGAATGTGGTTGGAACGGTTTACGAGCAGGCGGCGTTTTTGTATGACGAGGATCTGCACGTCGGCGATTATCTGAAAAAGGCTGGCGGCCCTACCCGTTCCGCCGATCCTGGCCATATGTTCGTGATTCGTGCTGACGGTTCGGTGGTCGCCAGGAGCGCGACAGAGCGATTATTCAGCCGCAACTTCGAAACGCTATCCATGCACCCCGGAGATACCCTGGTAGTTCCCACGCGCATAAATAGGACCACCTTTGTACGGAACCTGATGGACTGGTCGCAACTCTTCAGCAACCTGGCCCTTGGCGCGGCGGCAGTGAACGTTCTGCATTAGGGAAAGGTCCAGCGTGCCGCCTTACGATTTTCAAACTGTAGTGCCTGGAGCCGATACAGATGAAATCTCCCTCGTTGCGTTATTGAGGACCCTCGCCCGGCAGAAGCGCAAAATCGTTCGTGTGGTCGCGATTACCACCGTTGTTGCCGTGCCGGTTGTTTTCCTGATCCCGATCAAATACCAGGCGGAGTCGGTCATTCTCACGCCCCAACAGGCGCAATCTTCACTTTTGGCGATGGCCCAGCTTAGTGGCGTAGCAGGGGGCGGACTGCCGCTTTCTCTTCTGTCCGGCTTTGGCTTGAGAAATCCCAGTTACCTGTATGTCGGCGTACTCGAAAGCCGTACTATTTCGGACGATCTGATAAAGAACTTCGATTTGAAACGCGTTTATAATTACGACAATCTCCGAGACACGCGAAAGAAGCTGGCGCGCAATACAACCATTGAGAGTGGCAAAGATTCTCTCATTCATATCCAGGTGGAAGATCGCGATCCGCGCCGGGCAGCCACCCTGGCCAATGCTTATGTCGAAGAGTTGTCAAAGCAGAATTCACGGCTTACATTAAGCGAAGCGACCCAGCGTCGGATCTTCTTCCAGGCTGAACTGGCGAAGGAGAAAGATGCACTTGCCGACGCAGAGGTGCAGCTCAAGAACACAGAGAAATCGACCGGCCTCATCGTGCCGGGAAGCCAAGCCGAAGCCCTTATTCGCTCCGGGGCTCAACTGCGGGGAGCCATCCTCAGCCGTGAGGCACAAATCGCAGCCATGAAAACCTACGCTACGAATGACAATCCCCATCTGCAAATCGCAGAGCGTGGGCTGGCCGCCATGCAAGCACAATACGACAAACTTGAGAAAGGAAATCGTGCGAACGGCATTCTCGACCTCCCCACCGGCCAGCTTCCCGACGCGAGCTTGGAATATGTGCGGAAGCTTCGCGATGTGAAATATCATGAAGCACTGTTTGAAATTCTGGCCAAGCAATACGAGGCCGCCCGGCTGGATGAAGCTAAATCCACTCCGGTGATTCAGGTTGTGGATTACGCCACGGTTCCTGAAAAGAAGAGCTGGCCCCCGCGAACCCTGCTTGTCCTGGCTGCGGCATTGCTCGCCGGGCTGATTACCGGCTTTTGGATCATTGTGCGTTCCAGGTGGCCTATTTCGGATTAGCTGCGCGCAGTACTAACAAGCTCAACATGGACCAAAACAGTAAACTCACCGGAAAAAGGAGAACATATGCAATTCCATTCGACGCGATCAGCAGTGCTATTATCCATGCGCCTATCGGGTATCTCCAATCCTTGGCGTGCAAACAAGCTTCATAGGTCCAGATGACAACAAGACCAACCACGATAGCGAACCCAGTCCAGCCGAAGTTGACCAGAATGCGCCAGTAGAAGTTTTCCGAGTAGCCCCCCTGCCCGAACGAAATGGCGAGTGGCGATGATTCATCAAACATCGCTTCGTCAGGAAACAGATTCGAAATATGAGCTCCGGTGCTGTTGGCCTTCGCGGAATAGAGCGAGTTGACCGCATCTATGAGAGGCGTGTTCGCCTCGTAAGCTAAGGCGAGTGATGCGAAAACGACCGCGGCGATTGCGGACCTCACGCACAGCTTGGCTAGACCTTCGCGGAATTGCCGTGCGGATCTCACAAAGGGTGCGAGGAGCAGACCTATACAGAGGGCCACAGCCATGATGTAACCGGAAAAGGAGAGAGTTCCCAACAGCATTAGACCGTATATCGTCACTCGTGTTTTCCAGGCGCCCTGCCGGAACCTGACCGCGAGCATCAGCAGGAACAGCGAAAGACCGGCATTGGCGTTTGGATCGTCCAAAATGCCGCCGAACCGGACGATCAGGCCAGGGTAGCTCAGAGCTGGATACCGGATTCCTGCAACGACGAGAGCAACTGTTGTTAGCCAAAAGGGAAAGGCAATCCAGAACACCAGCCGCTCGAACGCCATTAAGGTTCGCCGCAGGCTGTGCCTTTCATCGAATACAAGCGGGATGAAGAACACCATGGAGATCCAGGGGACGAGTTGAACCCCGGTCAGCACCGTGTCTTCGAGTTCGCCTGGGCTGCTAATCAGCCTCAGAAAGAAGATCACGGAAAGAAGCAGGAGCGAGACAGCGGTTATGTAAGCGATAACCCGATATTGTCTGCTGACCCGAACATGCCGGCGAAATAACCGCCAGATGCTGTACAAGACAAACAGCAGAAAAATTTCGTATTTGATTGCGCTGAGAAAGGTGGGTGTGGGTCCGTACTCAAGAGAATCCTTCGTGTCATTTACCTGAAGAATGTAGCGGTAGGCATACTGACTGATGGAAAGAACCCATAGCCAGATCAGGGGCCAGCAGGGGTGGCCTATGTGTTCAGGTCGAGACGGGCCTTCGGCGTCTAAAAGCTCCACAGAATGCTCGTGTATCCGGTGTTTGCCAGATAATCTTCGGTGGGCCAGAAATCGGCGTGATAGCCGAAGTACTGATATCCGATATTCCAGCGCACTCGTTCGGATAGGCGGACAGACAGGCGCGCCAGCGGCGATTGAAATTTCACAGGGAAGGTTTGCGCCGATTCGAAAACCGGCAGGTTTGGTCCTGTTGACGCCGTTGTCGGAATATTCCGTCCGTCCCCGGTATCCTGCACGTGCGTGTAGCCAAGGTAGAGATCCATTCGCCGCAGAAGGCTGAGGCGGATTCCTAATGTGCCAGTGTGCAGGTTGCTCACGTAATAAGAAGATTGGTTTGGAAACAGTTGCGCGTTTGAAAAGAACTGAATGCCGCCCAGCGTATCCAGGTGGATCTTGGAGTATGTGGCGTCAAAAGAGAACCAGTTTCGGGGAGACCACGAAGCCGAGCCCGAATAAGTACGGCTGTGAGAACTGAACGCAGAAATCGTGACCGAGTTCTCGTTGTAGTCGCTGTGTGACCAGGCGCTAAGTTGCAGCGTCTTCGTTCTGTACTGCACCCGGGCAGTGAGGGCGCTGTAGTTTTTGTCGGATTTCGGCGTGAACGGGCGGTTGGCATGGCCGAATTCACCGTCGAGCGAAATGACCAGCGGTTTCAGCGGCCTGAGTCGAAGACCGATTGTACCCGTGTTCAACTCGTTCGTTTGCAGGTAGGGGACTGCCGCGGGAGTTCCGACAAAGGCGACTTGGGGACTGGCCGCGATCCGGCGATTCGAGTATTCGTAGCCCCCGTGAAGATCCAGCCAGCTATTAACGTGATACAGCGCGTCGGTCTGCGTAGCCGCAGTCCGGATTCCAAGGTACTGGTAGAAGAGTAGATCGGCTGATTGCAGTGCGTTATCGAACTGCAGATAGGCGCTGTTTCCGTCGGTTCGCACGTTATAGAACGATGCGTTTTCGGTGATCGTGAGCTTTTGAGTAGGGAAGAGGCTGAGCGAAGCGTTGCCGGTTGTGACCGGACGCCGGGCGCTTCCGAACGTAAGAATCTGCTGGTTGGCGGTCGCTCCGAACTGGTTTGCGCCAAGAGCCGTTTCATTCGCGAGGAAGGCTCGTTCACCGCCCGTATAAGTGAAACGGGCGTTGAAGTTGAACAGGCGGCTATCGCGGAACAGAGCGGCGCGCCAGTAGGGGCTTGTTCCGTGATAGGGCTGCGTTCGGCCAAACAGATTCAGAATCGTGCTGCTGTTGAAGCCATCGCCACGGCTCACTCCGGCGAATTGATCGGCCGAATCGTCCTTGAAATCTTGCCAGCCGCGAGCGGCGTTGAACGTGAAGCCGAGCCAATGTACTTCGAAGCCCAGGCGGTATTCGTTTTCAACGCGCTTGATGTTCGTGAACGCGGGGAAGACATTGCCGGTCGGATCGAACAAGCCGCCGGGGTCGAACAGTTGCACAGTGGAGATGCCAGCGCCGCCCTGGCTATCTCTCGTATAGCCCAAGAATACGCGGATGCGCGATTGCGGAAACAGGGTCAAATCGTGATCCTGCAGCGTGTAGGAGCTATCGAGTAGATGCTGGCCTTGTCCTCCGCCGGTGACGAGGCCCGGATTGAAATAATCGCTTCGCCGCCAAAGCAGCGTGTACTCATACAGCCGGTTCCTTTGAATTCGCAGGCTGGCATGGACGTAGGGATCGCCGCCCAATCCTTCCGTTGTTAGAACCAGTTCATCGAAAAGGCGGCCATGCCCATCTTTCGAATTCACGGTGAGAAAGCTGCCAAGCAGCCGGACGCCATTGCCGAAATTCTCATTGCTCCGGTAGGTGTTCAGATTTCCGCCGGCACTGAGAAACCGGTATCCTGTTTCAAACGAATTGACGATGTTATAGCCGTTCCAATCATCGCCGCGGACAGAGCCCACTTTGTCAGGAGTGGGCGCGACCACCTCCTGAGCCTTGCAACAGACGGCCAGGCAAATCACGTAAATGGGAAGCAGGGCCGGACGGGTCATAAATTTCAGCGAAGGAACAACGGATTCGAATTCGACCCGTGGATGCGTACATGGCAATTTGTACAGTTCTGATATCGCGGGTCCGCCATGTTGTGAGCCTGCGACAACGAAGGAACGCCTGTGCCGCCGCGGCCGAAGTTGCCAGCGCCGTTATGGCATTCGAGGCAAAGCGTGAATACGACCGGCCGGCGCAGTAGCCGGGAGTTCGTCGAACCATGCGGAGAATGGCACATCTCGCACCCCTCGACGCGTACCGGCGGATGCTCAAAAGCAAAGGGACCGCGCTTATCGGAATGGCACTTCAGGCAGGCCTCTTCGTTTCCAAAAGCGTGCGACACGAGTGCGGGCCGCGCCGCCATGCGCCAGGTGGGTGCGAATGTGCCATGCGGATTATGACAATCGGTACAACTCATGAACCCGGTATTCACCGGATGCTTGAAGGGCATCGAGAAATCAGCCCGGACATTAGTGTGGCATCCGTAGCAGAGTTCCGGCTGAGCCTTCGCTAGCAGGAATTTCGGAGTCTCGGCTTTGTGTATCGAATGGCATTGGGTGCAGGCAACGCCATTCTGGGTATGAGGCGAGTGGCGAATATTTGCCCTGGCCAGGCTCTCGGAATGGCAGCGGAGGCAGGCATTGAGAACCTGCTTCGGCGACAATGCAGGGAAGGAAATGATGGTTGCTTTGCCTCCATGCGCAGCAACGTGCAGTTTGCCTGGGCCGTGGCAGCCTTCGCACCCGGTATCGGCAGGTTTTTCCTTTCCGGAGGCAATGCTCTTGAAATGCGCGTTTTTGTAGAACCGGAACCACACGTCGGGGTGGCAGGTTTTGCAGACCATGCTTCCGACGAAGCTGTTCTGTGTGTCAGCGGCGCTAACGGCCGCGCAGAGAAGCATCAGGCCCAAGAGAAATCGTAATGGCGCAAAGCGACTCAAGAGAGTGATCCGACCTGTAGATTACGAGGCGGAGGGCGGTGCTGTTGTAGGCAAGTTGTCATGGTTTTGTAAATTGGGCGGCGGCGGGGAATTTTTCAGTAAGGCCTTCTTGCAGAGAGATCAACCTGCGCATCCCGGCCTGGAAACTAGCTTCGGAAAATCGGGCAGCGGCGGTTCGAATAGCGGCGGGAGATAGAAACGCTTCTTCTCTTTCGAAGCAGCGAATTGCCGATTCAAGAGGCTCGTCCCCGGGAAGGTCGTAAAAGAAGCCGGCGCGTGGATTGTATTCCGGAACGCTCTCCAGCACGCCGCCTCTACCCAGAGCGATAACCGGCTTGCCGCTGGCAAGGGCTTCGACGGGCACAATGCCGAAATCCTCCTCGCCGGGCATGATCACGGCTCGACATCTTGCGTAGAGGGCCCGCAGCTCGGAACCGGAAACACGCCCGCAAAATTCGATGCCCGGGCCGGCAAGCTTTCGAAGTTGCGCAAACTCCGGACCGCCTCCGACGATCTTTAAACGCCGTCTCATTCTGGAGCAGCAGCGGACGGCATCACTTATGCGCTTGTACGGAACAAGCTCAGAAACGACCAGGTAGTAGTCGTCAGAAGCCTGTCCGTAGAAGGTCTCAATCTCGACTGGAGGGTAAATCACCTCCGACGGCCTCCGGTAAGCTTTCCAGATGCGACGCTGAACGTTTCTACTATTGGCGACGAATGTGTCAACCCGAGCCGCCGATGCATAGTCCCACAAACGCAGGTAATTACTGAGAGGCGCAATGAGCGCGCGTTTCCAGGCCGAGCGTGTCCAGTCGTGCAGATAGGCAGGATAGAGATCCCACAGGTAGCGCATGGGCGAGTGGCAATAACAAATATGCGTAGCGTCCGAGGATGTAAGGATTCCCTTCGCCGGGCCCGATTCGCTGCTGATGACAAGCTCATAATTTCGTAGATCCAGGTGCTCGAGCGCGACCGGCATTAAGGGGAGAAGCGAGCGATAGTAGCGCCGGAAAGGGTTCAGAAACGATGTGGTGACTTTGCGTGAGCGGAGAATGGCCGAGACCCGATCAGGATCATAGAAGAGCGTGAAGATATCCGCCTCGGGGAAAAGCCGGCAAAGCGATTCAACGACTTTTTCACCACCGCGCATTCCGAGGAGCCAGTAGTGGACGATAGCGCAGCGCACGAAGGGAGTCCCTTCGGATGGTAAGCGCCGCACTGGATCGCAGTTATTACCGGCTTGTGAAGAATTGGTAAAACCGCTGAAGCGTTTCGGTTTACGACAGTTTTACAACCCGTTCACCATTCGAAAGCGTGGAAGCCCTACGCTTACGGGTGAGGGCCAGCGAGTCACACCCAGCCGTGGCGGTGCCGCGATGCTACCAGTTTGTAGCACTGTCGCGGCATTCGCTGGCCTTCCCCATAACTTCTCATGTCCGTTGCCATTGCGCTTGAACCGGTAGTGAACGATCCGCTGATGACCAGGGTGCCTCTAGAGCATGAGACACTCGTCTACCCGTACGGGTTTCCAGTGCGAATACGCTCAAACTCTGCCATCACATTACATGCTGCTGAAATCAGTTGTAGCACTTACCAGCAGAAATTTGATTTTCCTCCGCTGGATGTTCGTGTCCTGGTGTCCGATAGCGCGAGTCCCGCGCTATCCGAGCCTCCCACCTTCCGGTCGCAAGGCAATCTGCTCACGCTGGTGGCCGACGCAGAGAATTTCGCCTGCCTCGATCTCAATACGGGTTTCAGCTTCGGCTGGGTAACGAAAGCCACGGCCGAAAAGACCGAATACTTCCGCCAGTGCATCCTTGACGTGATGATCTATTGTCTGCTGGAGATCCGCCACCTTGTAACTCTTCATGCAGCATGCGTGAAATTCAACGGCAATGGAGTGCTCTTAACAGGGCCTTCGGGGGCAGGGAAGTCCTCCCTTGCGTATGCCTGCGCCCGGCGTGGCTGGACGTATGTTACCGACGACGCTAGCGCATTCCTGCGCGCGTCGAGGGAGCCAGTCGTGATCGGACATCCACAGAAGTTCCGGTTTCGCGAGCCGGTCGGCCAGCTATTCCCTGAGTTCCAGGGCCTGAAAAGCACCCTGCGCGCATATGGAAAACCAACTATCGAGGTTAGGACGAAGTCGCTGGAATGGCTGAATGCGGCAGACGAGAGCACCATTCGGCGAATTGTGTTTCTTAACCGGCATGATTTCCAGGGTGGCCAACCGGTGCTGCTGCCTGTCTCGACAGAAGCTGCTTGGGAGCGGCTCAGTTTCTCCGTCTGGGCAGTCCAGTTACCGGCTTTCGAAGAACGGATTGAAGCTTTGCAGAGACTCCTGGAAATACCGATGTACGAAATTCGGTATGGCGATTTCGACCCCGCGATAGATCTTCTCGAATCCTTGGCGGAGGGCTCGGAAGTGTGACCGCCTCGCTTGCATCACAAGGTGCGCCGGAATATCTGGTTGCGATATTCGAAGCGCTTCAGTTTAGAGGCGCATCGATTGGCCGTCTCCGCGAACTGAAAGGGATGGAATGGGATGACCTGCTGGGGTGGTGTGATGCGCGGCAGCTAACTCTGGTTTTGCCTTCACTATGTGGCGAGGCGCTTCCTAATGAAGTCAGGCACAGAATCGAGCAATGCCAGAGCCGCTACATTGAGCGGTTCTCCCGAATCAAAAGCCAATTGTTTGAGATCACCGAGGCACTTGACACGGCCGGCATCGAATTCATTGTCCTGAAAGGGCTGACTCACGCTCCGGCGTTTACTCCGAACCCGCTCCTCCGAGCGCAGGGCGATATCGATCTGTGGGTACCCGGCGATGCCGTTCATCAAGCGCGAGAGATACTAATTAAGATTGGCTACGTTTCAGGTGAACGTGCACGATCGCGCCACTTACCCCCGATGCGACGCCCGAGCGGCTGGCGATGGCGAGGCGATCGGTTCGATCCTGAAATGCCGGTTTCCATCGAGCTGCACTTTGAACTGTGGAGCGAGCGGACGGAGCGCATCGCCGTTCCCGGGCTAAATGGATTTTGGAGCCGGAGGGCCGCCCGCACCTTTGGCGGGCACAGCGTGAACGTTCTCCGCGACGAGGACTTGTTGGGCTTCGCGGCGCTTCATCTGCTTCTTCATGTTTTGCACGGCGAACTTCCGGCGCAGCGGGCATGGGAGATTGCAAGTTTTTTGCATAACCGAGCTGGCGACGAGATATTCTGGGCCTCCTGGCGACGACTGCACTCTTCTGCTCTAAAGGAGCTCGAAATTCTTGTATTCCAGCTTGTCAGAATATGGTTCTCTTGCGATCTGAGCCGGGCAGTCGTGGAGGAAACCAATGCTCTCCCTGAAAGGGTACGCGCGTGGCTCAACACGTTTTCACTGTCTCCGCTCACACGCCAGTTTCGCCCGAACAAAGATGAATTGTGGCTGCACCTGGCGTTGATCTCGCCGGCAGATAGAGTGCGGATTCTGACGCGACGCCTCTTTCCTGTGCAGTTACCGCAGAGCCGCTTTCTCCTTAATCGAGCTGCACATCACCTCTACACGTTTCTGCCGACGCTCTTTCAAGGCGCGCGCTGGTTCTGCTTTCGCACGCGCTAACGGGTGGCGGACAGCCCTCCCTCACGGTCAGGGTTCTGTAGCCGGCAGCCCCTCCCTAACGGTCAGGGTTCCGTGAGGGTTGCACATTTGGCCAATGATGTCACTTACGTGCTGCCGGTAATGCTCCAGCGTGAAGTTATCCTGCCACGATTGGTACGCCTGCTCGACTACGGAGTTTAATTGCGCTTGCGGCATGGTCAGGATATCAGCGATTCTCACTGCAAGCGCCCTAGCAGTGCCCGCTGCCGTTAGAAAGCCAGTTTCACCATCCTTCAGAATCTCTGGAATGCCTCCCGACGGAAACGCAACTACGGGTACTCCCGCGGCGAAAGCTTCGAGGATCACTCGCGGCGTGGAATCGATTCGCGAAGGAACAACCAGCAAATCCAGATTAGAGAGTACAGCGCCGATATCGTCCTGCCAACCGGCGAACTCCACCGGCAGGCCATCGCTGGCGACGATCACCTTTTTCAGATAGTCGGAATTAGAGAATAGAGGCGCGCCCACTATCAAGAATCGGCTGTCCGGAAACTCATTTAGAACCAGACGCGCGGCGGATACGAATTCGAGTTGCCCCTTATCGCTTTCAATGCGTCCAATGATGCCAATTCTTCCCGGCCGCGCTGAACGAATTGCGTGGGGGCGCTGAAACCCGGCAATACCGTTGTAGACAATGTGAAGGCGCTCCGGTCGAACATACGGGCGGATGGGCTGTGCCGTAGAGTTGCAGCATGAGATGAGATGCGCGTTCGCTAATCGCATGCAATGCCCCACCAGGCCGACGACGGTCCGTTGAAGCAGGTGATTGTGGCAATGCAGAGTGACGGGAATGGAAAGCAAACGGCCGACGAGCGCGGTCGGCGGCAGCAGGCGAGCGCCATTGACATAGAAAAGATCGATATTGTTGTGGATAGCAATGCGGCGGATAGCACGCGCTAGATCCTGCAGATCAAATGCGTACTTTGCGCATTCATCGAGAGATTTTCGTCCGTTGGTGTAAGAGCCGCAACGAAGAATATCGATTGGAAGCTTCAGGCTGCGAACTGCGCTGGAAAGCGGCCCCTCGCCCGGAACCGCGACCCTCACCTGCCATCCGCGATTTATCAATGCCGGCAGTAGGTCAAGGAGGCAAAGCTGGCCGCCGCCCAAGCTCGAGAACTGCTCAAGGCACAGGATGTTCATGACGCTGGAACACTGCTACCAGGCATCTTTGCCTGCGAGGACACTCGGAACGGTAGTCCAGAGGATCTGCAGATACAAAGTCATTGACCAGTGATGGATCATAAACAGATCGAGCCGCGTTCGCTGAGGACGCCTGAGGCGGCTGCGCCCCTTGATTTGCCACAAGCCTGTGATCCCCGGCTTGACGCTCAGTAACTCGCTTGCCCTCGCGCCGTAGAATGTCTCGATTTCCTCAGCCATCAGCGGACGCGGTCCAACCAGAGCCATTTCGCCTGTTATTACCTGCCACAGTTGTGGACACTCGTCTATCGAATAGCGGCGGCAAAATGCCGCGAATCGACTGCTTACACGGGGATCGCTCCAGGATTTAATATCAGAGATCGTATCCCCATTGACCTTCTCGACAAGGGGCAAAAAACGACCGCCTGCGCGCGCTGTGGGCCACATGGTGCGGAGCTTGAGAACCCAAATATCACGTCCGCCGTGACCAACACGGCGGTGTGCGATCAGCGGCGAGCGACGCGACAGTACCATGACAACCACCGCCACCAAAACAAGTCCGGGGAACGCTGCTAGTAGTAAGACGCAAGCGATGAGGCGTTCCAGCGCTCTGATTAGTCTCCAAAAGAGCGGCTGCTCGCGAATGATATTTGCTTCAAGAGACAATCTCCCGGCGGAGACGGACTGCACACCCACGTTTGCTCCTTAGGTCGCGACATTGCCCAATGGCCCAGCTACCTAAGCCGAGCGTAAGGCTCGCCAGCCATTGATGTCGTTGGGGTGTTGTAAAAGGTTTGTAAGGCTATTATCCGTTCCGGGCGCCTTCGTGTACTAATAGCCAGTGCTTACGCGGGAGTCCGCCACCGTAGCCGGTGAGTGAGCCGCCCGCGCCAATAACGCGATGGCATGGCACGACCACTCCAACAGGATTTGACCCGTTCGCCAAGCCAACTGCCCGCACCGCCTTTGGCCGGCCCACTCGCTGCGCCAGTTCCAGATAGGAAATGGTCTGCCCACAGGGAATGTCACGTAGCTTGCTCCATACGGCACGCTGAAAGGGTCTTCCAGCAGTTTCTACCGGCAGGTCCCGAATGGCCTGGAGATCCCCGTTGAAGTATGCTCGCAAGGCAGCGGTTGGACCCGCGATGTCGTATTCCGATTGAATGGCAAAACCATCTTTGCCGTAGTGAAGATGGAGCAGGCGCAGCATGCGATCCTGATGATCCTCCCAATCGATCGCCCGCAAATTGCCATCGAAATCGGTGACAATTATCATCTCGCCGATGGGCGTCGAAAGCCGGTTGCTTCGGAGCTGCAAGGGTTCACGCATGCGCGCCTCTGAGGGTTTCGGCACTGAGGGCATCAGCGGCCCACAGATGCTGTGCGGCGTAGGCGCGCCAGGGACGCCACGGTTCCGCGCGAGTAAGCAGATACGCTGTTGCCGGCCGGCCGCCGTCCATCAATGCAACACCGCGCAATAAGCCAACATCGGTGGCAGGAAACGCGTCCGTGTCGCGCAATGCCCGGAGCGCAATGTACTGTGCGGTCCAGTCGCCGATGCCTGGGATGGTGCGCAAACGCGTGACCACGTCCTCGACGGTACTGTAGGTCTGGAAAAACTCGGGATCGCTGATGACGGCTGCCGCCAATGCCTTGAGCGCCGCCTTGCGAGTGGAGGGCATTCCGAGTGTCTTGAGATCCGCTGCCAAGAGTTCTGCCGCCGTTGGAAAGGTGGCGGTCAAAACCGGGAGATTTACTCGATCGATGGGAATCGGCGAGCTGCATAAAGCGACAAGTTTAGTCGCAAGCTGGCGGCCTGCTTCGACCGTGACCTGTTGGCCGAGGATAGCCCGCACAGCCAGCTCAAAGCTGTCCCATCCGCCCGGTAAACGTAGCCCGGGGCGCTGTGCGACCAAGGGAGCGAGCAGGGAGTCGCGAGACAAGTGCATTCCGATGGTTTCGACATCCGCGCCGATGTCGAATACGCGGCGAACACACGCCACAATTCCGGGCAAAACCTTCACAGAAGGAAAGTGAACCGTCGCGGCCAGACTGTTGTCGGCGGCTAGATGAGCGACTTGTACAGTTCCCACTTGCCCGTCCTGCGATATGGTCCGCCAATAGCAGTTATCGTCCGTCCATTCGACGCCGCCGATCGCACGCGCCTTTAAGTAGGCCAGCATGGAGCACCAATCATAGGGCGGGCGGTAACGAAGCCGCAGCGTTACAGCGGGGTGGGCAGTCGAGCCGTCAGGCAGCGCTGGCGAGCGCTTACTCCGCAACGCGCTGGGGGGCCGTTGGAACAGATTGCAAAAAGTTTCGTTGAACCGCCGCACACTGCCAAACCCGGAAGCCAGCGCAACGTCCGCCATGGACAGTTCCGTCTCCTGAATGAGTTGCTTAGCGAAAAGGACGCGGCGAATCTGCGCGACCGCTTTCGGTGTGGTTCCAAGATGCTGTTTGAATAAGCGGCGTAGCTGGCGTCCGCCAATGCCGAGCCGTCCGGCGAGCAGATCTACCGCCGCATTCTCGAGAGCGCCTTCGGCGATCAATGCGAGGGCTCTCGATACGCTATTAGAGGTGCCCCGCCAGGATGCCAGATCGGGCGCTGTTTCAGGGCGGCAGCGCAGGCAGGGACGAAAGCCGGCGGTCTGGGCGGCCATGGCTGAAGTGAAGAACCGGCAGTTCTCGAATTTCGGCGTGCGCGCCGGACAGATGGGGCGGCAGTAGATTCCGGTTGAGGTAACGCCCACAAACAGGCGGCCATCGAAGCGCGAATCGCGGGTTTGGAGGGCCCGGTAGCAAGCCTGCACGTCGAGCGGTTCCATGGCTCGATGGTGCCACAC
>DATIMA010000027.1:0-34062 GCA_035475915.1 Bryobacteraceae bacterium
TACCGGCAACTCGCTGCGGAGCAGCACGGCTTTGCCTCGCTGATCGGTTTCTCCGATCCCGATATGGCTGGAGTCGCTTTCGGCGGCAGACCGGCGGAACAGTTCCAGCTTGAGTATGTCAGCGCGAATTTCTTTGAAGGCCTCAGTGTCCTGCCGCGCCTTGGCCGCAGCTTCTCTAATATGGACGATCGCGTCGGCGAGCCGCCTTTGGTCGTCATCAGCGATCGCTTCTGGCGCAGCCGCTTCGGCGGCCGTGAAGACGTGTTGGGGCAAACCCTTTGCATCAATAATGTCCCGGCGCAGATCATCGGCGTCGCCCCGCCCGGATTCTTCGGCCTGCAGATCGGCGAATGGGTGGATCTTTACGCTCCGCTGGCCGCCCAGGCCGCGCTCAGCCCTCGCGTAAAACTCGACAAGTCACTGGGCGAAGGGGATACCTACTGGTGGGTTCGGCAAATCGGGCGGTTGAAACCGGAAATCAGCGAAGCGCAAGCCATCCAGGAGACATCGGCGTTATTTGAACGACTCGTTGTTCCGGAAGGCGCAAAGATCCCTTTGGGCAAAGTTCCCAAGCTCGTCACTGGACCGGGTTCGCGAGGCTTCGACCCCATGGGAACCGACAAGGCGCAAGCCCTCTGGATCTTGCTCCTCCTGGTTGGGCTGATTCTGCTGATCGTGTGCGCGAACGTGGCGAATCTTTTGCTTTCGCGCGCGATCGTCAGGCAGCGCGAGTCGGCGGTATGCCTGGCGCTAGGGGCGGGTCGCTTCCGCCTTCTCCGGCAGTATTTGATCGAGAGCTTGACGCTTGCGGCCGCGGGCGGATTGCTCGGGCTGTTCCTCAGCCGCGTGCTCGCCGAAGCCATCCACTCCTTCATTCGCACTGCCCTGAACATCGGAGGTTTCGATCTGCACGTCGATACGCATATGCTCGGTTATACGGCGCTGGTCTCGCTCGTGACCGTGCTCCTGTTCGGACTTGCGCCTGCCTGGCAACTGGCGCGAGCCAGCGTTAACGACGCCTTAAAAGCGCACGGCCGTACGTTTGCGATCGGGCGCTTGCGGCTGCCGCGCGCGCTGGTCGTGCTGCAGATCGGACTCAGCTTGACCGTTCTGATTGCCGCCGGTCTGCTGGGCCGGTCTCTCACCAACCTCGAGAGCATGGATATTGGCTTCGATCGCAACAACCTTGTCTATGTGACCGTTAACCCGTGGAGCGCCGGCTACAAGCCAGAGCAAGTACCCCAGTACCTGGATCGCTTCCGGGAGCGGCTCGCGGCGATTCCGGGCGTGTTGAAAGTCGCCGGCACACAGGAAAGGCCTTTGTCCGGAGGCTCAAATATGGCCAGCGTGAATATTCCCGGTCAGACGTATCGCGCAGATGACGCCCACGGCGTGCTCATGAATAGCGTCAGCGACGGGCTATTCGAAACACTTGGCATCCCGCTTCTCGCAGGGCGCACTTTCCAACCGGGCGATATGGTTCCAAAATCCGATGCTGTTATCGTCGATGAGCTGTTCGCCCGGCGCTTTTACCCGAATCAGAACCCTCTTGGCCGTCAGTTCGGCACCGGGCCGAAGCCTACCGAGCAATATCGCATTATCGGCGTTGTGAAGAACAGCCGCTACAATTCGCTACGCGAAGCCGCGCACCCCACCATGTATTTCCCTTCCAGCACGCAGCTCTGGCCGGGATTTAGTCTCAATTTCGTGATTCGTTCGGGCGTTGCCACGCGCCAACTGGCCGCTGCGATTCGCCGTGCCGCGGCAGCAGTCGATCCGAGTGTCCCGGTCATTGAAATCAAAACGCAAACAGCCCTGATCGACCATTTACTTCTGACCGAGCGCCTCCTCAGTATTCTGTCGAGCGCGTTCGGCATTCTCGCGCTGATCCTCGCGGCTATCGGCCTCGTTGGCCTGCTTGCCTATGCCGTCGCCCGGCGCACGAACGAGATCGGCATCCGCATGGCGCTCGGCGCATCGCAAGGCAACGTGGTGTATCTGGTCCTAAAAGACTCTCTGTGGCTGGTCGGCTGTGGAATTGCCGCCGGCCTTCCGGGAGCCTTTCTCGTCGGTCGGCTCTTGAAGCACACACTGTTCCACTTGCAACCGCTCGACCCCTCCACTACTGCGTTTTCACTTGTGATTCTCACGGCTGTTGCAGCGCTTGCCACATGGCTGCCCGCCCGCCGTGCCGCGCGTATCGATCCAATGACCGCGCTCCGGGAAGAGTAAACCCGCCCTACTTCTCTTTTCCGGGCCGGCTCTGGGTTCTAAACTCGTACTGCTGTATTTGCAAGGCCAATTGGCCTTTGTTGTGGCGCGTTACCCGTCCGCGGGCGACCAGGTTCAAGAGACATTTCTCGTTCAATTGCGCCGGCCAACTGATCGACACTTCTAAACGTGTGCCGACGGGCAAATCGTGATCCGAGGTGAATAATACGCCGGAACTGCTAATGTTCAGCGTCTTGCCGCTGCCGGCCAGAATCTCTGCGCGCTGGTTCAGCGTCTTGTAGCGAAGTTCGCGCTCGATCGGAAACCGGCTCGAGCGCCGCCGCTCCGTCGTAGTCACTTCCGGAGTCTCAACTCGCCTGCCTAGAGTCAGGGTGCTTTCGGACACAATTGTACAGCTCCGATCTTTAAGATTACACAACGCAAGTACATCTTCCTACTACCCATCAGTTGGATTACTCGAATTTCGGGTTTTTCTGAGCCATTCCAGACGCTCCCGGATCCGCTGCTCGAACCCGCGTGCGGTCGGCTCGTAAAACGTAGTCCCCGCAAGGGAGTCGGGCAGGCATTGCATGTCTGTCAGGGCATCTTTCTCTCTATGAGCGTGCCGGTATCCTTTCGCGTATCCCATCTCTTTCATCAGTTTGGTGGGTGCATTTCTGAGATGCAGCGGGACCGGTTCGGCGACTGTCGCCTCAATCGTTCCATTGGCCTTATTGAGAGCTTGGTAGGAAGCATCCGACTTGGGGGCTATTGCCAAATAGATAGTCAGTTGGGCCAGTGCTTGATCTCCCTCCGGCATGCCCAAAAAATGCACCGTCTGCATGCAGGCAATCGCTTGCTCCAGCGCGCGGGGATCTGCCAGCCCGATATCCTCGATTGCCATCCGCACCAACCGCCTCGCCAGGTACAACCGGTCCTCTCCGGCTTTCATCATGCGCGCCAACCAATACAGAGCCGCATCCACGTCGCTGGACCGCACCGATTTGTGCAGCGCCGAAATCAGGTTATAGTGCTCCTCCCCTGATTTGTCGTAGAGCAGCACCTTCCGCTGCATCGCATCCGCTACCGCCTGCTGATCGATCACCCCTCCGTGCGCCAGGCCCGCCGCAATCTCCAACGTGTTGAGCGCCGAACGGGCATCCCCGCTCGAACCTACGGCTATCTCATCGACCAACTCATCCGCAATCTTTAGGCCCAGATGCCCCATCCCGCGATTTGGGGTTTCAAGAGCTCTTTTCAAGAGCAGCACAATCTCGCTCGTCTCCAAGGCGCGGAGCGAATACACCTTCGTTCTTGACAGCAGGGCAGAGACCACTTCAAAAGATGGGTTCTCCGTGGTCGCCCCGATCAGCACCACGTCGCCGCGCTCTACATAAGGAAGGAACGCGTCCTGCTGGGCCTTGTTGAACCGGTGGATTTCGTCGATGAACAGTACGGTTTTGCGCCCGGCCCGGCGGCGGCGTTCGGCCTCGACCATTACCGTCTTTATCTCCTTGATCCCGCTCAAAACGGCGCTAAACGGAACAAAGTCAGCGCGACTTTGCTGGGCGATCAGAAACGCCAGCGTTGTTTTACCCGATCCGGGCGGCCCCCACAGAATTAACGAGGTCAGCTTTCCGCTCTCGACCTGCGCCCGCAGCGGCTTATCCGGGCCAAGGATGTGTTCTTGCCCCACGTACTCCGCAATTGATCGCGGCCGCATCCGGTCTGCCAGCGGCCGGTCGGACTCCTCTCTACTTGCCGCCTCCGTCGGCGGGGTCGTATCAAAGAGGCTCATGCCTTTCTTCTTTGTCTGGCCGCTTCAAAAAGTGCAATCGAGCACGCTACCGCCGCGTTTAAAGATTCCACTTTTGCCACCGGCACGGCTACGGTCCGGGCGTTTGCCAGAACCTCGCTGGAGATTCCGCCGCCTTCGCTGCCGACGGTCAGCACGCAGGGTTGGCGGAAATCAGCTTGCGTCACCGTGAGCTCTCCCCTTGGCGTCAGCGCATACAGCGGCAAATTCCTACGCCTCGTCTCCGCCACTAAATCCGTCCGGCTGATCTCTTCGAGAAAGGGGACTCGAAAAATAGAACCGGCGGTTGCACGCAGCAGTTTTCCATTCGCCACTCTAGCGCTTCCCTCCAAAAAAACGACTCCTCCAGCGCAGAAGGCCTCTGCCGATCGCACAATCGTACCCGCGTTGCCCGGATCCTGTATTCCATCCAGAACGACTACCGGGCCGTCTGAACCCATCGCGTCGGCGCGCGACCATCGGGGCGGCCGAAGCAGCGCCAGAATTTCCTGATTCGAGCCAGTTTCCGAAACCGAACGGAAAGCCTGGGCCGATATCTCGATTATCTCTGCTTTTGCACGCCTCAAGAGTTCCGCATGGCGCTCTCGTCCGGCAGTGGTCGTCAGAATGCGTTCCACAATCCACTTGCTGGTACTCCGAGCAGCCTCCTCGGTCAAATGCGGCCCTTCCGCTACAACCAAGCCGCTCTCGGTCGGTCGGCCGTCATTTGCGGCGCGCCTGACGCTCTGCAGAAAGGGATTCTTCGGGCTGGTGAGCTGCATAGTTAAATGGATTGCTTTATTCGGCGTAAACTGAAAGTTCAACTCTCTAACATGCGAGCGCTGAAACAGGCGGAATGAAGCGCGCCATAGCGGGTTTGCTCATCCTGCTGTCGATTGTGCTCTCAGGCTATCTTTTCCATATTGCCCGGGAAATCGAAAGGCAGTCGACCATTGATGAAGCGCAGCCGGCCGATGTCATCATCGTGCTTGGTGCGGCAGAGTACCGCGGCAAGCCCTCTCCTGTTCTGCAAGCCCGGCTTAACCACGCGCTGCTTCTCTATCTAAAAGGGCTTGCTCCCTACATACTCACCACGGGCGGCGCAGGCGGCGATCCCGACTTCACGGAAGGCGAAATCGGACGGGCCTATCTGGCCAAACACGGCGTGCCGTCCGAAGCCATTATCGCCGAGCCCGAAGGCGCTACAACTGCCCAGAGTCTGGATGCCGCGGCCGAAACAATGCATCGCATGAATCTGCATTCTTGCATTGTGGTCAGCGATGGCTATCATATTTTTCGCGTCAAGCGATTGCTTGAGGCCCACGGCATGCGGGTATATGGCTCGCCCCGTCCGCCTGGCGCCTCACTAACACCCATGCAGCTCCGCTGGCAATTCCTGCGCCAGGCGATCGGCTTTGCACTTTGGCGCGTGGGCATTAACGTCTGATCTAGTGATTCAATCGAAAATCCCGAGGAATCTGTTGAGGACTCAAAGCCTCTCGCGCTTCTGCCGGTGCTTGATAAACTTAAGAAACTGATGAAATACATTTTTACGTCTGAATCGGTCACGGAGGGTCATCCGGACAAAATTGCCGACCAGGTATCGGATGCGGTTCTCGATGCCGTTCTCACTGATGACCCGTACGGGCGGGTGGCTTGCGAAACGATGGTCACGACCGGAATTTGTGTGGTGGCCGGTGAAATCACGACGAAGACCTATGTGGACGTTCCCAAGCTGGTGCGCGGCGTCATCAATCACATCGGTTACAACGACGCTACCTTCGGATTCGATTGCAAGACCTGCGCTGTGGTCAACATGATCCAATCGCAATCACCCGATATTGCGATGGGTGTTGACACGGGCGGCGCGGGCGATCAGGGCCTGATGTTCGGGTATGCGTGCGACGAAACTCCGGAGCTGATGCCGCTGCCTATCATGCTCGCCCACAAACTGGTGCGCCAGCTCAGCGAGGTGCGCCGATCCGGCGAAGTGGCTTATCTCCGGCCCGACGGCAAAAGCCAGGTCAGCGTCGAATACGTGAATGGGCAGCCCAAGCGCATCGAAGCGGTGGTGGTCTCAACCCAGCACCATGATGATATTAGTTCGGAGCAGATCGAGGCCGACATAAAAAAGTATGTCATCAGTCCGGTCGTCCCTTCCGGGATGATCGATTCGCAAACCAAATTCCACATCAACCCGACCGGGCGCTTTGTTATTGGAGGACCGCACGGCGACACGGGCCTCACCGGCCGCAAGATTATCGTGGATAGTTACGGCGGCATGGGCCGCCACGGCGGGGGCGCATTTTCCGGTAAAGATCCGACGAAGGTGGATCGCTCGGCTTGCTACATGGCCCGCTACGTAGCGAAGAACCTGGTTGCATCCGGTCTCGCATCGCGGGTCGAAGTGCAACTCGCGTACGCCATTGGCGTGGCCGAACCTGTATCTGTCCATGTCAACACGTTCGGGACCGGCAAAATTGAGGATCAGCGCTTGGGCGAGCTGGTCCGCGAAAATTTCTCGCTCACGCCAGCCGGCATGATTAAAGAGCTGAACCTTCGCCGTCCTATTTATCAGAAGACCGCGGCATTCGGCCACTTCGGCAGGACCGAGGACACCTTTACATGGGAGAAGACCGACAAGGCGGAAGCCCTTCGCGAAGCATCTCAACTTGCCACGGCTGCGGTGTAATTGAATTTGGAACAAGTGTCAACAGCCCTGGATTGCAAGCGCTCGGTTGAAGTCGAAGTGCCTCTGGATGAAGTCGATAAAGCCAGAGAGCGCGTTACCAATTCGATCAAGCAGCGTGTCCGGTTACCGGGTTTCCGGCCGGGCAAAGCGCCCGTCAGCATGATTCAATCGCGGTTCGAAAGCGAGATCCGCAAAGAGATTATCGAGCAGCTTGTACCGCAGGCTTTTCGCGAACGCATCGAAAAGGAAGAGCTCAAGGTTGTCGGCACGCCCGATATTACCGATCTGCAGTTTGAGCTCGGCCAACCGATTCGATTTAAGGCCGATTTCGAGGTGGCGCCCGAGTTCGACCTCGCCGAATACCGCGGCCTGCCGGTGAAATATGAAGAGCCGACAGTCACCGAGGAGGAAGTCGACAAGCGCCTGGAGTCAATGCGCGAGGGCAAGGCGGATTACGTCAACCTCGATCCGCGTCCCATTGAGAGCGGCGACTATGTTTTGGTTCATCTGAAGTCGCTGGAAGGGCTGGCGGAACCCATCGATCAAGATGTACAGATCCAGGTGGGCGGCGAAGAGACCCTGTCTGCTTTCAACGACGCGCTGATTGGCACGAGTCCTGAGGAAGCAAAAGAGGTGAACGTCACCTATCCGGAAGACTATGGACAGGCTCGGCTGGCGGGGAAGACGATCCGGTTCGAGCTTACCCCAAAATTCGTCCGCAAGAAGGAGCTTCCCGGGCTCGATGACGAATTCGCCCGGGATCTGGGAGATTATCAGAATCTGGCTGAGCTAAGGGAAGCGGTTCATAAATCGATTTTTCACGAAAAGCAATATGCGGCCCAGCAGGCCGGCAAAGAGGAATTGATCGACAGGCTGGTTGAATCGCACGATTTTGCGGTTCCGGAAGCGTACGTGGACCGGCAAATCGAAAATCAGGTGCGGGCCCAATTAAGCGACTTTGCAGGCCGCGGCGTTGACCCCGCTTCGATTAAGCTCGACTGGACAAAAATCAAAGAAACCCAGCGGGATAAAGCGGTCCGGAATGTACGGGCTTCGCTGCTGCTCGAAAAAATCGCGGAGAAAGAAGGCATCGGCGCGACGAAGGACGAGGTGGATCGCGAGATCCAGCGGATTGCCCGCCAGGAGCGGGAGGCGGTGCCTGTGACGCGAGCGCGCCTGGAGAAAGAGGGGATTATCGGCCGTATTGCGGGTCACATTCAGACCGAAAAGACCCTTCAATTTTTGTTCGAGCAGGCCGAGAAGCAAGCTTGATGACCCCCGGGAAGCTAGTACAGATACGCCGTACTTTGTCCGGGTTTGCTCGCGTAAAGGTGACCTACTGTTGATATACTGGTGATGAAAATTCTTCCGATCAGGGCAAGGGATCTCTCGATCTCCCTTTTTTTATAGGAGAACCAGCTTGAAGCGCGCCGGATCTGACGATTCCCTCCGCTGTTCGTTCTGTCACAAAAGCCAAGATGTTGTCGGGAAACTGATCTCATCTCCAAGCGATTATCCGCGTGCGTATATCTGTGATGAATGCATCGCGGTTTGTAATTCCATTATTGAAGATGACCGGCATGAGCAAAGCTACGGAAGCCCGGGCAAACTACCGCGTCCGCTTGAATTGAAGGAATATCTGGATCAATACGTAATTGGACAGGAGGCGACCAAGAAGAAACTGGCGGTCGCCGTCTACAACCATTACAAACGCATCCAGATGAACAAGCAGCGCGGAGCCGAAGTGGAACTTTCGAAATCGAACATTCTGCTGATTGGCCCCACCGGAACCGGGAAAACCCTTCTGGCGCAAACCCTGGCCCGCATTCTGGATGTGCCGTTCGCGATTGTGGATGCGACGACGCTCACCGAAGCAGGATACGTAGGCGAAGACGTGGAGAACATTATTCTCCGTCTTCTGCAAAACGCAGATTGGGACGTGCAGCGGGCTCAGACCGGCATCATATATATAGATGAGATCGATAAGATAGGCCGCAAGGACGAGAATCCGTCCATCACGCGGGACGTATCGGGGGAAGGGGTTCAGCAGGCCCTGCTCAAGATTCTCGAAGGTACAGTTGCCAATGTTCCTCCCCAGGGTGGCCGCAAGCACCCGCACCAGGAATTTACCCCGGTGGATACAACGAATATCCTTTTTATTTGCGGTGGCGCGTTCATCGGCTTGGAGAAGGTGATTGCCCGGCGAGTGGGAACCAAGTCGATCGGCTTTATTCCCCCGGAAGAGAAGGAGACCTCCCCCCGGCGCGGCCCGAATTCGATCCGGCGCGACACCGATCTTCTGTCCCAGTGTCAGCCGGTGGACCTGATCAAATACGGGTTCATACCTGAATTCATCGGGCGTATGCCCGTCACGGCGGTTCTGGAGGATCTCTCGAAGGAAGCTTTGGTTCAGATCCTGACAAAGCCGAAAAATGCGATCATCCGGCAGTATCAGAAGCTATTTGAGTTTGAGAATGTTAAGCTCAAATTTAGCGAAGACGCCCTTGAGGCCGTTGCGCAACTTGCGATGGAACGCAAGGTGGGCGCGCGTGGTCTGCGCATGATTCTGGAAGATCTCATGCTCGACCTGATGTACTATCTCCCTACATTCAAAAAGGTTCGCGAGTTTATCGTGACCAAGGAGATGGTTCTGACGCAGAAGATCAATATGGCTGTGCTCGAAAAGGCGGGCTAGCCGGCCGTGTCCTTAATCTGAAGATAAACATTCCGCCGGGCTGCAGCTTCTTTCGGCAATTAAGCTGCTGCGTTTCTTCTGTTCCCCGTTCACGGGACACTACCACTTAGAAAGTCACAATGGTTACGACAAAAGATAAAACGGATACAAAGCGATTGCCCATGATGCCCATTCGGGACGTGGTCATCTTCCCGTACATGATGACCCCCTTCGTAGTGGGGCGGGAATCGAGTGTCCGTGCCCTGGATGAGGCGCTTCTTGGTGACAAGAAGATTTTTTTGGCCACCCAGCACGATGCATCGATCGACGAACCGCGGCCTGACGAGATCTATTCGGTCGGAACGGTCGCCAACATTGTTCAGAGCCTAAAGCAGCCCGACGGCAACATTAAGGTCCTGGTGGAAGGCGTCGAACGCGGAAAGATCATTTCGGTCAGCGAAGAAGAGGGTTACTTTCGAGCGATCGTAAAGACCACCAACTATAAGTTGGAAGCGGGCGGGCAGATTGAAGGCCTGACCAGCAGGGTCACGACCCTGTTTGAACAATACGTCAAGCTTAGCCAGAATCTGAACTACGAAACCATGATCGCCGCGATCCGCGTGGACGATCCTGGCAAGCTGGCCGATACGGTTGGCGCGAATTTACAGCTCACCATCGAAGAGAAGCAGGAACTGCTGGAGATCTTCGATCCGATTGACCGGCTAACGCGCGTGGCGGATCTGCTGGATATCGAAATCGAGAAGCTGAATGTCGATCGCACGATTCAGGGCCGCGTGAAGCGGCAGATGGAGCGGGCCCAAAAAGAGTACTACCTGAACGAAAAGATCAAGGCGATTCAGAAGGAACTCGGACGCGGGGAAAAGAGCGAATTCGACGAACTGAAAAAGAAGGTCGACGCGGCCGGCATGACCAAGGATGCGCACGAGAAGGCGATGGCCGAGCTCAAGCGGCTGGAGGGCATGCCCCCCATGTCGGCGGAATCCACAGTGTCCCGCAACTATCTCGACTGGCTGCTGGCAGTGCCGTGGAAGAAGCGCACCAAGGAAATTCGGGATCTCCGGCACGCCGGCCAGGTTCTCGAAGGCGATCATTACGGGCTGGAGAAGATCAAGGAACGTATCCTTGAATTCCTCTCCGTTCGTCGCCTGGTACAGAATCCGAAAGGTTCCATTCTGTGCTTTGTTGGGCCTCCCGGGGTTGGCAAGACATCGCTCGGAATGTCCATTGCGAAGGCAACCGGACGCAAATTCGTACGGCTCTCGCTCGGAGGCGTAAGGGACGAGGCCGAGATTCGCGGTCACCGGCGCACTTACATCGGGGCGCTTCCCGGGCAGGTGATCCAGATGATGAAGAAGGCGGGCACCAAAAACCCTATCGTCATGTTGGACGAAGTCGACAAAATGTCGATGGACTTCCGCGGCGATCCGTCTGCGGCGCTTTTGGAAGTTCTCGATCCGGAACAGAATTACATGTTCATGGATCACTACCTCGACGTAGAGTACGACCTGAGCCAGGTGTTCTTTATCGCCACTGCTAATGTGCTTCACACCATTCCGCCCGCTCTGCAGGATCGAATGGAAGTAATCCGGCTGTCGGGCTACACGGAACTGGAGAAACTCGAGATTGCGAAGCGCTTCCTGGTTGCCAAGCAGCGCAAGGACACTGGAATCAGCGAAGAGCAGCTTGAATTTACCGAAGCGGGCTTGCAGGCGCTCATTCAGTCCTACACGCGCGAAGCCGGCGTTCGAAACCTGGAACGCGAGATAGGAAACTTGTGCCGCAAGGTGGCCCGCAAGGTTGTGGAAGCACAATCGGCGGCCGCGGAAGAAGCGGCTCCCGACGAAGCCGATGGATTGGAAGTGATCGAAGAAGAGGCAGCAACGGAGGAAGCCGCAACGCCCACTAAGAAAGGCAAAAAGAAGGCCAAGAAGGAAGAATTGCCGCTTGTCGCTATCGACAAGGTGGTCATTAGTCCGAAGGTTGTTACCGAGATGCTGGGTCCGGCTAAGTTCCGCGATCTGGATCTTGAGAAGAACAACGAGATTGGCGCAACGACGGGACTGGCGTGGACCGAAGTGGGCGGCTCCATTCTGACGACGGAAGCCGCCGTCATGGAAGGACGCGGGAAGCTGACCACCACCGGGAAGCTGGGCGATGTGATGCAGGAATCCGCGCAGGCCGCTATGAGCTATGTGCGTTCCCGCGCGCAGTACTTAGGGCTGCCGAAGGATTTCTACCGGCATCTTGATATTCACGTCCACGTGCCCGAAGGAGCTATTCCGAAAGATGGGCCTTCGGCCGGCATCACAATTGGAACCAGTATTTGCAGCGCGCTAACGGGAATTCCGGTTCGCTGCGATCTCGCCATGACCGGTGAAATCACGGTGCGCGGCCGGGTGCTCCCCATCGGAGGGCTGAAGGAGAAGCTTCTGGCAGCCCACCGGCAGGGGATTTTCGAAATCGTGCTGCCGCGCGACAACGAAAGGGATTTGGCGGATATTCCCGAGAATATTCGCAAAGAAATGAAACTTCACTTCGTCATGAATATGGATGAAGTACTCAAGATTGCCCTGGAGCGGGAGATTGTGGCGCTACCGCTGGCTCCGACCGCAACCGCGGCGGACCTGTCCGGGCGTCCGGCGGAAGACTTGACGCACTGAAGTTCTGCTTCGGACGCCGAGACTACGCTCCCGAAAGTAGAAAGCCGTGGTAGGAACTGCAGCAGCCGCAAGCCTGATCATCAGCGCAGCGCACCCGCAGCAGTTCCCGGCCGAAAACCAGCCGGGAAGCCCGTTGGAAATCGCCTTCCTGGGGCGAAGCAATGTTGGCAAATCGAGTTTATTGAATGCGATTGTGCATCAACCTGGACTGGCGTTCACCAGTTCCCGTCCGGGCTGCACTCAGCTCATCAACTTTTTCCAAGCCGGTGAAGGCCTCAGTTTTGTCGATCTTCCCGGTTACGGATATGCGCACGTTCCGCTGGAAGAGCGTGCGCGCTGGAAAGAGTTGATTGAGAGTTATTTGTTCGAACGGCAGAACCTTGGGTTGTCGTTCCTGCTCATCGACGCCAGGCGTGGGTGGATGGATATGGATCTGGAACTGAAAGCCTGGCTGGAGTTCCACAACCGTCGCTACCGGGTGATTGCCACCAAGGTCGACAAACTGAAAAGCAACAATCAATTGAAAGCCGCCTTGGCCGCCATCCAACGGGTAACTCCAGAGGAGCAGCCAGTGGCGTTCTCGGCCATCGACGGCCGGGGAGTGAGGGAAATTTGGCAAACAATCTCGAAGATCAAGAAGAAGCAATAACCCGCGCGGCTGCCTCCGAAGGCAAGCCCACCGAGAAGCCACTAGAGACAGAAGGCGAAGGCAAACCTGCAACCGACGCCCCAGAACTGAAAGCGGCCGAAGGCGAACAGAAGACCGGCGAGCCGAAGCCGGAAAAGCCGCCGAACCGGGTCAGGCCGCAGGGTGAGACGAAGGGAAACGGCAAGACTGCAGGCGATGGTCTGCGCAGAGCCGCGCCAGAAAGCAAGCCGCCCGCCGGAGAGGCCCGCGGCGCTGAGAACAGCTCTGCTGCAGTGGTGCAGGCGACTGCCGGCGCCCAGCCGCAGCCGCAAGCTACCCAACAGCAGGCGCCAACCTCGCAAGGTCCGCAGCACGGGCAGCGCCGGGGACGCCATTCGATCGGTAACACCGGCGCGCAAGGCCAGCGCAATGGAACCACAACGCTTGACTTGGTTGAACTGAAGGACATGAGCATTCAGGCGCTCAACCAGATCGCGAAGGATCTGGGCGTTCCTGGTGCGGCCGGATTGCGGAAACAGGAGCTCATTTTCAAAATCCTGCAGACACAAGCCGAGAAAAGCGGACTCATCTTCTCCGAAGGCGTGCTGGAATGCCTGCCCGACGGCTTCGGCTTCCTGCGCGCGCCGGAGTATAACTATTTGCCTGGTCCGGATGACGTGTATGTTTCGCCATCGCAGATTCGACGCTTCGACCTGCGAACGGGCGACACGGTCTCTGGCCAGATCCGTCCTCCCAAAGAGGGCGAACGTTATTTCGCGCTGATCAAGGTTGATGCAATCAACTTCGAACCGCCTGAGGAAGCGCGGAACAAGATATTTTTCGATAATCTTACTCCGCTCTACCCGGATGAGCGGCTGAAGCTGGAGACCTCGCGCGATAACTTCTCAGGCCGCGTAATGGACCTGCTGACCCCGTTAGGAAAAGGGCAGCGCGGTTTAATTGTGGCTCCCCCGCGTACCGGCAAAACAATGCTGCTGCAAAGCATCGCCAATTCCGTTACGACGAACCATCCCGAAATCAACCTCATCGTTCTACTGATCGATGAGCGCCCGGAAGAAGTTACCGACATGCAGCGCTCGGTTCGGGGTGAAGTCATCAGTTCTACCTTTGACGAACCGGCTTCGCGTCACGTGCAAGTGGCCGAGATGGTAATCGAAAAAGCCAAGCGGCTTGTGGAACACAAGCGCGACGTCGTGATTCTGCTCGATTCCATTACCAGACTCGCGCGCGCTTACAATACTGTGGTGCCGCCTTCCGGCAAGGTGCTGTCGGGCGGCGTCGATTCCAATGCCCTGCAGCGCCCAAAGCGCTTTTTCGGCGCGGCCCGTAACATTGAAGAAGGCGGCTCGCTTACCATCGTTGCAACGGCCTTAATCGATACCGGCAGCCGCATGGACGACGTCATTTTCGAAGAGTTCAAGGGCACCGGCAACATGGAAATCCACCTTGACCGCAAGCTGGTCGACAAGCGTGTGTTCCCTGCCATCGACATTAATAAGAGCGGCACCCGTAAGGAAGAATTGCTGCTGCCGCGAGAAGAACTCAACCGTGTTTGGGTGCTTCGCAAGGTGCTGAATCCGCTTTCGCCGGTCGAATCGATGGAATTACTCATCGACAAGCTCGGCAAGACTCGCAGCAATGCCGAATTTCTTGCCGCGATGAACGGCTGAGGCTAACGCCACTCGCTCACGCTCATGATTCTGTCCTCTCTGTGAATGGGCCGCATCCGCATCCTCTCCGATAACGTAGCCAACAAGATCGCTGCCGGAGAGGTGGTGGAGCGGCCCGCTTCCGTTGTCAAAGAGTTGCTGGAAAACTCCCTTGATGCCGGCGCTACAGAAGTACGCATCGATGCCGAGAATGCCGGCCGTCGACTCATGCGCATTCAGGACGACGGGCTGGGTATGCTGCGCGATGACGCTCTTCTGGCATTCGAGCGGCACGCCACGAGCAAGTTGAGCGACGTTAAGGATCTCCTCGCGATCGCCACGCTGGGATTCCGCGGCGAAGCGCTTCCGTCTATTGCTTCCGTGAGCCGTTTGCTGCTCGAAACCCGAACGCAGGACGAGCAGACTGGCACGGCCGTCGAAATCGCCGGGGGCAAACTGCTGCGCTGTGATGAGATCGCCCGCCAGACTGGCACTACCATTACGGTTCGGGATCTCTTTTTCAACGTCCCTGCACGGAAGAAGTTCTTACGGTCCGATCAGACCGAACTCGCCCATATCGGCTCACTCGTCACGCATTACAGCCTGGGACATGCGAACAAGCGGTTTGAGCTCTACCATGAAGGCCGCGAACTGCTGAACGTAACGCCAGTCTCAAGTGTCCGCGACCGCGCCTTTCAGGTGTTCGGTTCGGAAATCGTTGCAGATCTGATCGGTATTGGCCCAAGGACATTCGAAATTCCTCTTCCGCCGCCGCGTGTACCGCCGCAGACCCGAGGCGCAGCATCCGAGCCTTCCGAAGCCGATGTCGCCACGTTTGCTCTCGAAGGACTTGTCTCAGGACCTCACGTGCAGAAGCTGAACCGCAACTCCGTTTTTCTGTTCGTGAACGGCCGTTTGATCCGGGATAGAGTTTTGCTGCATGCGATCTCGGCGGCTTACTACAATTTGATGCCGCCGGCCTGCTATCCCTTCGCGCTGCTATTTCTAAACTGCAATCCGGGCGAAGTGGATGTGAATGTTCACCCGTCGAAAACGGAAGTGCGCTTCCGCCACGGCACGATGGTACACGATTTCGTGCGCGACGCGATTCGAAGTGCTCTGATGGAAAGCCGGCCGGTATCCAGCATTCCTCTACCAGCTTCTCCCGTTGTTTCGAACCGTACTTTACCCGTCCAGCATGCTGCTGCGCTGCCGTTTTCCGAATTCACTGCCGTTATCGAGCACGATTCAGCGGACGTAGAACTTGAGCCAAACGGTGTCATTCCTCGCGACGCTGCCGCGGAACTGCCCGAGATTGCCATGCCGGCGATCTCGCCTGTTTCGATAAGCAAGTTTTCGGAGCAGATTCCCGTCCGGCAGCCCTCTACTCCTCTGCGCCGCATTCCAGATACGCACGGCGCTCTCGATCAAGTGTCTGCCGATTGGGACCGCGTGGATACGCTTGCGGCATTGCCGGACTTGCGGCCGCTCGGGCAGCTCCACGACAGCTTCGTGATAGCCGCGGGCCGGGATGGCCTCTGGATTATCGACCAGCACGTGGCGCACGAGCGCATCCTCTTTGAGCAGGTGCTGCGTGCCCGGGCATCGGGCAACCTGGAGGTCCAGCAATTACTGATGCCACTGGTTCTGCAGCTTACTCCGGCGCAGCAGTTCGAGTACGCTCGCATCGCGGATGAGCTGATTGCGAGCGGCTTTGAGACGGAACCATTCGGGCAGCGCACCATCGCGATCAAAGCGGCGCCGGCGAACGTTGCGCCCGGCGATATTGAGAAGATTGTCTTCGAGATTCTGGAAATCGCGGAAAGCGAACTGCGCTCGGCGTCTCTTGACGAAATCCGCCGCAATGTTTGCGCCACCATCGCCTGCCGCGCGGCGATCAAAATTAATATGAAACTCGAACCGGCAAAAATCGACTGGCTGCTGCGGGCGCTTGCTTCGTGCGAATACCCCATGACGTGTCCGCATGGCCGCCCTATCGCGCTGCGCTACAGCATGCGGGATATTCAGAAGAGTTTCCATCGGATCTAGAGGGGCGCACTTCCGCTGTTGCCCCGAGTCTCGGCTGCATTCTGTCACGCCTGGCAATCGCGCGTTTTTGATTGTGACCGGGCCCTTATCATCACATTCCAGTGAAGAGATGCACCACTCCTTCCCTGGTCTTCGATATCTTAATCGAGGTAACCGGTCTATGAATCGAAGAACTTTTATGAAGTCCGCGGGAGCGGCAAGTATAACTGCTGCCGCAAATGCCACGTCGCGAGAAACGGGCAATGATCCCCGGCAAGTGGTGATCATTCTCGGCGAATCGGTACGGCGGGACATGTTGAATTGTTACAGAAATACGGGTTTGAAAACTCCAAACCTGGACCGCATTGCTGCTCAAGGCATCCGCTTCGACCGAGCTTATAATTGCCAGCCCGTGTGCGCGCCCGCGCGGTCGTCAATATGGACGGGAACCTATCCGCATACGAATGGCGTTTGGGGAAACAGCATGCCTCTGGGTGAGACGGTGCACAGCATCGGTCAGCGATTACATGACCGCGGCATCGAATGCGCTTTTATGGGCAAATGGCATCTTTCGGGAACCGATTACTTCGATACGGGAGTGCCGGCCCCCGGATGGAATGGCGCGTACTGGTATGACATGCGCCGCTATCTGACTGAGCTCACCGTCAAAGACCGGCAACGCTCGAGGAACCCATCGACCGGAGATGATCCAACCTGGACCGCCGAGATGTGCTATGGGCATCGGGTTACAAATCGGGCTGTCGATTTTCTGGCCAACCATCAGAACCAGGATTTCCTGCTTGCGGTCGCTTACGACGAACCGCATGGCCCAAGCCTTTGTCCGATTGAGTACTCCCGGATGTATGAAAATTTTGTGTTTCCAAGCGATCCTAATGTGACGGATCCGCTAACGCAGAAGCCGGTTGAACAGCGTATCTGGGCGAATTCGCTGCTGCATGGGGGGACCTTGGCGCAACACCCGAAACCGATCCGCGCAAAGCATTTTTTTGGCTCTCATACGTTCATCGATGCCGAAATCGGGCGCGTGCTCGACCAGGTTGAAAAGAGCGCTCCGAACGCTTTGGTTATCTATACATCCGACCACGGCGTTTTTCTGGAATCGCACCGGCTGAGCGATAAAGGGCCGGCTATGTACGACGAAATTACGCGTATTCCGTTTCTTGCCAAATGGCCGGGAAAGGCGCCCGCAAATACCGTATCAAAAGAACTGGTCTCACACATCGACTTGAACGGAACGTTGATGGAGTTCTTCGGGTTTGAAGTTCCGAAGACGCTGGAGGGCGGCAGTATGTTGTCGATGCTGAAAAACCCACAGACGGGCGTGCGAAAAGAGGTGTTCATCGAATGGGGGCGGTATGAGGTCGATCACGATGGGTTCGGTGCGTTTCAGCCAATCCGCTGCGTATGCGATGGGAGGTACAAGTTGGCGATCAATCTCATGGTGTCCGATGAGCTGTACGACCTTGAAGCGGATCCAGGCGAGATGAACAATCTGATTGATTTTCCGGATCATGCCGCCGTACGCAACAATTTGCATGATCGTTTACTGAACTGGATGAACGAGTCGCGCGATCCATTCCGGGGCTACTATTGGGGCAGAAGAGCGTGGCGGCCGGATTTTCCAGAGACTTGGGCGAATGCCGGGATGACACGGCAGCGTGAGAACGATGGCTATCTGCCGCGCGAGCTTGATTACGATACCGGCCTGACGATGGTGAAGGCAACGCGGCCAAAGTAGAACAGCTAGAAAGAAGATATGGAGCTGATTGGAAGCAGCGTGACATGAGGGCCTTTCGCTCATGTTTCGTCCACCCCGGTATTCCGGCTCCGGTAACCCCGGCCCGGCGCTTCTAGCGTTTATACTGGAGTCAGACCCTGGAGGTTTATTTGTCGTCCCAGCGGCGGTATTTCCTGTTCGTTCCCCTATTTCTGGCCTCATGCGCCCTCGTGGGCGGTTTATTTGGTCCGGGCGCTCAATCCGTTTCGGCGGCCTCGCAGGCCTCTCAGCACAACGCCAGCGCCACATCCGATGAGGATTTGAAGGCCAGCATCGAATCTTTCACAAAGATTTACGATATCGTCGATCAAAACTACTCAGACAAGCTGTCGCCCGACAAAGCAATCTATAAAGGCGCTATTCCGGGGATGCTGCGAACCCTGGATCCACACTCTAACTTTTTCGATCCGAAAGAATTCGCCGGCCTGCGCGAAGAGCAGCACGGAATGTACTACGGCATCGGTATGCTGATTGGCGCTCAGCCGCGAACCGGCAAGCCAATGGTGATTCACCCGTTCGGCGGCACCCCCGCCTACAAAGCAGGCATTCGTCCCGGCGATCTTCTGATGGAAGTGAACGATAAACGCGTGGACAACCTGAACACTACCGAAGTGGCAGACATGCTGAAGGGCCCGAAGGGAACAAAGGTTCAGGTGGTTGTGAACCGCGAGGGCTCCTCCAAGCCGATTACGTTCAACCTGGTTCGCGATGAGATTCCACGCAACAGCGTCGATACGGCATTTTGGGTTAAGCCCGGAATCGCCTATATGCGGATTCAGTCGTTCACGGAAACCACCAGCAAGGAAGTGGAAGACAACCTGAAGGCTCTGGGCGAACCGAATATCAAGGGACTCATTCTCGATCTGCGCGAAAATCCGGGTGGTCTGCTACAGGAAGGTGTGGCGACCGCCGGCCGCTGGCTGGACCGTGGCCAGGTGGTTGTTTCGCATAAAGGGCGCGCCTATTCCGAAAAGCCCTACCTGGCTCATGGCAGCCGGTATGGCGAGAGCTACCCGATTGTTGTTCTCGTGAACCGTTATTCGGCCTCCGCTGCGGAGATTGTAGCGGGTGCGCTGCAGGATCATGACCGCGCCTGGATATTGGGCGACACGACATTCGGTAAGGGTCTGGTGCAAACCGTTTACCCGCTGAGCGACAACACCGGGCTTGCCCTCACCACCCAGCACTATTACACTCCTAGCGGGCGTTTGATTCAGCGGAACTATTCGAACATTTCGTTCCTCGACTACTACTACGGAAAGCGGACTGCGTCGAAAGACCCGCAGGATGTGAAGCAGACGGACCTGGGGCGGGTTGTTTATGGCGGCGGAGGCATCACTCCAGACGAGAAATTTGAAGCGCCCAAATTGGATGCATTCGAATTGAATGTAGCCCGAAAGAACGCCTTCTTCAATTTCTCGGCGTTTTATTTCGGTGACCATCCCACGAAGCTGCCGAAGGGCTGGGCGCCGGACGAAACAGTTCTGGAAAGCTTCCACGATTGGCTCTTGAAACAGCTCCGGCTACAGTTTTCCGAGGCCGATTGGACCCGGGATCATGACTGGATACGCGATCAGCTCCGCGCGGAGATGTACATCACGGCGTTCAGCTACGAAGATTCGCAGCGAATTGCGGTTGAACAAGATCCAGAGATCCAAAAGGCCATTGAAGCGATGCCGAAAGCGGGTAACCTTCTGACCCAATCAAAATCCAGGTTTGAGAAACAGCGTGCGAGCCTGCACTAGAGGCTCGCTCTTCTGACCAGTTTGCAATCGGCTATTCCTGACCCGCAAATTACGGTGCTCGATACCGGTGGGCAATATACTCACCTCATCGCGCGCAGAGTGCGCGAGCTGGGAGTGTACGCCGACGTGCAGCCGAGCGACACGCCCGCCTCCGATCTGCGCGGCCGCAAAGGCATTATTATCTCTGGCGGCCCTGCCAGCGTACTTGAATCCGGCAGCCCTGATATCGACCCCAATCTCCTTGGATCGGGCATTCCGGTGCTTGGCATCTGCTATGGCCATCAACTGATTGCGCGCCATCTGGGCGGCAGAGTAGAGACGGGCTCGCGCGGCGAATACGGACTTGCCCACTTGAGCGTCAGCTGCAACGACGCGCTTTGGGCCGGAGTTCAAAATTCGCAGATATGGATGAGCCATTTTGACATCGTCGCCGCGGTTCCCGCCGGCTTTCGCATCATTGGCTGCAGCGAGGTCTCCGGGGTAGCCGCGATGTCCGACCCGGAGCGCAAACTGTTTGGGATTCAGTTTCACCCGGAAGTCGTACACACGCATGCAGGACGCCGGGTTCTGGAGAACTTCGCTTTTTCCATCTGCGGAGCGGTAAAGGATTGGGATGTTTCGCGGCGCGTGCCAGTAGTTGAAGAGCAAATTCGCGGAACCGTCGGCGATCAAAGCGTATTCTTCTTCGTCAGCGGAGGCGTTGATTCAACAGTCGCCTACACGCTGTGTCTGCGCGCGTTAGGCTCCGAACGCGTTTTCGGCATTTACGTCGATACCGGCCTGATGCGAAAAGCCGAGACAGAGTTCGTTCGCGGCATTTTCAGTGAGCTTGGCGCGCGGAATTTTCTGGTGGATAGCGCGGCCGGTGAGTTTTTAACTGCCCTGAACGGCATCTACGATCCCGAGGAAAAGCGCCTCGCCATCGGCGAGCAGTTTGTCAAAGTGCAGGAACGAATTCTGGCTACCGAGCACTTTCTCGACGGCCGCTGGATCTTAGGACAGGGAACCATTTACCCGGACACAATCGAGTCCGGAGGCACGGCGAAAGCGGATCTGATCAAAACCCATCACAACCGGGTGGCGGGGATTCAAGCGCTGATCGATTCCGGCCGCATTGTGGAGCCGCTCAGTTCTTTTTATAAAGACGAAGTGCGCGAGATCGGCCGCGAGTTGGGCGTACCGGAAAGGTTTCTTTCCAGGCATCCGTTCCCCGGCCCCGGGCTGGCGATCCGCTGCTTGTGTTCGGAGCGGAATGGAACCGTAACGGAAATTCCGGATGGTTTTCTGCTACCGATCCGTACGGTCGGCGTGCAGGGCGATGCCCGGAGTTACCGCAATGTGCTGGCGCTCGCTCGCAAGCCCACGCCGACGGATGTGGAGACAATCGCGCCCGCACTGACGAATAGCCGGTCCGATATCAATCGCGTGGTGGCGCTCTGCGGAGCCAAGGAGCGGCTCGCCTCGCTTACCATCTTCGAAGCGGCAATCACGAAGGAGAGGCTCGATATCCTGCGTGAGGCAGACGCGGTCGTGCGCGAATTCTGCTCGAAAACCGGCTTTGAGGACCAGGTCTGGCAGTTCCCGGTTGTGCTGCTTCCGGCCGGAACGAAAGAGGCGCCTGAATCGGTTGTGCTGCGGCCAATCAACTCAGTCGACGGGATGACTGCCGATGTCGTGCTCATGCCATTGGAGATGATCGATGAACTCACGCAGCAGATTCTTGCGATACCGCAAGTGGCGGCCGTTTTTTACGATCTGACCCATAAGCCTCCTGGGACAATCGAGTGGGAATAAAACGCGACACTGCGGACCAGTTCCGTCCGCCACGGCAACGCTCAGGCGTGTGCAGCGAAATGTTCGTCGATGAAGTGGTGCAGCCGGTCGAGACCACGTTCCAACTGGGCCATGGAAGTAGCGTATGAAATTCGGATATGGTCGCTGGTTCCGAATGCCTCGCCCGGAACAACTGCGACCTGAGCTTTCGCAAGCAGTTCACTGGCGAACTCGAGCGAATTCTGTACGCGGCCGCTGGCGAAAGCAACACTAATGTTCGGATACGCGTAGAACGCGCCTTTGGGCGTGACAATGGATACGCCTGGAATCTGGCGCAAGCGATTGACCACGAAATCGCGCCTGCGCCGGTATTCAGCCAGCATTTCAGGAACCGAATCTTGGGGGCCGCGCATGGCCTCCACGGCTGCTTTCTGGGCGATAGAGGTTGGATTTGACGTGCTGTGGCTCTGCAGCTTGATCATGGCGCTGATGATCGGGGCGGGCGCCAGCGCGAAGCCGATTCTCCACCCGGTCATTGCATACGTTTTTGAAAGCGAGCCTGCTACCACGACGGTCTCTTTCGCCCCAGGCGTCGCCGCAATCGAGAACGGCTGATCCTCATAGAGAAAGTGGCAGTAGCACTCGTCCGTCATGAGGAAAATACCGCGTCTGGAGGTCAGATCGAAAATCGCGCGAAACTCCTGCTTCGAAAGTACGGCCCCGCTCGGATTGCAAGGTGAATTGACGATGACCAGCTTGGTTCGGGGCGTGATGTGGCGCTCGACCATGGCTGAGTTGATTTCGAATCCGGTGTGCTCGTCCGTATTCACAAAAACGCAAACACCGCCCGCATAATTCACCACATCTTTGTACGTAACCCAATAGGGGACAGGGATGATCACCTCATCGCCCGGGTTGATCAATGCCTGAATCAGGTTAAAAATGGCGTGCTTGCCGCCAACCGTCACCATGCATTCAGAGAGGGCGTAACTTGTGCCGAAATCAAGCCGGTGTCGTTCGCAAATTGCTTCGCGAAGCTCCTGCGTGCCGCCCGCGTTGGTGTACTTTGTAAAGTTTGCCCCAATAGCGGCAATCGCGGCCTGTTTTATGTTTTCGGGTGTCGGGAAATCGGGCTCGCCGGCTCCGAAATCCACTACATCCGCGCCGTCCCGGCGGAGGCGCTCGGCATCCGCCGCCACTTTCATGGTGGACGAAACACTGATGGTCGAAATACGGTCGGCAATTTCTGCTGTGGCTTGCATGATAGTAACTTCCAGTTTAGATTCAGCGCGAAAATTTTGCACGCAGGCGGGCAGCTACGGAGGCGGGCACGAACTGCGAGACGTCTCCGCCGAGCGTAACAATCTCTTTAATGATTCGAGAGCTGATGAACGAGTATTCTTCCGCCGCCATGAGAAAAACGGTTTCGGTCTCGGGCCGCATGCGGCGATTGAGCAGCGCCATCTGGAGTTCGGCTTCGTAGTCGGAAACGGCGCGGATACCGCGCAGAATGGCATTCGCGCTCTTTCTGGCGGCGTACTCCACAAGTAACCCCTCAAAGGAATCAACTTCGATGTTGGTTAAAGTCGAGGTAGCGGCGTCAATCATCTCAAAGCGCTCTTCAAGGGAGAATAGCGGCTGCTTCTGCGTGTTTCTGAGTATCGCCACAATGAGGTGGTCAGCCAACCGGGACCCGCGAGCGATCATGTCCAGATGCCCGTTGGTTAGGGGATCGAAGGAACCTGGGTAAATGGCAACCAGGCGGCGCTCCGGAAATCTTCCCGCAGATGTGCCAGACATGTTAGAAACTTTGAGTCTAGCGGACATCCAGCGCGCGAACTGCAGAATGGAGTCAGCATGAAATTAGAAACGATTATCGATTCGGGCGATGAAAGCATCTTCGACGTCCGCACGCATGCGCGCGGGCCGGAGGGCGCACTTCCCTTAACCGCTGAGATGCTGCTGGAGCAGCCGTCCGGAAATCTGTTTGGGCTAACCCAAAACGCCGGCATGGGGTGGGCGCCGGAAGCGCTGGGCGGGAAACAGATTCTGATCTTAAGCACGCATGGAGGTGTTCGAGCCGCAGACGGCACGCCGATCGCGCTTGGTTACCACACCGGTCACTGGGAAGTAGGCTTGCTGGTCGCGGAAGCAGCGCGTGAGTTGAAGGCCCAGAGAGCGATTCCTTTTGCCGGCGCCTGCACCGATCCTTGCGATGGCAGAACACAGGGCACCACGGGCATGTTCGATTCGTTGCCCTATCGCAACGACGCCTCCATCGTTTTGCGGCGGCTGATCCGCTCGCTCCCGACACGTAGCGGCGTCATCGGCATCGCGACCTGCGATAAGGGTCTGCCGGCGATGATGATGGCGCTGGCCGGATCTCCCGATCTGCCGTGCGCGCTGGTACCGGGCGGCGTAACGCTGCTGCCGGAACAGGGCGAGGATGCAGGCAAAGTGCAAACCATCGGCGCGCGATTCGCGTATCACGAGATTTCACTTGAACAAGCGGCTGAAGTGGGCTGCCGTGCCTGTGCGTCACCCGGCGGAGGCTGCCAGTTTCTGGGAACGGCGGCGACCTCGCAAGTGGTGGGAGAAGCACTCGGGCTCGCGCTAACGCATTCGGCGCTGGCTCCCTCGGGGCAACCAGTCTGGATCGATATGGCCCGCCGGACGGCGCGCTCGATTCTGCGCTTAGCGGAACTCCGGCTGCGGACGCGTGACATTGTTACGCAGAACGCGATTGAGAACGCCATGATTCTGCACGCTGCGTTTGGCGGATCGACGAATCTGCTGCTGCACATTCCGGCCATCGCGCATGCTGCGGGATTGCCTCGCCCATCGGTAGCCGACTGGAATCGCGTCAACCGCAGCATCCCGCGCCTGGTAGACGCGCTGCCTAACGGGCCGCGCAATCATCCGACCGTACAAGTGTTTCTGGCCGGTGGCGTTCCGGAAGTGATGCTGCACCTGCGGCGCGCTGGACTGCTGAATGCGAAGGCGCTTACCGCGTCGGGCGAAAGCCTCGACACAATGCTCGACTGGTGGGAGGAATCGGACCGGCGCAGGCGCTTCCGCGGCCGCCTGCAAGAACTGGACAGGGTTGCGGCAGATGACGTGATCTTGTCGCCCGATTCGGCACGCGCGCGCGGACTTACTTCCACCGTATGCTTCCCGCACGGAAACCTCGCGCCCGAAGGCGCGGTTGTCAAGAGCACCGCGATTGACCCTTCAGTTGTGGATGCGGATGGGGTGTACCGGATGCGTGGTCCGGCGCGTGTGTTTGTGACCGAACACGAAGCGATCCACGCGATTAAAAAACGGCAGATCGGCGAAGGCGACGTGATCGTACTGATCTGCCGCGGCCCCATGGGCTCGGGCATGGAAGAGACCTACCAGATTACGTCCGCTCTGAAGTTCCTGCCGTTCGGAAAGCATGTCGCGGTCCTGACTGATGCGCGCTTTAGTGGCGTTTCAACCGGCGCGTGCATCGGCCATATCTCACCGGAAGCGCTCGCCGGCGGTCCCGTGGGCAGACTGCGCGATGGGGATCTGATTGAGATCACCGTCGACCGCAACAAACTCGAAGGCCACGTGAACTTTGTGGGTGAAGGCGGGGAACAGTTTGACGCCGAAGAGGGCCATCGCCGGCTGACGCTACGCGCGCCGCGCGAGGACCTGCGGCCCGATCCCGCACTTCCCGAAGATACCCGTTTATGGGCGGCTCTGCAGCACGCGAGCGGCGGCATCTGGGGCGGATGCGTTTACGATGCGGAAGCGATTATCAGAAGCTTGGGCGGGAAGGCATGAGCCGGAACGAATTTCCGCCGCAAAGCATCGGCTGGATATCATGTCCGGTATGCCTCTCAAGGTTCGTGAGGTGATCCGACTTCTCGAAAAGAACGGCTCATTCGGACAACCGGAGATCATAGGGTATTCCGAAGCCCCGATGGCCGGATTACCGTCGTATCGGGCGGAGCAGGGGACGATGTCCGCCCAGGTACATATCGTGCCATCTTGAGGCAGACTGGTATAGAGGAGCCGGAACAGTGACCCGCAAGTACTCTCTCGTAATCGAAGGCGATTCGAACGGTTATAGCGCATACGTGCCAGAACTCCCAACCATTCTCGTCACTGGAGCTTCAATGGATGAGCTATCCTCGCGAGCAAGCGAGGCCATTCGCACGTATTGGGAGAATCTCCACGTCGATCTCTCGCCAACATCATTGATTCGCGAAATTGAAGTCGAACTGCAAGCCTAAGGCGCTGGGAGGCATGGCCCTTTTCGGAGTCGTGATCCCGAGAGCGCGGGAGTGGTCGTGACGGAGTTGTGGCTACACGGATGAACCCAGTTCGGACTCCAATCCCTCCGAATCCAGGATCGTGATCTCACGGCCTTGCGCTCTAATGAGGCCTTGCGCCTGCAGGCGCGCCATGTTGCGCGAAACGAGTTCGCGGACCGTGCCTATGTGCGCAGCCAGTTCCTGATGACTGATGCCCAGCTCAAACGTGGTTCCTTCCGGAGTTGAGTGGCCGTGCGCTTGCGCTTCACGCAGCAGCCAGGCAATCAGGCGGTGCCGCAATGTTGTAAAGGAAAGCTCTTCGATAATCCCTACCAGCCGCCGCAATCGCCCGCCTACAACCTGCAGCAGCTTCAACGCCACTTCGGGGTGCTCCAGACAACAGGCCCGGAAATCGCTTCGCGATACAAATAGCAACTGCGCCTCGTCGACCGCTGCCGCCGATGCTGGATACGGTCCCCCGTCGAAGACCGGCAGTTCGGCAATCGAGCTGCCAGGACCCTCGATGGTTAGCACTTGCTCCCTTCCTGCGGGCGATGTTTTGAAGATACGCACGCGCCCGGCCGCCACCGCGTAGAGGCCCTCGCACGGTTCGCCTTCAGAGAACAACAATTCACCGGCGGAGAATCGCCGGATGAGAGTACGGCCCGCGATTGCAGAAATCTCAGTGTTGTCTAAAGCAGAGAAGAGTTGGGTTGCCTTTAAGGTGGCAATGATCGCCGGGAGCTGATTCGGGTTCATCGACGCAAAATCAACTGGCAGTTCCGGCGGCGTCGGCTCTATTCCCGGCAGCCTGCCTGCGGCGCCGTCCGCTCAGCAAATAGAGCGCGGCGCGCAATTCCAGCAGTGGATCGTCTGATGCTTCGATTCCGTCAACGCGCGGAATCGGATCGAAAATGATGTGCTGCTGTTCCTCCGCATCATTGGCAACCCGGCTTGTCAGAACGACTTTACCCAGATTGACCAGGGCGCGATCCTCAGGCCAATGAACGGTCGCATCGTTCACGATATCGTTGTCGCCGGCAACTTGAACAAGAACCTGAAAGCTTATTGGGCTCCTGGTAACCCTTTCGGCAAGTTCGTCAAACAGATAACTTGCGGGCTTGCTCTCGGCGGTCGCATCGTCCAGATGTTCGTTCCCGGCATCCGGCACAATCCGGTAGCGCCCATGGCAGCTGACCCCCTCTTTGTTCGTAAAGCGCAGCGCCGTCACGCCGAAGTACGATTCTCTTGCGAAGCTGGATGGACTCGGTTTGGGAGTCCGCACGAATGCGAGTGCCTTCGGATGATTGCCAAGGAACTTCTCCATCGGCGAAGGTGTTTCTGACCCGGCGGCCGACGCGGCTGCGGCTCGTAAGAATTCCAGAAACTCCTCCCCCGTCCGCGTGGGGAATCCATCGGTTGAATGGCCAATGATGTCGGTATGTACGTGTTCGGCCAGATGGAAACGGATCGCGCATCCGCGTGGATTTGCATTGGGATCGTTGTCAGGAATTAGCGGAAGGCCAGTCGAATTCGAGAATCTAGCTGTTACCGGAGTGGAATCGCGAGTGATGTGAGGCGCACGCGTCAGGGAGGAAGCCTCCCGCGAGGGAGTAAAGGTTCCGCGCAGCAGCACGCCTTTTGCATGAGCGGGCCGAAAGCCTGGGTGTAATCCAAAAACAGTATCGAACTGATTGAGCAACTTCTCGCCTAAATCGATAAGCTTTTTGTCTGTTGGAAGTGGCATAACGTCTCCTCCCCAAAAATAGCTCGTCTTAATCGCTTACTATCCGCACCTCGCCGCCAATCCTGCGACTGGCACCACAATTACTATAAAGCGTAGTATCAGAAAAATCTTAGGCACTTTTCCTTGGCGATTCACTGAACGGCGTGATAGCTTCCTTGAAGAGAGAACTTCGAAGAGAGAACTTCTTGGAAATTTTTGCATCGCAATCTGCCGCGATTCGGAGGTGCGGCACTCGATGAAAGACTATCGCCACATGAAATCAGGTGCTCAATGAGCAATCGAAAAGCAGACTCATTCCGCTTGCCTAGACTCCCCTCAAGAATACAGGCTAAGCTAGCAATCGCTCTACTGCCTCTCCTGTGCTTAGTTCCAACCCGCGCAGCAGCGGGGCCGATGAAGCTCCTTTCGCCAAACACGGGCTGGGTAGCCGACGGGAACAGGCTGTACTGGACGACCGATGGGGGTGACCACTGGACGGACATTACCCCTATTCCGCCCGATGCTGCGCATGCGACGATAACCCTTCGTATCCCATTCTTCCGTAATACGTCCGAGGGCTGGGCGATCATCTCCTATCCAGAGCAAATCGCACCCTCCGAGATCGTCCCCAATGCAACGACGGTCTACACGATCGCGCATACTGTCGATAGTGGCGCAAGCTGGTCCTTTACGCCGCTCACCTATCCGGAACTGCCCCAATGGATTCAGGATACCTTTGCTGGCCCGGCGGACCTTTACTTTGTAGATTCGCTGCACGGCTGGCTGGACATTGCGTTTGAGGGCCTCTCAAAACCGGGCAAGCTGCTTGCGACCGAAGATGGTGGGAAAACGTGGAATTGGGTTAACAGCCCAGGTTTCTCAGGGCCAATCACGTTCGCCTCTTTGCGAGACGGATGGCTCCTTGGCTATTTTGGAGGGGACAAACTCTACGTCACGCACGATGGCTGCAATACCTGGCAGGAGGTCAGCCTTTCCCCGCCCCAGATCGGATCAGCTATTTATCGAAGGTTTCAAGGGATCCCGGTTTTCCAAGACCAACAGAAGGGATATCTCGCGGTGCATTACTCGGGGCCGTCCGGCACACCATCGAAGCTCATTGTCTATTCGACGGCCAACACTGGTAAAACGTGGCAACCGATCAAGGTGTTGAACGAGGCTCGTGAGGCCGCAGGTGCAATCTTTGCTGTTGTCGACTCCGCGATGATTGTCTCAACAGGATCGAGCGCCAGGAACGTTAGTGTCGCGTCAATCCCACTCAACGGCGGCTCTTCGGACGTAAGTGCCTCAGACCGCGGGGTCATCGCACTCACATTTGCAGATACTACCAACGGCTGGGTGTGGAGTGCGGAGGGCGGACTGCTCGCCACACATGACGGGGGCTCAACCTGGAAACATATCGGCCCGTCGCACACACCAGCGTTACCTAGCACGACAGTGCCGATTCACAAGGGACTTGCGGCGAACGTCACACAAAGTGATTTGCTCTCCTCCAGCGCCGAAACACTCGCCGCTAGCGGTAGCAGCAGCACTCATATAAGCAAGCATCTCGGCTTCGACATGTCTTACGTCAGGTCGGTTTCCGACATGGCGACTTGGTGGAAATACAGTCCATACTACGACACATCGGTCTATCTACCTGGCTCACCCAATCGTGGAGCTGCTGACTCCACACTAAGCAGCGCCTGGGTTACACAAGTAACGAGTCAGGGATGGGGGCTGATTCCTATCTGGGTCGGCCTGCAGGCCTCCTGCACCATCGGTATTACCTATTCGCAGGTGATTGATCCCGCGACAGCCGGATCGCAAGGAAAATCTGAGGCCGATAGCGCGGCGAATGCTGCGTCAAACCTGGGTCTATCCAAGACGGTTATATACAAGGATATCGAGAATTACGATACCAGTAACAGTCAATGCGCCTCCTCGGTAACCGCATATCTTGGTGGCTGGGTGAGCGAGTTGCATTCCCTGGGCTATTCGGCGGGCGTTTACGCAAATCCCGACCCGGCAGAGCAAAATATTTCGAATGCATCGCCAGTGCCGGATGAGATTTGGGTTGCCAAGTTCGACAGCAAGGCGACGATCTGGCATCTCGGTGCCCTCGAGGATATCTTCTGGTCGACCAATCAAAGGATGCATCAATATCTCAATTACAACAACGACAGCAGTCCCTCGGGTGAAACCTATGGAGGCGTCAGCTTTAGTTGTCCTAGCTGGTGCATTGATCGCGACATCAATGACGCTTCGGCTGCAGGTACGAACGGAGTTAAGACCTACTCCTCGTGGACTGTAACGCTCGTCGATTATCCCGATTCTCCTCCCAATACCACCATTTTGGGCATCAACGGTGGATACATGCACCAGCTCGATAACAACAACAATCCCATCTCGCCGATCCTGACAGGAGAATACTGCGTTCAATGCAACGCGAACAGTACTTCCGTGGGATTCTATTGGCAGAGTGGAACTTTTACTTCGATCAACGATTACGTAAATGGGAGAGCGAGACCGATTGGTGTTAACAACATCCACCAGATCGTTGGGTACTATTATCCATATCCAGGCGTAGGAGGGCCTGCGCCTGGCTTCCTCTTGAACACATCAAGCGGCACAGTGTCTTTGCTAAACGCCCCAAACGCCGCTCCCGACTACACCGAAAACACCACCGCCCCCTCTGGCATAAATGACGCATCCCAGATCGCTGGCTCTTGGCTGGACGCTTCTAACATCACACACGGTTTCTTATACGATAACGGCACGTGGACTTCGTTTGACCACTCCGGCACCAAAAACACCACCATCGTGGGGATCAACGGGATCGGACAAATTGCTGGCTCTTACGTGGGCTCCAAAGGTAGCTATCACGGATTCGTGTATTCGAAGGTCGACGGATGGACGAATATTGACTGTGCAGGGCAATCAAGCACCTCGCTTACCGGAATTAACAACAACGGGCAAGTCGTCGGAATCTGCGGCCCCAGCGCTTTTATGTACGACTTAGCCAACGGAAGCATGGTTCAGATCTCAGGGCTGCCTGCTTACTCCCAGCCCTGGGGAGTAAGTGACAGCAACGTTGCCGCCGGCATTTGCGAGGGGGCTCCGTGTACCCCCGGTGGTCTCGTCGATGGCTTCTACGCGACGCCGAACCCTTAATACGGCCAGGGACTCCAGCTTCCGTCCACGGTTCGCTTGTCTTTTTCTTCCTGCTTCTCCTTTTCGCGCTGGGCCTGCGTCTTGCCGCCCTTGAAGTACAGATGGACCGTCACATTATGCGTGGAAGCATCGGCCGTATAGTCGGAGTGCGTATCGCCCAGATTGTCGAAAATCCCTTCTTGCCGGACGCGCTTCAGGAAGAAATCGGGGTAGTCGGGATTGAAGGGATGCCCGGCTTTTTCGCCCCACAACCGGGAGATCGCCGGCTGTGCCGTGATATCCAAGCCGTTGATATCCAGAGTTTGAAAATTATAGACTTCGCCAGGAATGACGTTGTAAGTGACGTTCACAGCCCGCTTGCTGTCGTCCGTTTGCGTCTGAGTCGTGACGGTGGCGTCCAGGAGACCACGCCGTCTCATTCGGTGCTGCAGTTCTAGCCGGAACTTGACGACTTGGTCTCCATTAAATGCCTGGCCAGGTTTGAACGGAATATTCGCCCGAATCTCATCCTCGTCCATGCCACTCCCGTGGAAATGGATCAACCCGAACGTGAAGAGCGGCCCCTCTTTAATTTCGACCTTTACCACCACGCCCAGGTTGTTCTTCGATGGTTCGGTTTCCACCTTTGGGAACGTAACCGCCGCGTATCCCTTCGCAGCGTATAGCGGCTTAATAGCGCCGTCCAAAATCAACTTCAGCCGCGTATCGGAGAGCGGAACGCCAACGGCGACCTGATTCACGACCCGCAGGATCGTGCCGGTGTCAATCGCCTGATTGCCCGTGACCGTTACTTGTGAAATGGTGGGGGCCGGAATATCCGGCGTAAAGAGCACTGCGAGCTGCTGCGGGTCGTCGTTCGAGATGGCCGCCCTGACCTTCACATTCGGATGCGTTTGCGCGATACATTGCTCGACTGCTTGAGAGTAGCGGCGTAGAACGCCTTCCGTACCGGGAATGCGGTCTGCGTACAGCTCGACGTGAGCCTGGAGATACTTCTGGATGGCATCAGGCGACATGCCGAGACGCTCAAAACGCATAGGGAAGATCTGCTGTATCTCGGTGACTTCGAAGGTCAGATTGTATTCGGGAGGGACAGTGCCGCTGAAGCGGTATTCGTCGGTAACGTTCGAGAACAGTTCCGTGCCGAGCAGCTTCTTGCGCGCCTGCTCTATCACCTGCGGGTCCACTCGCTGACCAACACGGAGACCCAATTCCTTTAGAATTCCGGCGGTCGAATAGAGCTGATTGCCTTTGATATTGACGGCGTGCAAAGCGCCGGGCGGAGGTTGCTTCTTGGCTGCCTTTGGCGCAGGCGCTTCATTGCGCGATTGGGCGGCTTCCATAAAGGGACAAAAACATACCAGTGCCGCGCAAACGATCGAACGCATAGCTCTACTTCAATGATACGTAGCTGCGAGACAGACCGTTGCACTCCGCTGAAACCCATGAAAAATAAGGCCGACTGCTAAAATCAAAGCGAAAATGGCATACGATGTGGTGGTAATTGGCAGCGGTCCGGGCGGCTATTCGGCGGCTGTAAGGGCCGGCCAGTTCGGCTTGAAGGCTGCGCTGATTGAGCGTCAACCCCGGCTGGGCGGCACCTGCCTGCTGGTCGGCTGCATTCCAACCAAAGCGCTCCTTCATACAGCCGATGTCTGGGACTATTTTAAGGACCCCGAGTCCCAGGGTATCCAATGCAGAGATCCGCAACTGAATTATCCGCGTGTTCTCGATCGAAAAAACAAGATCGTCACCAAGCATTCGAAGGGCATCGAGTTCCTGATGCGCAAGAACAAAGTGGACGTGATCAAGGGCCAGGCTCGGCTGCTCGGCGGCGGACGGATCGAAGTCACCGGCGAGAAGGGCACGCAGACGGTAGAGGCGCGCAATATTATCCTGGCGACAGGATCGGAAGCCCGGATGTTGCCCGGACTTCAGCCTGATGCCAATCTGATCCTAACGAATATCGAGATTCTGGATATGCCGGCCGTGCCGAAAACGATCGGGATCATCGGCGCGGGTGCGGTGGGCGTCGAATTCGCGTCCATCTTCAATCGCTTCGGCTCCAAAGTGACCATCCTGGAAATGCTGCCGCGGCTGGTTCCGGTTGAAGACGAGGAGATTTCAAAAGAGCTGGAGAAGCACTTTAAGAAGGCAGGAATACGAACCGAGACGGGCGCCAAAGCAGAGAACATTCGCAAGAACGCAAATAGCGTGAGCCTGAGCGCAACTCTCGCGAATGGCAACCGGGAAGAAATGGAATTCGACAAGCTGCTGGTGGCCGTTGGCCGCAGGCCGAATACCGAGAATACCGGCTTGGAAAACACGAAAGTGCAACTGGACCGGGGATTCGTCAAGGTGGATGCGAACCAGGCGACCGGCGAGCCGGGCGTTTACGCAATCGGCGATATCGTCGCGGGAACTCCGCAACTGGCGCATGTCGCGACTGCTGAGGGGATGGTTGCCGTGGCTCACATCGCCGGCAAACCGGCCCGACCCATCAATCGCAATCGCATTCCGGGCGCAACGTATACGGACCCGGGTATCGGCAGCGTCGGATTGACCGAGGCGCAGGCGCGCGCCCAGGGATTCAAGGTGAAAGTGGGCAAGTTTCCATTCGCCGCAAACAGCAAAGCGACCATTCTGGACAAGCACGAGGGCTTTGTGAAAGTGATCGCGGAGGAGACCTACGGTGAGATTCTGGGCGTGCATATTATCGGTCCGGAAGCCTTCGAGTCGATAGCGGAGGCGGTTACGGCGATGGAAGCCGAAGCTACGGTGGAAAGTATGATGGCAACCATCCACGCTCACCCGACCATCTACGAGGCCATTGGGGAAGCGTTCAACAATGTGTACGGCTTGGCGATCAACATCTGACCGCTGAAGCCTAATAGCTGATGGCTAATATATGAGGCCGCTTGAGGTAATCGATCTCGGGCACACGCGCTATTCGGCGGCGCTCGAAATTCAGCGGAAGTTGGTAACAGCCCGGCAGCAGGGCCGGGGCGTCGACACCCTGCTGTTCGTCGAGCATCCACATGTGGTCACCATGGGCCGCAACGGGAAGTTGCAGCACGTGCTGGCAAGCGGCGAGATTCTGGCGCGCACGGGCATCGAATATTACGAAACCGATCGGGGCGGGGATGTGACATATCATGGTCCGGGCCAGGTTGTGGGATACCCTATC
>DATIMA010000028.1:0-57213 GCA_035475915.1 Bryobacteraceae bacterium
TGTCCGAAGTACTCGTCGTAGCGGATATCGCCCTTGTCACTCTTAATCGTGTCGGCAGGCGCGGATTCGAAATTGTTGGAATTGCCCGGCAGATTTGGATCTGGAAGTTCGGAAAGCACCGTCTGGGCGAATGGAATGATAGCGGATTGCGGAACTCCATTGGGATAGAGGATGCCAGTGATCGGGTTTCTGACGGCGAGCCCCAGATTGCCCTGCTTCATCGCCACCGTAGGTACGGTAGCGAACTGGATGGGATGAAATACCCGCCGAAATCCTTCATAATCGGCAAACAGAAATATCTTGTTTTTGACGATTGGGCCGCCGGCCGCCGCGCCGAACTGGTTCTGAATAAAGGCGGGCTTGACTCCATTCACCGGTTTAAAGAAGCCGGTTGCATTCAGATCTGTGTTGCGCAAAAATTCCCAGAGTTCGCCATGCAACTGGTTGGTTCCGCTCTTAATGGTTGCGTTGATAACCGCACCAGTGGCGCGTCCGTACTCGGCACTGTAATTGTCGGTTTCGACTCTGAATTCTGCGAGCGCGTCCGGATTGGGCTGAATCACTTGATTCGAAAAGCCCTGATTGCTGGTTCCATAGGCGTTGTTGTCGATGCCGTCTAGCAGGAAATTATTCAGCTCGCTTCGCTGTCCATTCACATTGAAAGAAGCATCACGGCTGTTATCGGTCTGGTTCTCAAGCGGAGATCTGGCAACGCCGGGCACCAGCAGCGTCAGATCCGCATAGGATCGTCCGTTGAGCGGGAGATCGACTATCTGCCTGGAATTGATAACCTGGCCGCGCCCGCTGCTCTCCGTTTCCAGCAGGGTTGCCGCACCGCTGACGGTGATGTTCTGCGAAGTCTGGCCTAATTGCAGTGAGAGATCGACGCGTTGCCGCGCGTTTACGGTGAGATCGAAGCTGTCGGTTGTGGCGGTCTGAAAGCCAGACGCTTCGACCCGAATACGATATGTGCCGAGGCGGGCGTTAACGAATTCGTAATCTCCATTTGAATTCGTCTTCGTCTGGAGCGTGACTCCGGTCTTTGTATTTTCGAGCGTCACGTTTGCAGCCGCAACACTCGCTCCGCTCGGATCGTGAATGGTTCCAAGCACAGTTCCCGATTCGAACTGTGCAAACAGGAATCCTGGTGCGAAGATACACAGAAAGAAAAAACCAGTGGTTGCCCGAAACAACGACATAGTACTCCCCCAAAATTGAGTCTGAATTAGTATAAACCGCGGCGGTGAATTCTGGATTTATCCGAAGTGAAGTTTCGAAGACTTGACCTGGGAGAATTCGGATTTGTGGGCTGGAAAGATTCCTGCGTGACGGTTGGCTACCGTCGCCCGCTCAGGAGGCGTCCAAAAAAGCTGACCTCGGGGAATTGATCCCGGGCTTCATTGACGGTGGCAGCTCCTTGCAAATATGGATATCCAATGCGACTAGCAGGACCTTTTTGTTCAAAGCGGAGTCTCCTATAATATGCTCGTGTCAAATCGCCGGCCCTAGAGCCGTGAACGGATTACGAATGCGGACCCCCCGCAGGATCTGCCCATCATTCATGTCCTCGGTCCAGAGCACACCGCATCCCAATTCTGTGGCAGCCTGAACCACCATCGCGTCCCAGAAATGAAGTTGGGCCTGCTTATGTAGAGCAATTGCGGCAAGGACATCATTTGCCGTAGGAGCGAAAACCTTCCATACCGCAAACTCCCGGATCCGTTCGGTTGCTTCATCCACCGGAAGCGGCTGAGCAACCTTCCGGGTCGCAGTGACAAAAAACTCCTGTAGCACCTGCACGCTCAGGCATCCGGTTCCGGCATCCCAAAGTCGCGCGAGCAGTTGCCGTGCACTCGCGTGCTTGGCTCCCGCTGAAGCGTCAAAGGCATAGACCAGAATATTGGAATCGATAAATTCCTGTGCCGATTCAGCGCTCATGGAGTTCGCTGCGCGACCATGTACGACATCCACCTGTGCCGAGAGACCCGGCAGATTGCAGAGCCATGAGGGAGCGTCGGCGCGCTGCCGAATACCGCCGGGCTTCGTCCGCCAGGCGCATGAGGGCGTCAGCCGTGAGCGACGAAACAGACGTTTCGCGATCAGCCGCCAGACGCTTAATCTGCTTCAGGAGGTCGCGAGGCAAGCTCAGCGTGATGTTTTGGTGTTCCGTCACGATAAACAGCGTAACACGTAAACTCGTGAAGCGGTTCCGGTCGACACCGGATGTGTTTTGCCGCGTGAGCGCGCCAACCACGAGCCATGAAGCCGGGATGCTGACGCCTTTCGCTACGTTTCCTTAAGCCGATCGGCAATTTCCTTTTCGGAAATCGCGCCTTCCTTAATCACCCGCCAGTATGGTTCGGTGATGTCCACGGTTGTAGATCCCTGGCCGGGGCAAGCCCCGCCATCGAGTACAAGATCGATGCGGCCGTCCATAGTGGCGAAAAGTTCGATGCCCGTACAGACAGTCGGCTCGCCCGAGATGTTCGCGCTGGTCGCGATCAGGGCGTGTCCCAATTTTTCTATAATCGCGTTCAGCGGATTTGATTTGGCGTGGCGCATCGCGAGCCGCCCGGTATTGCCGGTAACCTTGAGAGGCACCTTGGCAGCAGCCGGAACAATCATGGTCAAAGCTCCGGGCCAGAAATGGCGCGCCAGAATGTAGAACCGGCTGTTCAACTCTTTTGCCAGGTCCTCGGCCATCAAGGTATCCGAAACCGCTAGCGGAAGCGATCGGACGGCTTCCCGCCCCTTCGACTTGAAGACTCGGCCAACGGCCTGCAGGTTGAACGGGTCGGCGACCAGCACGTACAGAGCATCGGTAGGGACGCCAACCACGCGCCCGCGAGAGATCTCGGAAACAGCGCGGTCAATCGCGCCCGGATACGGATTCTCTACGTCGATTTCGATGAGATCGGTCGCCACTTGATGGAAGAGTCAGATCCCGAACGGAAGCGCCGGGTACTCCGACAGTTTAGCGTTCGCCCAGTGCCTCGGCAACCTGAATGGCCATCTCGTAGCGGCCGAACGGTGCGCTCAATTGTACTCCTTGAACCATGGAACGGGAGCGCTGGGCCATTTCCTGCGCAATGGCAGTGCCTTCGGCCCGAGCCTTCTCGGCGCTATCGGCCTTCCGCATCCGGTCCATATACTGATCCGGCACCGGGACGCGCAGTTCGTTGGCCATAAATTCGGCGTTCCGGTAACTCGTCAGCGGCCAGATGCCCGCAATGACCGGCAATCTGTACTGCTCGATGCTCTTCAGAAACGAGGCGAGCAAGTCCAGGTCAAACACCGGCTGTGTTACGACATACTCCGCACCCGCCTCCACCTTCCAGGCGAAGCGTCGCAGTTCTTCATCCATATTGAGCGCGCCGGGATTCGCGCCCACTCCGATCAGCAAGGCCGCTTGCGACCCCATCGGATTGCCGCCAATATCGAGCCCCTGGTTGAGGTTATTGACGATATTAGTAAGGCCGATGGAATCCACATCGAACACCGCGGTGGCATCCGGGTAGGTGCCCATGCGCGGCGGATCACCGGTGATGCAGATGAGATTCCGGACGCCGGCAGTGTGCGCTCCCAGCAGTTCGGATTGGATGCTCAGGATGTTGCGGTCGCGGCAGCAAAAGTGGAGCACAGCTTCGATACCGGCCTGCTGCTGGATGAGTTGGCAAGTGACCTGAGCGCTGAGGCGCGCGCTGGCGCGTGGACCGTCGGGCACATTGATGCAGTCGATCCCGTTCTGTTTACAGAGCCGCGCTCCGGCAATCTCTTTGGAGGCATCCACTCCGCGAGGGGGAAGGATCTCGACGAAGGCAACGAATTTGCCGTCCACAAGCTTTCGGCCAAGCTGTGATTTTTCTGCAACAGCCACTTTCGGCAAGCGCTTGACTTCCGGCTTGCCCGCTTCAACGGCGGTAACCGTCGTGCGGTGCTGAACCGGCTGCAGCGAACGAACTTCGCTGCAAATCAGCTTGATGTGCTCGGGAGTAGTTCCGCAGCATCCACCTATGACACGAACACCGGCCTGCAGAAAGCGCCTGGCGTATTGCGCCATGTATTCGGGCGAACACAGATAAATGTTGCGGCCCTCCACCGTCGCGGGTTGTCCCGCATTCGGCATGGCGCCGAGCGGCTTTCTGGTGAGATGCGCCATCTGTTCCACGGTTTCGAGCACTACCTTCGGACCGGCCGAACAGTTCACCCCGATTACGTCCACCGGCAGCTCGTTCATTTTTGCCGTGAACGTATCCGTGCTGGCACCGTCACGCAGGCTGCCGTCGTCATTCACGGTCACCTGAGCCATAATCACCATCTCGGCTCCAGCGGCCTCGCGGGCCGCCAGAATGGCCTCGCGAAGCTCATTCAAGTCATAGAATGTCTCGATGATGAGCAGGTCGACGCCGGCGCCAACCAGAGCGTCTGCCTGTTCGCGAAATACTTGGCGAGCTTCAGCGAACGACATGGGCCCCAACGGCTCAATCTGCGTTCCTAACGGGCCGATCGCGCCGGCCACAAAGGCTCGCGTTCCCGCTGCCTCGCGGGCCAGGCGCACACCCGCTTCGTTGATGGCGCGCAGCTTCTCGACGAATCCAAAGGCGCCTAGCCGAACCCGGTTTCCCCCAAATGTATTGGTTTCCAGTACCTCGGCGCCCGCCCGCGCATACTCCTGATGGATCTCTTTTACGAGCTGCGGGGATGACAGGTTTAGCTCATCGAAACAGCGGTTGATGAAGATGCCTTTGGCGTAAAGCATGGTGCCCATCGCCCCATCGGCAACGATGATTTTCGATTGCAATTTTTCGCGGAATTCGCCCGCTCGCGTGAGGGTAATGGGTTCGGCTACGGTCATTGCACGGTCTGCGGAAACGAAGTTCCGCATTTTTCAGGAATTAAACGATTGTAACGCGCAGCATGAGTCTCTGCCCCGCCCTGACGCCCAGAAACGCCGCCGCGCTGCGCTGATTCATACCCAATTCAATATAGCCGCCGCTGCCTGAATAGGCAAAGCAGAGATCCTGCGGCGCATCGCCAAAGGTTCTTCGGAATTCGGTGATCTTTTGGTCCGCGGCTTCGAGCGCAAACGCCCGATTCGCAATCTGCGGAAATGCACTAACCGAAAAGTTGGTGATCACGTTGCCGAAGTGGTCCACGCTCAAAATCATTCCGCGCCACGTATTTTTGTCCACCCGCTCAGGATGTAGGCCTGTCAAATGCTTTACTTCGTGGAGCGCGGGCCCGACCTCTTCCGCTCTGACCGCTCCACTGGCAAGCGCGCCGGCAACCGGGGCGAAAATGTCGCGGCCGTGGAACGTTTGGGAAGGCGACGGCAGCCATAGAGCGCGATTGGTGATCTCCCGGGTCTTCGCGTGGGGATCTGCCGCCATGACCAGAGTGAGTACCCCGTTGTCCGGCGCGATAAAAAACTGCCCATTCGCCGCTACCAGGATCGGTTTGCGAGGGGTCCCAACACCGGGATCGACAACGACTACATGAATAGTTCCCGCCGGGAAATACGGCGCGGCCTGGCTAACTGTATACGCGCCGGAGGGAATGGAAAATGGCGGAATTTCATGCGAGATATCTACGATCTGCGCGGTGGGGCAGCGGGTCAGCAGGACGCCCTTCATTGTCCCGGCATAGTGATCGGCAAGTCCGAAATCGGTTGTCAGGGTGATGATGGAAGTTTCCGGCGAATGTCCCATGCGCTGTTAGAATTGTAAGTAAGCCGCGTTAACTGGCAAGTTTCCCACCCGCTGCTCCTTACTGCTTTGCTGTATTTCGATCACAATGCGACCACGCCTGTTGCGCCGGGAGCCGCCGATGCCATGAACCTAGTGCTGCGGCAGGTGTTCGGAAACCCATCCAGCACCCATAGCGAAGGCCAGCGCGCGCGGCAGTCCATCGAGAACGCACGGCGAAGCATCGCAAGTTTCCTGGGAGTAGCGCCCGCGGAACTCGTTTTCACGAGTGGAGGAACGGAATCGAACAATCTTGCGATCTTGGGTCTCATAAAGGCGCTTCCTGGTGACCGGAAGCACGCCATTACAACCAAGATCGAGCACCCGGCTGTGCTGGAGCCGTTTCGCCAGCTCGAGCGCGAAGGCGTTGCGGTCAGCTACCTTGCTGTGGATAAGACCGGAGCTGTGAGCGCCGAGGAACTGGAGCGCCATCTGAGGCCCGAAACCATCTTGGTCTCGGTGATGCATGCCAATAACGAGACAGGGGTCATCCAGCCGATCGCCGAAATCGCCGCGATTGTGCATCGTCTGCGCCAAGCCGGACGGTCGATCTACTTCCATTCAGACGGTGTCCAGGCATTGGGCAAGACAGATGTTACCCTGGCGCACCCTGGCGTGGATCTGTATTCGATCAGCGCGCACAAAATTTACGCACCGAAGGGCACGGGCGCTCTAATTGTTCGGAAGAACATTCCTTTGCACGGCATCCAGTTGGGCGGCCGGCATGAGCGGGAACGCCGCGCGGGAACCGAGAATGTTCCTGGCATTCTTGCGTTCGCTCGCGCCATTGAACTATGCGCCGTTGAAGATCCCCTGCGCCTCGCACTCTTGCGCAACCGTTTCGAGAAGCAGATCCTTTCCGCGCTCGATGAGGTCGAGGTAAACGGCACGGGCGCAGACCGCTTGGCGAACACGAGTAATCTGCTCTTTCGGGGTGTTTCCGGCGAAGCGCTTTTAATCGCGCTCGACGTGAAGGGAATGGCTGTTTCTACTGGATCGGCGTGCAGCAGCGGGGCGGTGGAGCCCTCCCATGTTTTGCTCGCAATGGGCCGCACGCGCGAAGAGGCGAAGTCAAGCGTTCGTTTTTCATTTGGACGCTACAACTCCGAAGAAGAAGTGGATCAGCTTGCCGATGCGGTGATTGCGTGCGTTCGCCGGCTTCGAAAAACCAGAGTGCGCGAGGTGCAGTTTGTCTGATCTCCGAATCGCTGTGGCGATGTCGGGAGGCGTGGATAGCTCCGTTGTCGCCGGTCTTCTTCATCGTGAAGGTCATCCTGTCGTCGGCCTCACTATGCAGCTTTGGAATCAGCGTCGGTTGCCAGAGCTTACCCCGGCTGGCGGCGTAAGGGGCCGCTGCTGCTCTCTGGACGACGTGTACGACGCGCGCTTCGTGGCCGGCGTTCTCGGCATACCGTATTACGTCGTCAACTTCGAAGAGCGCTTCGAGGAGCAGGTAGTCAAGCCGTTTGTTCAGGATTATCTGGCGGGCCGCACGCCCATCCCATGCACGCTTTGCAACAACTTCATTAAGTTCGACCAGTTTTTGGAGATGGCGGATGGCGTGGGCGCGGGAAAGATTGCTACTGGACACTACGCTCGCCTTCGCTTGAATCAGCAGACCGGACGTTACGAGATGCGCACCAGCGCTGACCCCAGCAAAGACCAGACCTATTTTCTTTTCGGCCTTACGCAGCCGCAACTGGCGCGTACCCTGTTCCCGCTTGGCGGGATGATCAAGGCCCACGTCCGCGATCTGGCGAGGGAGTTGGGCTTACCGGTTGCCGAGAAAAGCGATAGCCAGGAGATCTGCTTCGTGCCAAATGGCGACTACGCCGGCTTTATAGACGCGTATTTTAAGGAGCAAGGAATGGATACGACCGGGGCAGAGGGAGAAATTGTGGATACATCCGGTCGCGTCTTGGGCCATCATACCGGCACACACCATTTCACAGTGGGCCAGCGGCGCGGATTGCGCGTAGCCGCCGGCGAGCCCCTATATGTAATTGCAACCGAAGCCGGAACCCAGCGTGTCACCGTCGGGCGCAACCAGGATTTAATGCGGGAGTCGCTGATGGCTCGCGAAGTGAACTGGCTCTCTGTTGAGCCGATTCGCGAAAGCCGGCGTGCGGAAGTGAAGATCAGAAACAAGCACGCCGCCGCGCCCGCCACTCTGATTCCGGCTGGAACCACTTCACGCGTGGAAATACACTTCGATCAGCCACAGCGCGCCATCACACCGGGCCAGGCGGCTGTCTTTTATGATGACGATCTGGTGCTTGGCGGTGGGTGGATCGAATAAACTCCAAAATTGGCGCAGAACAAGAACTGGTTTCAGTCACGAGCTGAATTTGCCCTTGCGGGCGCGCTGATGAACGCCCTGCGCATACTGCCAGCCCCTGCTGCGCAGTTGAGCGCCCGAGCCGCAACACGCACCCTGGACGTCATGCGGCCAAAGCTGCGAAGGGTGGCCCGCACGAATCTCTCGTTCGCTTATCCTGACCTCGATCATGCCGGACGCGAGCGGATGATTGACGGTGTATTTGCGAGCATCGCGCGCATGCTCTTCTCACTGGCGCGATTTCCGCATCTGAACGTGTCGAACATTCGAGACTGGATTTCGTATGACGGGTTGGATAATTATTTGTCCGCAAAGGCCGTCGGCCGCGGCGTTTTGATTGCCACGGCTCACCTTGGAAATTGGGAGTTAAGCGCGTTTGCCCATGCGCTCATGACGGAGCCGATGAACATTATGGTCCGGCCGCTGGACAATCCTCTTATCGATAGCTTCGTTGAGAATCGACGCACATTATCTGGGAACCGGCTGATCTATAAAAAAGATGCCGCTCGCGCCGTGATCAAGGCGTTGAAGAACAACGAAGCCGTCGGCATTCTGATCGATCAGAACACCAGCCCTTCCGAGGGCGTCTTTATCAATTTTTTCGGCAAGCCGGCTTGTGCGGGGTCGGCATTTGCAAAGCTGGCACATCATACCGGAGCACCCGTTATCCCGGGCTTTGCGGTTTGGGATAAGGCCGCTCACCGTTATGTGCTCCGCTTTTATCCACAGATTGAAATGACAGGCGATGAAGCCGTCGATACACGCCATATCCATTCGACCCTGGAACAAATCATCCGGCAATATCCCGACCAATGGATGTGGATTCACCGGCGATGGAAGACTCGGCCCGCTGGCGAACCGCCGCTTTACTGATCAACAGCGTGGTTGCGCGGCCGGTCTGCGGTCCAAACCCAGCACCGCGACAATCACTCCCTGCAGCCCCTCGGGAATTGAAATCGCGCCTTGATAGCTGAGGAATCGGTGGCCTTCCGCATCCTCAAACCAGGCCAACTTTACCCCAAAGGCGCTTTCCATCTGTTGAACGGCGCCTTCGACACGCAGCGTGCGGGCGGCCGCGTTCTCGCCCGCTATTTTGAGCCCGTTAGACTCAGCAAACTTTTCGATTGCCGCCAGTTCCTGCGGATCTGCGCCAATGTCCCCGGCCTCCTCGCGAGACACCGGCTTCGCGGTTCCCGCCAGCAATTCTTCGCCAAGCTTTGCGGCAGATGCACGCCTGCGAAGCACAATTGTCGCTGTGATCTCCTGTCCGGGATCGGCGGCACTGATCCAGTGTTCCCGGCCTTCACGCGACAAACTGGAGCCGGGCAGCACAACTCTTGGCCCGCTCACTGCTCACCTCAATCTCCGGAGGAAGCGCTAGCTGAAGTTCCCGGGGTGAGCGCAGCCAGCAAAGCTGTTCCATCGGGACTGCCTAAGCCGGTGCAGGCATCCCATCCGGGTCCCGCGCTGTAATATCCCAAACCGCCATCGTCGTTATTCCCGCTCGTAATGTCGTGAAAGCCGGCCTCATTCAGAGGGTACAGTTTAGGATTCAGGAACCCAACCGGGCTGCCCAGTTTCTCGTTCAGCAATGCCGTCAGCGCAGCCCAGAGAGGCGCCACGGCGCTGGTGCCTCCCACAATTTCATTCTGCCCATCCACCCGGATCTGGTAGCCCGTGCTCGGATCGGCATTGCCGGCCACGTCCGGTGTGCCGCGCCCCGCAAAAGCCGTTTGGGGTTGTGTGGGCACTCCCGCAGAGTTTTGATAGCTCGGCAGAGCGAAAACTGTGCTCACGCCCCCGCCCGTCGCGCCCTCGTTGTTCGCTATTTCGTTCCAGACCGTCTCCGATGAGATCGTTCCGCCGGAACCAGCCAGGGTTGTTCCTCCGCAGGCCAGCGAATAGGGGCTGCAAGCCGGAAAGTCGGTGTGCAGTTTGCCATCGCCCTGTCCATCGCTCGAACCGTTATCGCCACACGCGACGGCAACGGTAACTCCGAGAGCAGCGGCATCCTGCAGGGCGGAATTCATCGCAGTCTGCGATTGACCTGTCCAGCTATCTTCGGGCGCTCCCCAACTGATTGAAATGATCGAAGGCTTATTCGTAGTGTCATGCACCGCATCGGTGATGGCGTCGATAAAGCCCTGGTCCGTATTGGGCGCGAAGTAGACCACGATATTCGCCTCGTAGGCGATAGCCCCTATTACCTCAATATCCAGCATCACCTCGCCATCGGCATCCTGTCCTGGCGAATTTTGCCCGCCATCCACGGAAACTGAAGTCACATTTGGCTGGGATATGCCCAGCCCGCCGAAGTAGGTCTGAAGGTCGGACGTGTTATATCCACCGCCGAGTTCAATAATTGCGATCGTTTGGCCCTTGCCGGTGAGCCCGGCAGGGAAGTTGTATAGCGCAGCAACTTGCGGAGGAGTAAAAGTGCCCCCTTGCGCGGCTCTCGGTGCAATCTTGCTCCGGCGTCGAAAGTGCGGCTTCGCAACCGGCCGCGTATCCAGCCCCAGCACCGCTATTACAAACGGCTCCAGTTCCATTGGAATGCTCAGCATTCCCGTCCGCGCGCGAAAATCGCGGCCTGTGATTTCACTGTGGTAACAGACAAACGTGGTGCTGAATGCCTCGGCCATGGCGCTTGCAGTGCCGGACAGAATAACCCGGCGTTTGGCAAGGTCGCTGCCTTTAACCGTGAGCTGATACTTCTTCGCAAATTGCTCCACCATGGCGACATCAGCGGGATCCGCTCCATGCAGAAGTTTGAATTGTTCGCGCGTGAGATGAATATGAAGCTTGCCTGGTTGAGGCATCACCGGTTCCGCGCCCTTGCGCCGCAGAACGACGGTCACACTAACCTCCTGTTCAGGCTCTACGGGTCCAATCGGTTGTGCATTTCGCGGCTCGGTCCGCTCGCTGCCGGGCAATGTGATCCGTCTTTCAAAAATCGGCATAGCTTGCTCCGTTCTTATTTTTCGATTTCAGCAGGCACGGATTAGTGTACCGCCGCAGAGCATCGTGACACACGGGCCGACACGATAAGGCTCTGCCGTAGAATGAGGCGATTACGTGATTGGACAATCGAAATCGGAACCGGACCTTGAAATTCACCAACTCTCAAATCTCAACGAATTCAGCGATGCAGTTCGCTTGCAGCGTGAAATATGGGGATTTAAGGACGTAGACCTGCTTCCACTGCGTTTATTCGTGGTCGCAAGCAAGATCGGCGGCCAGGCGTTGGGCGCATTCCATGACGGCCGGATGGTGGCCTTCTGTCTCTGCATTCCTGGTTTGAAGCCCGGCGGCAAATACTATTTGCACAGCCACATGCTGGGCGTAATGCCCGGATATAGAAATTCAGGTGTAGGTCGTAAGCTGAAGCTGAAGCAGCGCGAGTATGCGCTAACCAGCGGTATCGATCTTATTGAGTGGACTTTTGATCCGCTCGAGATCAAAAATGCATTCTTCAATATCGAGCGGCTTGGCGCGATCGTGCGCCGTTATGTGCACAATCAGTACGGCACCACAACCAGCCGGCTGCATGGCGGGCTGCCAACCGACCGGTTGATTGCTGAATGGTGGATTCGGACGGAGCGGGTGGAGGCGATCTGCAACGGGCGCCTGTTCAACCGGCCCGACACGCAGGCAAGCATATCGGTTCCGGTCGGGATCGGCGAACTGCGCGAACAGGATCCGCCGCGCGCGCGCGAAATACAGGCCGCTATCGGAAATAATTTCGATCGGCAGTTCCGCTCCGGACTGGCGGTCATCGGTTTTGAGAAAAGCGCCGAAGCGGGTACATACCGGTTGGGGATATGGGAATCAAAGTAGATCAAATTGTATTGCGGCACATCCGCATGCCGCTGGTTCACTTCTTCGAGACCAGTTTCGGCCGAACTTACGAGCGCGACATCATCCTGGTGGAGGCTGTCGCGGACGGCGTGTCAGGGTGGGGAGAGGTCACCGCGGGTGAGAACCCCTTTTATAACGAAGAGTGGACCGGTTCGATCTGGCCGCTGCTGACAGGCTATATTGCTCCGCGCATTCTGGGTCACGAATTCGCCTCCGCCGCAGAGGTTGGCGCACGCACCACTCATATTCGCGGTCACAATATGACGAGGGGCGGCGCAGAGGCTGCAATCTGGGATTTACAGGCGCGCATCAACAACGAACCGCTCTGGAAAACGATCGGAGGGGGAGGGCGCCGCGAGATCCCATGCGGCGTGTCTATCGGCGTCCAGGACACCGTTCCACAACTCTTGCAGAAGATCGAGACGGAACTGGCCGCCGGCTATCAGCGGATCAAGATGAAAATCAAGCCGGGCTGGGATGTCGATGTAATCCGGCAGGTTCGTGAGCGATTCCCAGGCATCAAACTGATGGCAGATGCGAACTCAGCTTACACGCCCAACGACATTGATCATTTGAAAAAGCTGGATGAGTTTTACCTGACGATGATTGAGCAGCCGCTGGCACACGATGACATCATCGATCACGCGGTCTTGCAAGCGAAACTTGAGACTCCAATCTGCCTGGATGAGTGTATCCGCTCCGCCCATCATGCGGAACAGGCCATCCGTTTGAAGGCCGGCCGGATCATCAATATAAAGCTGGGCCGGCTCGGCGGTTTCGCGGAATCGAAACGCGTTCACGATATCTGTCAGCAGAATGCGATACCGGTCTGGTGCGGCGGGATGCTGGAATCGGGTATCGGGCGCGCTCACAATATCGCCCTTTCAACGCTGCCGAATTTCGTTCTTCCCGGTGACGTTTCCGCCAGCAAGCGGTACTGGAAGCGCGACATCATCACTCCGCCCGTCGAGGTGAGTCCGTGCGGCACGATTCAGGTTTCCGATGGCCCCGGCTTCGGATATGAACTGGATACAGACTATCTGGAGAGCCTGGTTGTCCGCCGTGAAGTACTAACGGAACCGCGTGCGTGAGCAAAGGCGCATTTCCTAATGCGAATAGCGCAGCCCGCGCCCCGGATATAGACCTTGCCGAATTTCGCTGTTCCTTACTACCCACACGCCGTTTACCATCACGTACGGTATTCCCTCTGAGTATTGGGCCGGGTTCTCAAACGTAGCTTTATCTATTACTCGCGTTGGATCGAAAACCGTTATATCGGCATCGGCTCCCGCTTGCAGGCGGCCCTTCGGCATGTTTAGAAGCTGGGCCGGCATCAGACTCATCTTGCGCAGCGCATCCATTAACGAAAGCACGTGCTCCTGGCGGACATACTTGCCAAGCACGCGCGCATACGTTCCGGCCGCGCGGGGATGTCCCTTGCCACGGCTCAGAATGCCGTCGCTCGCAATCATCACTTTTGGATCTGCCATTGCCTCCCTTACTACTTCTTCGGGAATGCAATGGATTGCCACCATTCCGCCCTGCTTGCGGTACTTCGCGAATGTTTCTGCTGTCAGGCGCTCGCCTGTGGCCGCCCACTGCAAATCCTTGTAAGTAATCCCACCGTTCCGCTGCTGCCATCCTTCCGAAAAAATGGCGGAACTGATGTCCGTCATTCCGGCCGTATATGGGTAAGCTTCGGTGCTGAAATCGAGCCCGTGCTGGTGTGCGCCGTGGATCATGTCCAGCGCCACCGGGGTTTGCCGCAGTTCCGTGCTGGTGATATGGACCACGTGTAAAGACGCGCCGCTGCCTGCCGCGTCCGCCATAGCTTCCTGGAGCGCAGCGATGCCTCCGGGCTCGACAGGCCCCGAGCTACGCAAGTGAACATATGCCGGCAGTCTTCGCGAGGAAGCAAGCTGGAAAATGCGGAATATTTCTTCGCGCGTCGCACCGGGAACGACATATGCGATCCCCAGGCCGATGCCCAGGGCGCCTTCGTCCAGACCGCGCCGCAGCAGCGAAAGTATTTCGTTCATCTGTTCCGGCGTCGCCACCGTATCGATAGCGCGGTCGCGCGGCAGAAAAGTTCCCGTGTCGTGCATCACCGCCATACGGACGGGAATATGGCCCACGGTCGCGCCGAAGTTGATCAGCGATTTGCCTTCGCGTTCCGCATACCAGGCATCCACCGGCGAGACGCCGACCTCCATTTCGAGCGCAGTGGTTACACCGTCGCGAGCTTTGAATCCATAATTTTCAGGAGTCTGTCCGTGCTGGTGCAAATCGATGAATCCGGCTGTTACCACAAGGCCGTGTGCGTCAACCACGGTTTTGCCCATGAGTGGCGATTCGGAAACAGCGGCTATTTTGCTGCCCCGGATTCCCACATCGCGTATGGCGTCCAGCTTGGTTTCGGGGTCCATCACGCGCCCGCGCGAAATGACAACGTCGTACTGTTGCGCCGTTGCTCCCATCGCCAGTAGCAACGGCAATACCGCCAAGCTGATCCGCATACCAGACGATTATAGGTAGGCGGAATCCAGGGCCACAGATGCACACGAATATACACGGATGCCGGGGGGAACCCAAAACTGTACGCCGCTATTCTGAATAGATAAATATGCTCAACCCGAGTATTTTCCGTGAATACGATATTCGCGGAATCGCCGAGGAGGAACTTCGCGATCCCGATGTGGAGGCGCTGGGACGCGGCCTGGCCACATACCTGATTCGCCACAGCGGCAGGATTATCTGCCTCGGACGCGATTGCAGATTAAGCGGCGCGCGCCTGCATGCCGCCCTTCTGAAGGGGATGATGGCAGCCGGCGTCAACGTACTGGAGATCGGCATCGTTCCGACGCCGGTTCTGTACTATGCGGCCGTCCATTACAAAGCCGATGGCGCCGTGATGATTACCGGCAGTCACAATCCACCGGAATACAACGGGTTTAAAACCGTGTGCGGGCCCGGGACATTGCACGGCGCTGAGATTCAAAGCGTCTATAAGCTCATCGCGAGCTCCGACTTCGAGTCCGGCAACGGCACGGTAAAGCAAATGGATGCGGTTACGCCCTATGTCGACGAGATCGCGTCCCAATTCCGGTTTGACCGCAGGGTGAAAGTTGTATTCGACGCCGGCAACGGCACCGCCGGGCCGGTAGTCCATGACCTGCTCTCAAAGCTCAACGTGGATGCCGTTGAAATGTTTTTCGAGATGGACGGCAAATTTCCGAACCATCACCCCGATCCGACGGTCCTCTCAAATCTCCGCCAGCTTCAAGGGGCCGTTCGCGATCAGAATGCGGAACTCGGCATCGCCTTCGATGGCGATTCGGATCGGCTGGGCGCCATTGACGAGAATGGCTCGGTTGTATTCGGCGATATGCTGCTGCTCATCTTTGGCCGCGAGATCCTTTCGCGTAAACCGGGCGCAACGTTTATCGGCGAGGTGAAATGCTCCCAAGTGATGTATGACAAGTTGGCCGAACTCGGGGGTAAGCCGATCATGTATAAGACCGGGCACTCGCTTATCAAGGGCAAAATGCGCCAGGAACGCGCCGAGCTTGCCGGCGAAATGTCCGGCCACATGTTCTTTGCCGACCGGTATTACGGCTATGACGATGCGATCTATGCGGCATGCCGCCTGATCGAGATCGTGGCGAAATCGGGACAGCCCCTGTCACACCAGCTCGAAGGTATCGCGAAGCTCGTCTCGACCCCAGAGCTTCGCATCGATTGCCCAGACGATATGAAGTTCAAAGTGGTCCAAAAGGTCGCGGATCACATTCGGCAGCACCGCGCGATTGTGGATATCGATGGCGTGCGCGTCCCCTTCGAACATGGGTGGGGCCTTGTTCGGGCGTCGAACACCCAGCCTGTCCTTGTCATGCGCTTCGAAGCGACTACCGACGAATTGCTTAACACCTACAGGGCCGAGATCGAGAAGGCGGTGGAGCAGGCCAAAGAAGAAGTATCAGCAACAGCGCAATAGGCAGCCTACATCCAAATGCTGCATACCTGGGCGCATGCGAGAGAAAATTCAGTTCAGTGATGGCGTATACGAAATACTTCTGGGCGTTATCCCCGCGCGTTTAGTTTCTATTTAGCCAATCTTCATTGACGCTAGCCAAAATAAGCGACTAAATAGAAATATCTCGCTATTCGCTCCAAGGGAGTAGTCCAAATGTTCGAAAGAGTACGATCTCTGTCTCTTTTGGCTGCAGTTGTTGCATTTCTGCTTGCTGCGCCTGTAACTTACGCCCAAACCACTTTCGGATCGATTGTTGGAAATGTTACCGATCCATCCGGAGCGGCCGTTGGCAATACCGAAGTCACCCTCACAAATCTCGGCACAAACGAGAAACGGACCGATACAACCAGCTCCGACGGTTTATATCAGTTCGTAAACCTCCCACCCGGTCAGTACAGCGTAGGAGTGCAGAAGCCCGGTTTCAAGGGTGTATTACGAAGCCCAGTCACGGTGCAAACGCAAACGACCACCAAAATCGACCTAGCTCTCCAAGTGGGAGAGGTTAGCCAAACCGTCGAGGTAACGTCGCAGACACCTTTGTTACAGCCGGAGACCTCAACGCTTGGGCAGGTCATTGACCAGCGGAAGACGAATACTCTACCTCTAAACGGCCGGAATCCGTTGAACCTTGTCGCGCTAGTCCCATCGGTTGTTCCGCAGGGCGGCTCTATGTCGAACCCCAACGGTCAAAATCCGTTCGCCTGGGGTAATTACCAGATTGGCGGCGGCATGGCCAACCAGAGCATGGTCTGGCTGGACGGCTCGCCGGTAAATGGGAGCTACATCAATATCACGGCTTTAATTCCCACGCAAGACTCCTTGCAGGAATTCAAAGTAGCTACCAACAACCTGTCGCCTGAATACGGCCGATTTGCTGGGGGCGTCGTTAACTTCACCACGAAATCAGGCACCAACGCGCTGCACGGCACGCTTTGGGAATACCTGCGGAACAAGGATCTGGACGCCAACGATTTTTTCAGCAATCTCAATGGAACTCCGCGCGGCGCGTTTACGCAGAACCAGTTCGGCTTCAATGTCGGTGGTCCGATCATCATCCCCAAAATCTACAACGGCAAAAATAAGACGTTCTTTTTTGTCGATTACGAGGGATTCCGCCTTCGCCAGGGCGCATCGTATACGGAAACCGTTCCTACCGCTCAAGAGCGAACCGGTGATCTGTCTGCCTTGGCTGCATCGCAGGGGGTCAACATTTACGATCCTCTCACTACGTGCGGAACTGGGGCGCCTGGCACGCCCGCCTGCGCGCCCGGGGTCGCAGTCGGCACACGATTGCCCTTCGCCGGCAACGTGATCCCGACGAGCCGCATCAATCCGACTTCGCTGATCATGCTGAAGCTTTATCCGATGCCGAACGCAGCGGGGAATGCGCAGGGGGTTGGTAATTGGGTCTCAAACTCCAGCCAAGGCGGCAACAACAACGAAACCGTCGTGCATATCGATCAGAATGTCTCCGACAAACAGCACATCACCGCCCGCTACACCTACTGGGGCAACCTGAATTTGCCGACTGATCCGTTCCACAACGGCGTTTGCCAGGACCGCTGTACGGAAACCTTCAACACCAACAATTTTGTATTAGGCGATACCTACTCATTCAACCCGACGACGATAATGGAAGTCCGGTTGAGCTATCAAAGGTTCAGCTACGATCGCACTCCGGTAACCATCGGCTACGATCTGACCCAGCTCGGGTGGCCTGCTTCCCTGAACGATCAGGCGGTATTTCGCGACCTTCCGGTTCCTGTCATCAACGGCTTCGATACAAACGGAACGTTCGGCAGCCAGGGAGCAGGCAGCGTAATTATTGATCGCAATGATAACTACCGGGCAGCCGCAACGCTCACGAAAATCACTGGAAATCACACACTGAAGTTTGGTGGAGAGTTCCTGCGTCTGACGCATAATTACGCCCAAACGAACGTCCCCACGGGAATCTTCAATTTCGATCCCGATCTGACCGCGCTCAATGCGAACAACACCGCCGGCAGCGGTTTGGGGTTGGCTACATTTCTGCTTGGCTATCCCTCCGGCGGCAACGCGAGCAGCCCGGCGCTAGTTGCGGCACAGCAACTCTATCCGGCCTTGTTTGCGAACGATGATTGGCATGTCACCCCGAAGCTCACCTTGAATCTCGGTTTGCGGTGGGAGCACGCCGGACCTTGGACGGAGCGCTTCAATCGCATTTCTTTCTTCAATCCGACGCAGCCGAACAGCGTTCTCTCCGCAGCCGGAATCACGGTTCCCGGAAATATCGACCTGGTGAATTCCGCAAACAACTCCTACCGGAGCGGCATTAAGCCCGATTGGAAGCAGTTCGCTCCCCGCGCGGGACTCGCTTACCAAATAAGCAGCAAGACGGTGTTTCACGCCGGGTATGGCGTTTTCTGGCTGCCCAACGATGTTGCCTGGGATACCAGCCCGAATAACGACCCCATCAACAGTTATTCCACGCCGGTTTTGGAGTCTGTGTTCACCGGCGTGCCCGCCTGCTATCCGGCTAATTGTTCGGTCTCGTCCGCGGTGGCGGGCAGTGGCGCGTATACGATCGCTAATCCGTTTCCGGGCGGAATCATTGGACCTCCGGGCCGAAGCTCCGATTATGCGCAGAGATTGCTTGGCACCGGTCCCAACCTGAATCAACTCGGCAATCCTTACGGCTATGCACAGCAGTGGAATGCGGACATCCAACAACAGTTCGGAAACGGCTTTCTGATCGATGTAGCATACGGCGGCGCCAAAGGAACGCATCTGCCCATTGACTCACCGCAGATCGATCAGCTTCCGGACCAATATCTCTCGCTTGGCAATGCGCTGCTGCAGAACGTGGCTAATCCCTACTTTGGGCATGTGACCGCATCCGGATCATCTCTCGCCCAGGCCACCGTGCAGCGTGGACAGCTTCTTCGTCCCTATCCGGAATACACAGGTGTCAACTTTGCGGGTGAAGGCATCGGCGATTCTACCTATGAATCGTTACAGGTCAAAGCCGAAAAGCGGTTCGAGAGTGGGGGCTCGCTGCTGGTCGCTTACACCCATTCGAAGCTGATTAGCAATACGGATACCATCACGGGCTGGCTGGAAGCAGGTGGAGGACCGGGTGGCATTCAGGATTCCAACAATATCCGCCTCGACAAGTCGCTCGCCTCATTCGATACGCCAGACCGCTTAGTTGTCAGCTACGTGCTCGACGTTCCGGTGGGCAGGGGGCGTAAGTACCTGCGGAACGCGAACTGGTTCGTGGATGCGGCCATTGGTGGTTGGGGCGTTGAAGGCGTCACTACTCTCCAGAGTGGCTTCCCGCTTCACTTCGGCAATAACACGAACAACAGCAACTCTTTCGGCGGCGGGCAGCGGCCGAACGTGGTGTCCGGCTGCAGTACGTCCATCTCCGGCTCTATCACGTCCAAACTGAATGAATATTTCAATACGGCGTGCTTCACGCAACCGGCGCCGTTCACCTTCGGAGATGAAAGCCGCACCGATCCGCATCTGCGCGCGCCTGGAATTGCCAACTGGGATTTTTCAGCTTACAAGAACTTCCCGTTGACGCCCGAGAACAAAGCCACACTGCAGTTCCGTGCCGAGTTCTTCAATCTGTTTAACCGGGTGCAGTTCGGCTATCCCGGCCAAAGCTTTGGTTCTTCGTCATTCGGTGTTATTACCTCTCAACAGAACCTTCCGCGGCTGGTGCAGTTCGCGCTTCGCTTGTCATTCTGAGCGTGGTTTGTAGGGGTCGGGCATGCCCGGCCCGGCCGAAGGGATTCGGCCCTGTCTCATTTCGCGGGCTGCAGTTTTCTAAATTCCTGCATCTCGCGGTCGGCTTCGGCTGTCTTTCCCTGCTTTCGATACAGGCTCGCGAGTCCGAAGTGTGCCTGGGCTGCTAACGGACTAGTCTTCTCAATTGCGATCACTTGCGCCCACGCCTTCTCTGCGCCTGCCGTATCGCCGTGCAGGGAATCCGCTTTCCCGAGCGCGTAAAGAGTCTCCGGCATTTGCGGCCTCAACCGGTCCGCCTGCTCCAGGTCGGCCCGTGCCTCTGCAACTTTTCCCTCCTGTAGCAGCGCATTGCCCAAGCGATAAGCGGCTTCGGCATCGCCGGGCTGTAGTTTCACTTCCGCTCGAAATTGTTCTTCCGCTTTGGGCCACTGCGAGCCGGCAGCGTAGAGCCGACCCAGTTCCAGATGAATGCCAGGCGCATCGGGCCGTAAGCGCAGCGCGTCCTCGTATTCTTTCTCCGCCTGTGGAATCTGCCGCAACACAGCATAATTCTCTGCAAGCGCTTGATGCGCGCGTGCCGAATTCGGAAAAGCTGAGTCCAGGATGTCGAACGTTTTCTTCGACAGAAGCCCGCTGGCGCGCCCCAGGTAATACAGCAGGTCCGGATCGTTCGGCCGTTTCACTAACGCGGCGTTCAGATTCGCGATCGCTTCCGGCAGCTTGCCGGTCTTTAGTTGCGCAATGCCTAACGCATCCTGAGCATGTGCTCGCTCCAGATAAGGAATCGATTCGGCGGCGTAGCCCTGCGCAAGCAGCGCGTAACCGAGCATCTGTTGCGCTCCCGCCAAATCAGGCTTTAGTTCCAGCGATTTCTTCAGCGGGCCAATTGCTGCCCCGTACTCATGATTCTGCATGTAGGCCGCGCCCAGGTTCACGAACGCCGCCGGCAAAGTGGGAGCAAGTTCCGTCACCTGCTTAAACTCCTGAATGGCCTCCCCGAGCCGGCCCTGCTGCTGCGCCTCCATACCGGCTTCAGCGTGACGGACCGCTTCCGGCGAAAGCGTCTGCCATGCCAACCCAATCGTTATTAGAACTGTGCCAATCATGGCCGCTCGGGCTCCCTTACTTGTAGAAACTGATCCACGCGAACATTGTCCAGCTTTTGATGAGTTCCCGAAGGCCAGATGATTTCGAGGTTGGCCTGTTCAGCCGTGCCAAGGCCGAAGTGGGCGCGTTTGTCTTTGGCCGAAAGATAACTCCCGGCCGAGGTAGCGTATTGAGTCTGCCCGTTTACGATTATCCGCGCGCCGAAGCCATCGCGATTGCTGCGGACGCCGCGAAGTGACAACGTCAGCCAATGCTCGCGTCCGCCGCGATTCCGGAACAGCATCGGATGGCCGCCCAGCACGCTCATCACAACGTCCATCCAGCCATCATTATTCAAATCGCCGAAAGCCGCCCCGCGTCCCGCTACGGCCAACTTTGTTCCGGGATCCGCGCCTTCGAATCGGCCTTTGTGATTCAGCGCGAGTAGCGGCGCTTGCAGGTAGTGCAGCGAGGGATCGACCGTCTCCACGTTGTCCATGACGTGACTCTGCGCGACGAATAAATCTTTCCAGCCGTCGTTATCGAAGTCCTCCAGGCGCATTCCCCAGCCCGAACTTCCGGCCGATAGCGAGCCGAGGCCGCTCTCCAGGCTGCGATAGCTGAATGAGCCGTTTCCGTCATTGTGGTAAACCGCGTAGACCTGTCGTGCCAGGTTGGTGACGATGATATCGGGCCGGCCATCGTTATCGTAGTCCCGAAAATCCACGCCCATCCCAGCGTAGGCTTTGCCGTCATCCGATAGCGAGACGCCAGCTTCCAGTGCGCTCTCCGTAAATGTCCCATTGCGATTGTTGTGAAACAGGAACTGCTCCATCCCGTCGTTGGCGACAAAGATGTCGGCGAAACCATCGCCATCGTAATCGTTGAACGCCACGCCAAGCGATCTGCCTTTCTGCGCCGCGATTCCGGACCGGTTGCTGACATCTTCAAAGGTTCCATCTCCGCGGTTACGATACAGAATGTTTGTCGTTGCCGGGAATTCGCCGGGAGGGCAATAGGTCTGCCGGGCGCAGACTTTGCTGTGCTTGAAATCCCAATCCATGTAGCGCGTAACGAACAGATCTAAATGCCCGTCGTTGTCGTAATCAACGAAGCCCGCGGAGACCGACCACCCGCCGGCCGCCACTCCGGCCTTCTCCGTAACGTCGGTAAACGTTCCGTTCCCGTTGTTGTGGTAGAGGATGTTTTTGCCATAGCTGGTCACATACAGATCCGTGTAGCCATCATTGTCGTAATCGGCCGCCGCTACTCCCATGCCGTAATTTCCATCTCCGGCCTTCGCAAGGCCTGCTGCTTCCGTCACATCCGTGAACGTCCCGTTGGGATTTTGTCTATAAAGGCGATTCCAATAACGCGGGTCGGAGCGGCAGAAATTTGCGGGCTCGCGCATCGGGCTTTTGAGGCACCCGCTATTCACCAGAAATACGTCTAGCAGGCCGTCGTTGTTGTAATCGAGCAACGCCACTCCGCCGCCCATCGTCTCGATCAAATATTTCTGCGGCGTTGGAGAATTCCGGTGCATGAAATCGATTCCGCGCGGTAGGCCGGCATCGAAAATTGCCAGCCCGCAGCCGGCAGCACACACCGCAAATAGCAGCGGATTCAGCAACTACGCATTCCTTAAGGTTGGGCCGTTACACTAAATGTACAAAAACTGGGGGGTTTGCATTCTCATGATCCGGAAGATCTCTCAAAACCTGCTGTTGCTGACGGCGACACTCGGCCTGTGCTGGTCTCAGGCCCAGCAGCCCAAGCTTATCGATTGCCACGTACACCACAACGGCAGCAACGAATTTCTTGAAAAACTCGTGGCAAAACTCGAGCCTTTGCAGGGAATGGCCATGCTGATTACTGCTCCAAAGGATCTGGATTCGGTCACCGCCTTCATGAAGACCCATCCGAACCGGCTAATTGGCCTGGGAGAAATTCAGCTTGACGCTCCCGATGCACTCGATGCCATAGATCGTTTCCACAACGCCGGTTTCCGCGGCTTGGGTGAGATGTCGAAGCCTCAATATCCGTACGATGACCGGCGCTATTGGCCCATTTACGAGCGCGCCGAAAAGTATGGAATGGTCCTGCTGTTTCACACCGGCATTGTGAATCGAACCAATCCGCAAATTCCAGCCGACGTTAGCTCAGATCGCATGCGCGTGTCTACGCTCGACCTGATCGCGCGGCGATTCCCGAAACTGACGATCATTGGCGCGCATCTCGGGAATCCGGACTACGCCTGGGCCGCCGAGATCGGCCGCTGGAATCCAAACGTATATTTTGATGTCTCTGGTTCTACCCTGATCAAGAAGCAAGCGGATTATCCGTTTTTCAAGTCCATTTTCTGGTGGACCAGCGTGGCTAGCCCTCATACTCCCAAATCGAACACCACGGCTTTCGAAAAGCTGGTGTTTGGATCGGACGTGTTTGAAGGCGACCTCGACGAACTGGATCGCGAATTGGAACGGTATCATCGCCTGCTGGACGAATGCGGTGTTCCGGCGGAGGCCCAGGCCAACATTTTCAGCGGGACGCTCTGGCGCATTCTGAACCGCTGAGGGCGCTGCCCCGGCAAAGCCCACTTGCCCCATAATGGTGTTGTCGTATGCCAGACAGCACTGAACAGCCGCAGGACTTCCTCATACCTCCGGCCAGCTTCTCATTCCTGATTGAATCCATTCTGATGCAGACCCAGATTCAACTTGGGCTCCTGCATTTGGGCGAAGAAGGCGAAGAGCCTGAGCCCAACTTGCCACTCGCGCGCCATTCCATCGACATGCTAGGGATGCTGCAGGAAAAGACCCGAGGCAACCTGACGGTCGAAGAGGCGCGGCTTCTCGAAAATGGCCTGACTGAGCTTCGGTTCCGCTACGTGCAGGTTTCGGGTGAGGTGACGCGAAGCAGCCAGCCTGGAAGGTCCGGCGAGAAGACCGAAAAGAAAGAAGAGGATGATCGCCCCCTGATCATCACCGCTGATGGCGGGAAGGGATCCAAGACGGAGTAGATGCTCGAAGCTTTCGAGCACGCCTCTATTCTGGTGCTCGGCTCGGGAACCAGCGTCGGCGTTCCTATGATCGGCTGCCGATGTAAGGTCTGCACATCCAGCGACCCGCGCGACAAGCGACTGCGCCCGTCTGTTCTTCTGCGTCTGGATGGAAAGCGGATACTCATCGATACATCACCCGATTTCCGTTACCAGGCTCTCCGCTATGGAATCGACCGTCTGGATGCCATTCTCTACACTCACTCGCATGCCGACCACATTTTGGGATTGGATGATGTCCGGCCGTTCAACTTCATGCAGCGGCACGACATACCTATCTACACCTCAGCCGAATCGTTGGCAGTGATTGAACGAACGTTCCAATACGTGTTCGACGCCTCTCCCAGTCAATCGAGCCGACCCCGATTAACACCCCACATTTTCGACGACCAGTCGATGGATGTCGCAGGAGTTTCCATTCTGCCAATCCGCATTTGTCACGGCCACGGGACTGCTTACGGCTTCAAGTTCGGGGATTGCGCTTACCTTACAGACCACAGCGAGATCCCGCCAGAGAGCCAAGAGAAGCTTACCGGGCTGGATGTTCTCTTTCTCGACGCGTTGCGCCACAATCCACACCCAACCCATTCCACTGTGGAAGAATCGCTACGAACGGTGGAACGGCTTCAGCCGAAAAGGGCGTACTTCACGCATATCTCGCATGATCTGCTCCACGCCGCGGTGGAGGCCCGCCTCCCCGCAAACGTCCACGTAGCGTACGACGGGCTGGAGATCTCTATCGGGCGGTCCGGTTGCGGATGAGTATGACGGTGTTCCGCTCGCTTGAGGATGCCCGCGGCCGTTTCGGGCCCTGCGCACTCGCGATTGGAAATTTCGATGGAGTGCACATCGGACACCAGGCGCTTATCCGGCGTGCGGTCGAGTTCGCCAAGCGCACGGACGCGGCGCCGGCGGTCTTGACCTTTGATCCCCACCCGGCCGCTGTGGTAGCTCCGGACCGGATGCCTCAAATGATTTGTTCCCTGCCCCAGCGGTTAAGGCTGCTTGCGGACTCCGGGGCCGAGCGTATTCTGGTGCTGCCTTTTACGCCTGAGGTGGCCCGGTTGTCGCCCGAAGAGTTCGTTTCGCAAATTCTCGTCGATGCACTTGGAACGAAGGGCGTTTTTGTGGGTGATAACTTCCGCTTTGGCCATAAGCAGACGGGTACTCCGGAAGTGCTTCGCGCGCTTGCCCGGGAGCATGGGTTCCTGTCAGACTTCATTCACCCGGTGTGCATCCGCAATCAAGTTGTGTCCAGTTCATCTATCCGCCGGTATTTGGCTTGCGGGAATGTATCGCGTGCCGGGCGGCTGCTGGGCCATTGCTTTGCGCTCGAAGGCGCAATCGTAACGGGCCACGGCATCGGGTCAAAACAGACCGTCCCGACCTTGAACTTGCAGACCGCTCCGCATCAAATTGTCCCACACGGCGTTTATGTTACTGAAACGCGAGACATGGAATCAGACCGGCGGTGGCCTTCTATCACGAACGCCGGTGTTCGTCCGACTTTCGGCGGTGAGGAATTGACGATTGAAACCCACCTGCTGCGCTCGCTCGATACCGAACGCCCCAGACAAATAGAGGTACAGTTCCGCCGCTTCGTCCGTCCCGAACGCCGCTTTCCGGAAGCCGGAGCGTTAAGGGCACAGATTCTGAAGGATGTCTCGCGCGCGCAAACTTATTGGCGTCGTCTCGCGAAGCTGTCTAACTAACTCCTTCGCTATACTGAGGGTTCGAAATCCTATCTTCCGTATCGGAGGAACTCTTTTCTTATGCAGCTTTCTGAAGGCAAAATCAAGTATTTGAACGCGCTCTCAAATAAGAACGGCGTCATCGCAGCGGCGGCAATGGATCAGCGCGGCAGCTTGCGCAAAGCCATTGCTAAGGCGAAGGGTGTACCGGAAGAACAGGTCAGCGGTGGAATGATGAGCGAATTCAAGGTCGCCGTTTCAAAGGTTCTGACACCGCACGCCAGCGCCATTCTGCTCGATCCGGAATTCGGAATTCCTGCGTCGAAAGCCAGATCCAAAAACGCCGGCCTCCTGCTTGCCTATGAAGAGAGCGGCTACGATAACACGAAGCCAGGCCGATTGCCCGATCTCCTTCCGCACTTATCGGTGAAACGGATCAAGGATCTCGGCGCGGACGCGGTCAAGATTCTGATCTATTACACGCCCTTCGAAAAGCCGGACGTGAACGATATCAAACACGCCTTTATCGAACGGATCGGCGCGGAATGCGAATATCAGCAAATTCCCTTTTTTCTCGAGTTCGTCGGCTACGATCCGGAGGGGGGTGACGAGAAGGGTTTTGAATACGCAAAGAAGAAGCCGGAAGTAGTCATCAAGTCGATGCAGGAATTCGGCAAGTCTCAATACAACGTGGACATCTTGAAGGTAGAGGTTCCGGTAAATGCCGAGTTCGTTGAGGGCAGCAGCGTGTTTAAAGGTCAGGCCGCTTATTCCCGGAAGGAAGCTCTCGACTATTACCGCCGGGCTGCCGAGGTGGCTGAGAAGCCGTTTATCTATCTGAGCGCCGGGGTGAGCAATCCGCAGTTTGTGGAGTCACTCAACATGGCTGGCGAAGCAGGAACGGACTATTCAGGCGTCCTGTGTGGCCGCGCCACGTGGAAAGACGGCGTCGCCGTCTATGCGAAGCAAGGTGTCAAGGCTTTAGAAGACTGGCTGTCCGGTGAGGGCGTTAATAACATCAACGCTGTAAACGACGCTCTGAAATCGGCGAAGCCCTGGTACGCCAAGGCCGGTATTCCCGCGACCGCGTAGGCTGTTTTCGACTTTCATCGTCGCGGCCACCGCTTTCCAAATGACTTTTGCTTCTATTCCTGAAGCGATCGAAGATTTTCGCCAAGGCAAGATTCTCGTGGTTGTAGACGATGAGGATCGCGAAAACGAGGGCGATCTCACCATCGCGGCCGAGAAGATCACGCCTGAGGCGATCAATTTTATGGCCACGCACGGACGCGGCCTGATTTGCCTTTCGCTCGATGCGGAGATTTGCCGGCGATTGGATCTGCAACCCATGTCATCGGTGAACACAGCTCGCTTTGGTACCGCGTTTTGTGAAGCCATCGATGCCGCGGAGGGGACGACCACCGGAATTTCGGCTTATGATCGAGCGCATACTATCCGCGTTGCCATGAATCCGAATACTCGCCCGCAGGATCTGGCGCGGCCTGGCCATGTGTTTCCGCTTCGTGCGCGTCCGGGCGGCGTATTGGTTCGATCGGGCCAGACGGAAGCGGCCGTCGATCTCGCCCGCTTCGCAGGTCTTTCTCCTGGGGGCGTAATCTGCGAAATCATGAACCAGGACGGGACCATGGCCCGGGTTCCGCAATTGCTGGAGTTCTGCCGACTTTACGGACTGAAGATGATCTCGGTTGCCGAGCTCATTCGTTATCGGCTGCAGAACGAACGGTTCATCGAGCGCGAAGCCTCTGGTCGCATACGCACCGAGTTCGGCGAGTTTCAAACCCTTCGGTACATCAGCCGCCTCGACAAAGAAGCTCACCTCGCCTTGATTCACGGCGATATCGGTGGTAAACGCGATGTGCTTGTGCGTGTCCACTCGCATTGCGCTTATGGGGACGTGTTTCATTCTCTGGATTGCGATTGCAATCAGCTCATCGCCACGGCACTCCAGACTATCGCCAACGCCGATTGCGGCGTGTTCGTCTACTTGCACCAGACTGGTTCGGGCATTGAAGCTGCGTGGCGCGATGGCCGCCACGAACTGCTGGTGCACGGCCGTACTCAGCCTGCCTTCACGGCTTCCGAAAGCCACCAACCGGTTCAGCACACGGCTGGCTTGGGAGCACAGATCCTTTCCGACCTCGGGCTGTCAACCATCCACCTGCTTACCAATCACCCGCGAAAGGTTGTTGGACTCGAAGGATTCGGGATCCAGATCACGGATCAGATCCCGTTTCCAGTGGTCGCACGCAGTTGAGCACGGCGCATCCACTTCAGTTCATCAGCCCTTCTTCTTTGGGTTAGACACACTAGGAGTAACCGTGATGCGGGTGTTACCGGACCCCGTCTGCACGCCGGAAACATCTACGCCCCTCGTGCCGTTTGACAATGTTTCATCGACCGGGTCAGTGGCATCTTCCCCTTCAGGATGAGTCGGATAGCCCAGACCGCCGCTTCCACCAACCGCCGCTCTTGAGGCCAGTTCCTTATCGTCGAATTCTTTGCTGTGCTCGGGCGGCAAAGCGTTCTTGTCGTCCGTTTTAGATCTAGCCATACTGTTCCTTCCAGACTATTGGACTAGTGGGCGGCGCAAGAGATTTCGGGCAAACACGGGTTTCCATGCACGTCGAAAGTACAATTCGGTTTGATGCCAGTTCCATTCCGCGTCCCAAAGCTCTACCCGATTCTCGACACCAATTCCCTTTCGCAACGCAATTGCTCTGCCCTGATCGCTGCCGAAGCCTTCTTGGATGCCGGAGTGAGAATCATGCAGTACCGCCACAAGGACGAGTGGACGCAAACACAGTTTGACGAAGCGAAGCGAATCTCGGGACTTTGCGAAAAAGCGGGCGTGCTGTTTGTTCTGAACGATCGCGCCGATTATGCACGGTTGCTACGGGTGGCGCTGCACGTCGGGCAGGATGATCTGCCGCCGGTAGCTGCGCGCATCGTGATCGGCGATGAGGTGATGGGCTTCTCCACTCACAATCAACTGCAACTCACGCGGGCGAGTGAAGAGCCGGTAGAGTATCTCTCGCTCGGCCCCATCTTTGGAACCAAGTCGAAAGTGCAGGCCGATCCGCCCCTCGGTGTCGATGCGCTTGGCAAGCTGCGCGCCTTGACGGTAAAACCGCTGGTGGCAATTGGAGGTATTACATTCGAGAACGCGCTCGACGTTCTGGCCTCCGGCGCGGATTCCGTAGCCGTCATCGCCGCCCTGCTCCCGGAAGAGTGCAATCGCAAAAACCTGCGCCGCCGGGCCGAAGAATGGCTGCAGTGGCTGGCATGAACCGACGCATAACCCGCTCCTTTCTGCTGTGTCACGATAGCGATTGTGGCGAACTTTCGAGTAAAACGCGTCTTACAGACCACGTCCGTTGTGGCCGCTTTCTGCTCTTTAGCGGCTGCTCAGCAGCCTCCTCAGTTACGTCTTCCGGATACGGTTGCGCCCACCAGCTATCGGGTCCAGCTTAAGCTCGACCCCGGGAAAGATACGTTCAGCGGCCACATCGCGATCAAGATCGAAGTCAAACAGCCCGCCAACTTGATTTGGCTGAATGGTACGGGACTTTCGATCAGCGAAGCATCTCTAAGATCAGGCGGCCGGACTATGGCAGCCAAATCCGTTCCTGGAGGGAATGACTTCATCGGGTTGCAGTTTGATTCGAATGTACCTGCCGGTGCGGCGCAAATAGACATTCAATACACCGGCAAAGTTCGCCAGCACGACAGCTCTGGCGTGTTTCACATGGCTGAGAACGGAAATGATTATCTGTTCACGCAGTTCGAATCAACCGATGCGCGTGGAGCATTTCCATGCTTCGATGAGCCCTCATACAAAGTGCCGTGGCAGCTCACGCTCGATGTGCCGCAGCAAGACGATGCGGTGAGTAATACTCCAATCGTGACGGACAGCGCCAACGCCGGCCGGAAGACTTATATCTTTAAAGAAACCAAGCCGCTGCCAAGTTATTTGATTGCGTTTGCGGTTGGGCAATTCGATTTCGTGCCCGCCGGCTATGCCGGGAAGAATCATGTACCGGTTCGCATCGTCACGCCGAAAGGCCACGCCGCGGACGCCAAGTACGCCGCCGAAGTGACCGCGACCATTCTCACGCGCCTGGAAGATTACTACGGAATTCCTTACCCGTTTGAGAAATCGGACCAGGTTGCGATTCCATCGACATTCGGGTTCGGCGCCATGGAGAACGCCGGGATGGTGACGTATGGGCAGACGATTCTGCTAGCAAATCCGGAGCGGGACACAGTGGCCCGCCAGAGGGAGTGCGCGTCGGTGGAAGCGCACGAGCTGGCGCACCAATGGACCGGCGATTTAGTAACAACCGCATGGTGGAACGATATCTGGCTGAACGAAGCCTTCGCCACCTGGATGGAGCAGAAGATCATCGCCGAGTGGAAACCGGAATGGCACACGCGCGTGGAAGACGTGAACTCGAAGCTCGAGGCCGAGGCGGACGACAGCCTCATATCCGCGCGCAAGATCCGCCAGGAGATCAAGACCAAGGGCGATATCAGCAACGCCTTCGATGCGATTACGTACCAGAAGGGCGCTGCGGTTATCGGCATGTTTGAAAGCTGGGTGGGCCCGGAGCAATTTCGCAAGGGTGTGCAGGCGTACCTGAAGAAGTATGCGTTCGGCAACGCGACCGCGCCGGAGTTTCTGGATGCCATCAGTTCGGCGACGAAGAAGGACGTTACGCAGCCCTTCTCCACATTTCTGAACCAGGCCGGAGTGCCCCTGGTATCCGTCAGCCTGGACTGTAACCAAAGCGCGCCGACGCTGCATATCCAACAGCAGCGATTCCTCCCATTGGGATCGAAAGGCTCGACGGATCAGAACTGGCAAATTCCGGTTTGCATCCGGTACGGAACCGGAGATAAGGATCAGAGCGCCTGTAAGCTAATCTCCGATCCGAAAGAGGATTGGACGCTTAAGGCAAATAGCTGCCCGGCCTGGGTGCAGGCGAACGACAATGCCGTCGGATACTACCGTGTCGATTATGAAAAGAGCCTGCTTGAGAACTTGACCAAGGGAGATGTCGATCAGCGCTTATCCGCGGCGGAACGCGTAGACTTTATTGGCAACGCGAGCGCGCTTGCAGGTGGCGGGAAATTGCCGCCGGCGGACGCGCTGGGGCTCGTGGAAACGTTTCATTCCGATCCCGAGCGGTATGTAGTTGAGGGAGCGCTCGATCTGGCCCTGGAGCCTCGTTTACACCTGGTGCCCCAAAGTCTGGAACCGAATTATCAGCGGTTTCTGCAAAAGAACTTTGGTAAGCGGGCACACGAGCTGGGATGGATTCCGAAACCCGGCGAAGCTGACAGTGTCCGGCTGCTTCGCCCCACGCTGGTGCCCGATATCGCAACATACGGCGGTGATCAGGAACTCGCGAAACAAGGCCGCGCACTCGCTGAGAAATGGTTTCAGGACCGAAGCAGTGTAGATCCGAATATGGTGAATGCGGTCCTGAGGACCGCAGCGTACTACGGCGACAAGAATCTTTTTGAGGAGTTCCTGGCGCAGTACAAGAAGACGAAGGACCGTCAGGAGCGGCAGCGGCTGCTTCGCAGCATGGCTTCTTTCCGCGATGCGACCGCGATTTCGGCCCTGCAGCAGGCTGTCATTGCAGGCGAAATCCCCATGGTGGAAGGCGGCGGCTATTTGCTTCTGAGTGCCGGGCAAGGCACGACCGCCACCCGTCAGATGCCCTTCGATTTCCTGAAAACGCACTATGAGCAGATTATGAAAGAACGCCCCACGGGCGGCGGCTTTGACTTCGCCGCAATGCTGCCGCGTGTCGGCCAATCGTATTGCAATGACCAGTCGAGAGACGCGCTGAAGAGCTTCTTCGAGCCGCGCATTGATAAGCTGACCGGCGCTCCTCGCACGCTCTCCCAAGTCCTGGAGAGGATCGATGTTTGCATCGCTCAAAAGAATGCGGAGGAGCCCAGCGTCGAAGCGCTTCTGAAAAAGTATTGAGCGCCGGCAGCCGTCAATCCATCTGAGCTACCACGGAACCGGAATCAAAAAATTTAGGCTCTCGGGCAAAGTGGTTGGTACTTCAAACAGTTTCGATGCGGGCTGGAATGCGCCGCTCAGAAATTGATTCGGATCCGGATTCGATTGGCCGTTCGAAGCGAAATAGGCTGCCACCTGCTGTTGCTCGGCAAGCGCTATGGACGTCTCGGCCGGAATAGCAGGATCGAAAATCGTTTCATTGCTCAAAGCGCGGTGAGGCAGGATCGGAAAGCCAACACCGGGTGAAGTCAGGCTCAACAGCTCGGGGTGGAAGTTTGGGCTGCTCGGATCAGCAATTTTATCGAAGCGCAGGAACCACGAAGTTGGCTGCCCATTTGCCGCCCGGATGATGGCGGATTCCGTCGGATTCGGCATTTCCAGGTCGCCGTACCCGAACTGAAACATCGTATTTTTCGTCGGCACGCCGGCCAGTGGTGAACTCTTCAGGTGGGGTGCGTAACTGAGAGGGTCGCCGGACATGCCAACCCACTCGGCGGCTTCGAAGGCGGCCTGCAGCGTCGTTGGACGCGCCGAGCCATCTGCAGGGGCGGTTACCACCAGCGGCGGCTGATCACGGAAGACATAATCGTCATTGAAATAAGCAGGAGGCGGTGCATTCAGCAGCGCCGGATTAATGGAGGCGAGATAGTCGATCGCCAACGGACGGCCCGAGATGGCAAGCCGCGCCACATCGACCGAAGTGCCGCCGTCGCCGTTGAAGACTGCCGCGGCGACGCGTGGCTCCACTGCGTGGAAGGGCGTTCCGTAGGTGGTTCCGAATGATTGGCCCACATAATAGATGCGGTTCGGATCCAGATTCATCCCGAGGCCATTCGTTAACTGAATCGTCTTTACCAGTGCAAACAAATCGACGGCCGTCTGGCGGCCGCAGTCTCGAATGGCCACCGCTCCCGGCACAATACAGCCGTCCGCCGGTCCGATTTGTGAATTTCCGGGGATGAGGATACCTCGCCCTGGCGTCGAAACCGTGTGTTGAATACCGAGGGTATCCGTCAACCGCACCGTGCTTCCCGGACCATAACCGTTCCCGGGAATTTCAAGCGCCAAGGTCGCAAATCCCTTCTTGGCCAATGTTCCGGCGATGTAGGTGGGCGCGCCGAACTGGTTATCGCCCAAACCATGACCATAAATGACAACTGGAAACCCACCGCGCGGTTTTGGAGTGGCCGGCAGGAAGACGTGAAACGAAATTCTCGCGTAGCCCAAAGGCGCAGTCGGGGTCGGCACGGGCGCCGTAATCGGAGTATTGGTCGGCATGGCTGCAATAGTTCCGTTCGATGGATTCAGAAAATTGGGAGAGAGATAGAGGCCAAAGGCGATCGTTTGAACTCCGGAAAGCGGAGAAAGCGGGATGTCCTGCGATGGAATTGAGCTGTTGCCCTGCGGGTACCACGCCATGTGTTTGATCTTCGACAGGGCAAATGCCGATGGCAACCCAGCCGGCAGGACCACCGGCAACTGATGCGCATCTACAAATTGCCGGGCCTGTTCCAGCCATGTTGTCGCACTTAATGTTGTGAAAAGAGATGCTCCGGCAAGAGCACCGGTCTGCTGATTTATCTGCCTCAAAGCGCTGGATAACCCGGCGCAATAGGCGTCCGGACTCCCGCTGATGCAGGCGGTGAAGGTTGAATCTGCCGTTACGCTCTGTCCGCTGCTATCGTGAACCGAGTTAGTCACCAAAAGAACGTATTGACTCTGTTGATTCAATACTTGATTGGGCTTGGCAAAGGCACAATTACTGCTGGAATCATAGAGGATTTGATTAATGGATACGGCCGCTTGAGGATTAGCGATCGGAACAATGCTTATCCCGCCTGCAAGCGTATTGGGATCAATTGCAGCCGAAAAGCACACCATAATCCGCGGATTAATGCTAAATCCGTCCAGCTGATTAAGCAAAGCTACGTTGCTGCAAACGCTGGGACTCAGGGACGGATCACAATAATCGAAAGTAGCGGGTAGATCAACTCGCAACCCGGTCTTCTGCCCTGGATCGGGCATAGTCAAAACATTGGTCGGAAAGGGTCCGACAGTGGGTGAAGCCGGGCCGTAGAGGACTGTGGTTTGCCCCCACACGGAAATAGTTAGGATGAAGAAGAAAGCTGCCGAACAGGTATTTCTTACAGCTTTGTTGATAAATTTATGTACTTCCAACGGGAAAACTCCTCGCTGCCTGGTATTTGATTCGGATGAACCCGAATTCTACCGGGAAACTTCTGGATTATAGCGCCAGTAGGATGGCTAACCCTCCTAGTAAATTCCTTGTTCAATGATGTCGGCCGCCCGGGTAATGCCCCCGGCGCTTTCGATTGAACGCTTTACCGTGCGAGCCTTATCCGTGTAAGATGACTCACTCAGGACAATCTGGATCGTTTCCCGGAGTTCCCTGACCGCGAGCTTGGGCAGGGGAATGACCCGTCCTGTCCCTGACCACCGTATCCGGCTGGCAATGGCAGGTTGCTCGTACGTAATCGGAACTGCGACGAGTGGAACACCATTTGCCAGCGAATCAAGCACAGTGTTCAGCCCGGCGTGGGTGAGGGTCAGGCACGTCTTGGCCAGGACCGCCATTTGCGGCGCGTAGCTGACCACCAGCGGCTTTCCCGGGAAGCTGGCCACCGCACGCTCATCCAGACCGCCTCCGTGGGTGATCACGAGCTGTACCGGCAGCCCTTCACAAGCCTCCGCGAAGCAGCGAAACACGGATTCCTTTCGATTCTGAAGCGTCCCGAGCGAGGCATAGACAAGCGGGCGGCCGTCTAGCCGGTCCCACGGAAACGGGACTTCTTCTCTGGTCGGATCGCGCAGAGGCCCGACATACTCGAAGCCCTTCGGAAGCGCTCGCCGGGGGAAGTCGAAAGCGGGTGGAAGCTGGCTGATCTGCGCCAACGTGGAGAACGAATCATCCGGACTCTGGTGCGGCTTGAGACCCCATTCATGGCGATAGCTACGCAGGACGCTCGTCACAGGAGCCATCACCCGGTTGGAAACCGCATACCCGGCGCGGTTTCTTAGGCGAGCAAACAGGGTATTCCGGTAATTCCAGCCGGTAAACGGTGGCGGAACGCCGGGTTCGCGGTTCAACACCAGTGCATTGCAAATCGTTATGAAGGGAAGGCCCAGATGCTCCGCAACAGTTCCTCCCGCTGGCTCGGTTTGATCCACCAGCAGGGCCTCGATACCGGCTGAGCGGATACAACCGGGCGCATCACGGCAGATCATTTGGGTTGTCTTCCGGATGGCCTGTATGGTGAAGCGCAGAGCGGCAAACCCTTCCAGCCGGGCGAGCTGCGCCAGCGATTCCGGCAGCGATCCGGGCGGATGATCGGAGTAGCCGATTCCGATGAACCCCAGTTTCTCAGTGCGCGCCCGCTCCCCTAGATCCGGCATCTGGATCAGGCTGACCCGGTGGCCTCGCCGGATCAACTCGCGCCCCAACGCGCCAAATGGATGAATGTGGCCCGAAACAGGCGGGCTAATGATTCCGAAGTGCATCGCTTTGGCGGCGGCAACAGCCGCGCTGGTTCAGCAGCACGTCTTCGACGATCGTCGCGGCGCGCTCTACTCCTCCGGCCCGTTGGATGGAGGCCCTCAGTGCTCCCGCGCGGATCCGGCATAGCGGATCCGTCATGACACGCTGCACTGCCGCTTGCAGGTGGGGAGCGGTAACGCGTGCTGCCGGTATCACTTCGCCAGTGCCGGACCGCTTTACTCGCGCGGCAATGCCCGGCTGATCGTGAGTAATGGGGAGCGCAATCATAGGCACTCCGAAAGCCAGCGATTGCATTACGGTATTGAGGCCGGCGTGCGTGATCGTTAGACTTGCGCGTGACAGGATCTCGAGCTGCGGCGCGTAATTGACAACGATGGGCGAGCCGGGCAGATCAGTCAGGGGCCGGCCCTTGCTGCCGCCGGTTGCGATCACAAGCTGAGCGTCCAACCCCGCGCATGCTTCCGCGATAACCCGAAAAGTACCGCTATTGCCTTCCTGCAGCGTTCCCAGCGAAGCGTAAATAAGCGGCTTCCCGCTCAATCGTTCGAACGGGAAAGCGGATTCAGGTCCGGTCCGGTCGCAAAACGGCCCCACATAGTGAAATGATTCCGGCAGTTCGCGGCGCGGAAAATCGAAATCGCTGGTCATCTGGCAAATCTGCGCAATCGGCGAGAACGAATCATCGGGTTGGAGCAAACGGGGAAGGCCCCACATCGAGCGGTATCGGTTGACGGTCTTATTGATGGGAGCAATCAGACGATCGGTAACGCTGGATCCGATTCGATTCCGCAGCCGCGCCCAGCGCCCGGTATTGTACGGCCAGGGTACGAAAGGCGGCGGGATGTCGGGTTCCCGGTTGAGCGGCAAGCTGGGGCAGATGCTGATGAACGGAAGCCCCAGGTGCTCCGCAACCGTACCGCCAGCCGGTTCATTCTGATCGACGATTAGCAGATCGATCGCCGCATCGGACAGCGCGCCCGGCAATGATTCGCATAAAATGGCGGAGCATTCCCGTGAGCACGCAACAGCAAACCGCAATGATTTTAACCCGCTCAACTCGCTCATCTTCCGGATGCGCGCCGCGAGCACGCCCGTATCAGGCTCCCCGACGGGCTTGAAATCCACGCCTGCCTTACGGACGCTTGCCTCGACACCAGGGATATGGAAATAGGTAACTGCGTGCCCTCGCCGCTTCAGAGCGCGGCCTAATGCGGTAGTCGGGTTCAGGTGCCCGGGTAGAGGTGGACAGATAAGGGCAACATTCGCCACAAAATTAGCAGATATTTCCGGGTGCTTACGCGTGCGGCCCTGAACGACGCATGCCTTTTTTTAACAACTTGCTCAGCGAATGCGGCAGACTGCGGCTGCTCATTTTCCGGTATTCGGCGGCCAGCGGAAGCGTGCCGACTAAGCGGCGGTAGGCCTCCGGCAGAGAATGATACGGGATTCCAGGAAAATAGTGATGCAGCGCGTGGTAGCGTAACCCGACCGGCGCCCAAAGTTCGGTCCAGCTTCTTCCCGGCGTATCGATCGAATCGATCAACTGGCCCATACGGTCCAGCGGCTCACCGGAGCTCTCATAAGCGTGGGCGCCCAGTGTGCGCAAGGTGTTGATGAAGCTTGCAACCGAGACCACCACGAACCACACCAGAAACGTTCGCCAGGGTATTACGCCAAGGGCGGCAAGGGCGATTGGAACGGCCCAGAGGAGAACGATGAAGATGCTGTCCCGCCGGATCGTTTTCACCAGGTTCGGCGTCACGTCGCGCCGGTAACGAATATTAATGGTGAGAGAGGAAGCGTGGACAATCAGCCACTGCTGCAGCCGCTTCGATATCAGCCCCAGCGGCGTAAACACCAGGAACCGGACTAGCAGAAGCACCGGAATGAAGAAGCTTTCTAGGGCAAAAGCCGTTGTCCGTCCACTCGACCGGGCGAACGGCAAGTATTCAGGATCGCTGGAAGTACCGTAGCTGCTGAGCTTGTGATGATCCTGATGCACGCCGACGTAGATGAAGGAGGGCATCATCAGCGGATAGCCCGCCAGGAAATTCCAGACCGTCTCAAAGCCCGGTAGCGTACGGCGGTTCTGATGGCTGATCTCGTGAATGAAGCAAAGAGCCCGGTACAGAGCAAAAATTGCGATCAACGCCGCGGCGACCATGCCAGCCGAAAAGGGCGGCAGCACAACCCCGAACACAAATGCTCCCCAGCCGACAATGGAGCTCGCTAGAAGGTCCGACCAGTAAACGGACGCGCTTACGCGGTGCAGGTCCCGCACCAGAGCGCGCACCTGCACGTCATCAATATTAAGGGCATGCTGCTCTTGTAACGCGCCGCGCAGCAGGAGCGCTCCCGAACTCATGGAATGAGCCTCTATTTTATCAAGTAAGGGACGCTGATGGGGAATCTCAGGGCGCGATGATGATCGGGACGGGTGCAGTCGAACCTCGAAGCCCTCGTGAACTTTCTCACCGCGGCAACTGGCTCGATCCCATCAGAAATTCATCCATATAATGGGCCGCTTTGCGGCCTTCGGCAATAGCCCAGACCACCAGCGACTGCCCGCGACTGGCATCCCCGGCTGAAAACACCTTCGGTATAGATGTCATGAACTTCTTATCCGTCTGTACGTTGCCGCGCGAGTCTACTGCAATCGGAAGCTGCTGTAGCAAACCGCTGCGAACCGGGCCGGAGAAACCGATGGCAATCAGGACGAGATCGGCGTCCAAATAAAATTCGCTGTCCGGAATCCGCTCGAACGCGGGCTTCGGACCTACGCGCACGCAGTGGAGCTTTTTCACGTTACCGTGCGCGTCGCCGCTGAAATGGGTGGTCAGTACGCTCCATTCCCGGAAGCCGCCTTCCTCATGCGCAGCCTCAACGCGCAATTGCAAAGGCCAGAGCGGCCAAGGCGTGCTGTGATGACGATCTTCGGGCGGCATGGGATGGATTTGCAACTGATGAACGGATTCCGCTTTCTGGCGGTGGGCCGTTCCCAGACAATCGACACCTGTGTCGCCGCCGCCGATAATGACAACCCGCTTGCCATTCGCGAGAATCTCTTCCTGGTCTTCAATTCGATCTCCGGCGCAGCGCCTATTCTGCTGGATCAGGTAATCCATCGCAAAATGAATACCCTTTAGTTCGCGTCCCGGAATTTCGAGCTCGCGAGGCTGCTCCGCGCCGCTCGCCAGCAGCACGGCATCGTGATCGCGAACCAGCTCATCTCCGCTAATATCTCGGCCCACAAATACGTTCGTCTGAAATTCGATGCCCTCCGCGTGGAGTTGTTCGAGACGGCGGTCGATGACGCCCTTCTCCATTTTGAAATCGGGAATGCCATAGCGCAGCAAGCCACCGATGCGATCATGCTTCTCCAGCACGGTTACAAAATGCCCGGCCCGGTTTAACTGCTGGGCGGCGGCAAGGCCGGCCGGACCGGAGCCGACGATTGCAACCCTTTTCCCGGTGCGGCGTCTGGGCGGTTCGGGTTGAACCCAGCCCTCATCAAACGCCCGGTCGACGATGTTCTGTTCAACAACTTTGATGGTGACCGGCTTATCGTTGATACCAAGCACGCACGCGGCTTCGCACGGAGCCGGACAGATGCGGCCGGTGAATTCCGGAAAGTTATTGGTCGCGTGCAGTGCCCGAATCGCTTCCCGCCAACGGTTCTTATAGACCAGATCGTTCCAGTCGGGGATCAGGTTGTTTACCGGACAACCGGTGTGACAGAACGGAACGCCGCAATCCATACAGCGGCCCGCTTGCGCCTTCAATTTCTGCTCCGGCAGGTCCTGATACACCTCGAACCAATCGTTTATGCGCTCCAAGACGGGTCGGCGCTGCGGCGTTTCGCGGGTGTATTCCAAAAACCCGGTCAATTTGCCCACTGGATTACCTCACCCGCTCGCCCACGGCCACGGCATGCGTAGGAACGGGAATCGCGATCTCCCGTTTATGGTCGGTGGATTTAGGAATCCCTAACGCACGCTTGTATTCGTGCGGGAAAACCTTAACGAAATGCTTCAAATTGTCTGCCCAGTGTTCAAGAATGCGCACGCCGAGCGCACTGCCGGTGTATTCGACGTGTTTTCGGATCAAATTTTCGAGTATGCGGATATCTTCGCGCTCGAACACCGGTTCCAGATCGACTCCCGCGGAATTGCAGCGCACCCGGACGAAATCGCCGTGCGGATCATAAACGTAAGCGATACCGCCGCTCATGCCGGCGGCAAAGTTGCGCCCTGTTTTTCCGAGGACGACCACCGTGCCGTTCGTCATGTACTCGCAAGCGTGATCTCCCGTGCCCTCTACCACCGCGATCGCGCCGGAATTGCGAACCGCAAAGCGCTCGCCAGCTACGCCATTGAAATATGCTTCTCCACTGGTCGCGCCGTACAGCACGGTATTGCCGATAAGAATGTTCTCTTCCGGAGCAAAGGTAGAATTCCTGGGCGGGAAAACAACAATCTTCCCGCCTGAAAGACCTTTTCCGACATAATCGTTCGCGTCGCCTTCCAGGATGAGCGAAACACCGTTCGCGAGAAATGCGCCGAAACTCTGGCCGGCCGACCCGGTCATGCGAATACGAATGGTATCTTCCGGCAACCCTTGTGAGCCATGATGCCGCGCGATCTCTCCGCTTAGCATGGCTCCCACGGTGCGATGGACATTCCGGATCGGCATCTCGAAATCGATTGGGGTTCCGTGCTCGATGGCAGAGCGGGCCGTATCCATCAACTTATGGTCGAGCGCTTCATTCAAACCATGATCCTGGCCGATAAGGCAGCGCCGCCCCACGCGACTGGGCACCTGGGGATTGTAGAGGATGGATGAAAAATCCAGACCGCGAGCCTTCCAGTGCTCGACCGCAGTGTGCATCTCGAGCATGTCCACCCTGCCGATCATCTCGTCCATAGTGCGGAAGCCCATCTTTGCCATCCACTCGCGAACTTCTTCCGCAATATAGAAGAAGAAGTTGATCACGTTCTCCGGCGTGCCCCCAAATCTCTTGCGCAGTTCAGGGTTCTGGGTGGCGATGCCCACCGGGCAGGTATTCAAGTGACACTTGCGCATCATGATACAACCCATGGCAATCAAAGGAGTTGTAGAAAATCCAAACTCCTCGGCGCCGAGCAGCGCCGCAATCGCGACATCGCGGCCGGTCTGCAGCTTACCGTCCACCTGCACGCGAATGCGGCTGCGCAGATCGTTCATGACGAGCACCTGTTGGGTTTCGGCCAAGCCGAGCTCCCACGGGATACCGGCATGGCGGAGAGAAGTCAGCGGAGAAGCGCCGGTGCCGCCATCGTAACCGCTGATGAGGACCACATCGGCATGCGCCTTGGAAACACCGGCCGCGACCGTTCCCACGCCTACTTCGGCGACAAGCTTGACCGAGATGCGAGCGGTAGGGTTGACGTTCTTGAGATCGTAGATCAACTGCGCAAGATCTTCGATGGAGTAAATGTCATGATGCGGCGGCGGCGAAATAAGCCCGACGCCCGGGATAGAGTGCCGCACCCGCGCAATCACGGAATCTACTTTATGACCCGGTAATTGGCCGCCTTCGCCCGGCTTTGCGCCTTGCGCGATCTTTATCTGCAGCTCTTCGGCGTTAATCAGATAATTTGTCGTGACACCAAAGCGGCCGGAGGCGACCTGCTTAATGGCGCTCTTGCGCGAATCGCCGTTCGGCAGTGGAATGAAACGCGTCTCGTCTTCCCCGCCCTCGCCGGTATTCGAGCGGCCTCCGATGCGGTTCATGGCAATCGCGAGGGTCTCATGCGCTTCCTTGCTGATCGAGCCAAACGACATGGCGCCGGTAGCGAAGCGCTTTACAATTTCCGCGGCCGGTTGCACTTCCTGAATCGGAATCGGACTCCTCGCGGTCTTGAAGCGCATCAATCCGCGCAGCGTGTAGAGGCGCTCATTCTGTTCGTCAATGAGCTTTGAATATTCCTGAAATGTTGCGTAGCTTTGCTGGCGGACAGAATGCTGCAGTTTGCTGACCGTGAGCGGATTCAGCAAATGCCGTTCGCCATTAATGCGGTATTGATAGTTGCCGCCAATCGCAAGCTCCGGTTCAGACTCGGAAACCGGGCGAAATGCGAAGCTGTGCTTTTCAATGGCTTCCTTGGCCAGGACGTCGAGGCCGATGCCTTCGATACGCGAAGAGGTACCGGTGAAATATTGATCGACTAGCGCTTTATTGAGGCCGATGGCTTCAAAACACTCCGCGCCCCGATAGCTCTGCAACGTGGAAATACCCATCTTGGAAAAGACCTTCAGCAGGCCCTTATTCACCGCTTTGGTGTAGTTCTTGATAGCGGTTTCAGGAGAGATGGGATTCGGAAGTTCGCCTGCGACCGCCAATTCCTCGATGGTCTCAATGGCGAGATAGGGATTGATGGCGCTGGCGCCGTAGCCAATCAGGAGGCAATAGTGCATCACCTCGCGCGGCTCGCCGGATTCAATGATGAGCGCCACGCCGGTGCGCGTTCCCTCGCGAACCAGGTGATTGTGAACCGCAGTCAAGGCCAGCAGCGACGGAATGGGAGCAAACTCTTCATCCACGCCGCGATCCGACAGGATCAACAGCGTGTAGCCCGCCTTAATGGCGAGCGAAGCGCGGCGGCAGAGGCCGTCGAGCGCCCGCTTCAGGCCTGCCTCGCCTTCCAGCGCGCTGAAAATGATCGGCAGCGTGGAAGCCAGAAGATCGCCGCGCGAGATCCGGCGCAGCTTCTCAAGATCGCGATTCGTGAGAACGGGATGCGGCATCTTGAGGGTATGACAGTTTTCAGGCGTCTCACTCAAGATGTTGCGCTCGGTACCGATATAGCTGGTGAGCGACATGACCAGTTCCTCGCGGATCGGGTCAATGGGTGGGTTCGTAACCTGCGCAAAGAGCTGCTTGAAATAGTTGAATAGTGATTGGGGCCTGTCTGAAAGGCAGGCGAGCGGCGTATCCGTTCCCATGGAACCGATAGCTTCCTGCGCGTCCACAGCCATGGGCGAAATGACGAAACGAAGATCTTCGTCCGTATAGCCGAAGCAGCGCTGCCGCAGCAGCACCGTCTCGTGATCGGAGCCTTGCACCCGGTTCGGCTCGGGCAGAGCCTCAAGCGTCACTTGATTTTCGGCTAGCCATTCGCCATAAGGCTTGCGCGTAGCGAGCTGGTGCTTGATTTCTTCATCGGGAACAATGCGGCGTTGCTCCAGATCGACCAGCAACATTTTGCCGGGCTGCAGGCGGCCTTTCGATTCGATCTCCTCGGGTGCAAACGGGAGCACGCCGGTTTCGGACGCCATCACAAGCAGGCCATCCTTCGTGATCAGGTAGCGGGCCGGGCGGAGCCCGTTGCGGTCAAGCGTCGCGCCGATCATGCGCCCATCCGTGAACGCAACCGCGGCAGGACCATCCCACGGCTCCATGATCGAGGCGTGATATTCGTAAAACGCGCGCTTTTCCGCCGGCATAGTAGTATCCGCGTCCCATGCTTCGGGAATTAGCATGGCCATGACATGCGGCAGCGAGCGTCCCGCCATCGTCAGCAACTCAACCGCATTGTCGAGCGACGCTGAATCGCTCACGCCGGGTTGGATGATCGGCAACAGCTTCTTCATGTCGTCGAACTGCGGAGACGAGATGACCGAGTGGCGTGCGTTCATCCAGTTGACATTTCCGCGCACAGTGTTGATTTCGCCGTTGTGGCAGAGAAAGCGGAACGGATGCGCAAGCTGCCAGGTGGGAAACGTGTTTGTAGAAAAGCGCTGATGGACCAGGCAGAGGGCGCTCTTGGTTTCGGGGTCGAGAAGTTCGTTATAGAACTCTCCGATTTGGTGCGCGAGCAGCAGACCTTTATAAATGATGGTGCGCGACGAAAACGAGGGTATGTAAAAGAAACTCTTGTCGCGCATGTCGGAAGCGGCAACCAGCGCTTCCACCCGCTTGCGCACGACGTAAAGTTTGCGCTCGAACTGATCGCTTGTCAGGCCGGGCGGGCAGGCGACGAAAAACTGCTCAATGTACGGTTGAGATGCTCGGGCCACACGGCCGATCGCGTCCACCTCAACCGGAGCATCGCGCCAGCCAAGTACGGTGAGCCCCTCGTCGCGAGAGGTTTTTTCGAGCAGACCCTCGCAGGCGAGCCGCTGCTGGGGCTCCACCGGGAGGAAACACATGGCAACGCCATACTCGCCAGGCGCAGGAAGCGAGAAGCCGAGCGTATTGACCTCGCGCGCAAAGAACTCGTGCGGAATCTGGATCAGAATACCTGCGCCGTCGCCCGTTTCGGAATCGCAGCCGCATGCTCCGCGATGCGCCAAATTGACCAGGATCTCCAGGCCCTTCAGCACGATGTCGTGCGAGGGCTCCGCTTTAATGCTGGCTACGAAACCGATTCCGCAGGCATCGTGTTCATGGCGAGGATTGTACAACCCCTGCGCCGCTGGCATCTGATTTTCTGTATGTTCCAGGTACACTCGCTATCCTCTATCAGACCAGGGGAGGAATAGTGTTAGTGTACCCGGAAACCGCAGTATTCGTCAAATTGAATTTGCGGTGCTAGCATTATCGGTATTGCTTATGTTAGAGTAGTCTGGTTGTGACTCTGGGAAATCTGCGTTTAGTTCGAGATATAGCCCACACTCGAAGCGTCAGTAAGGCCGCGCGCCTGAATGAAATCAGCCAGTCCGCCGCAAGCCAGGCGGTGCAGGAGCTGGAGCGGGAACTGGGGGCGCAGCTTTTTGACCGGAGCACGCGGCCATTGAAGGTCACCGCCGCTGGCAAACTGTACGTTGAGTATTGCCGTGACGTGCTGCGGCGTCAGGATGAACTGGAAGCCTCACTTGAGTTGTTGAAGAACAAAGCCAACGGCGTCGCCCGCATCGCGGCCATTTATTCGGTGGGGCTTTCGGAGATGTCGGAAATCGAAGCACGCTTCGCGGCGCAGTTCCCGGATGGGGAACTGCAGGTGTCCTATCTGCGACCGGAGCGGGTCTGGGAAGCAGTGGAAGAAGATCAGGCGGACCTGGGGCTGATGAGCTATGCGGAATCGTCGCGCGATGTCGTTGCCCTGCCCTGGCGCGATGAAGAGATGGTAGTAGCCGTATCCCCGCAACATGCCCTCGCTAAGCAAGACGTGGTGCCCGCCGCCGCGCTGGAAGGCGAAAGCTTCATCGGCTTCGATGACGATCTTCCCATTCAAAGCCAGATTGACCGTTATCTGCGCGAGCACAAGGTGAGCGTTGAAGTGACCCTTCGCTTCGACAATATTCAGATGATCAAGGAAGCAGTGGCGCACGATGCCGGCCTCAGCATTATGCCCCGGCGTGTGATGCGCGAAGACCTCAAGCAGGGGCGAATGGTCGCGCTCCGGCTATCGCCGGCTGAGTTATTTCGCCCGGTGCGCATTGTTCATCGCCGCCGGAAAGTTTTCAACGAAGTGACCAGCGGATTGCTGGCGCTGCTGCGTGACGACGAACAGTCGAACGCGGCATAGGGAACGTCGAAGCGCGCGGCTAGAATAACACTGGGATGGCATACAGGTGGTTAGCCTTCATTGCGGCAGCCGTGACATGCGGCCAGTTGGGTATGGCTCAGGTGGCTGTCGCAAGTGGCAAGAACATACGAATCGAGTTCGACGGCAAAATGCAGTCCCGAGTCACCGCCGTGTTCGATGGCCGCGACCATGTTATCGGCGCATTCACGCCTTCGGAAACGGTTCAGGTCTCGAATGCGAAGATTCCGGATTTCAAGCTTATTGCCCACAGGCGCGAACCGGTTCACGACCAACTGGGCTCGGGATCGCGCACCGTGGTCACCGGCACGGCGGGCCCCCTGAAGAAAGTAGAGACCGTTACCACTTACGACGCATTTCCGCGCGTCGCAGTTTTTGAGGTGGAATACACGAACACCGGAACAGAGAATCTGCAGGTCAGCGGCTGGACGAACCAACACTACTCCATTGATTCGGGCGGCGGCGGGCAGCCTGCATTCTGGTCCTATCAAAGCGGGTCTTATGAAAATCGTCCCGATTGGTTGCTGCCTCTCACGACAGGCTTCAGCCAGAAGAACTTCATGGGCATGAATTCGACCGATTACGGCGGCGGCACCCCTGTGGTGGATGTCTGGCGGCGCGATGTAGGAATCGCGGTAGGTCATCTGCAACTCGTTCCAAAACTGGTTTCTCTGCCTGTGACGATGCCCGACACAAATCACGCCACTGTAGCGGTGGAATACGAGCACAATCAGGTTCTCAAGCCGGGTGAAACCCTGAAGACCTTTCGGACGTTCGCCGCGGTTCACAGCGGCGACTATTTCCAGGCATTGCGCGATTACCGGGATGTGATGATTGCGCAGGGCGTGCATTTCAATGCCGCGCCCGAAAGCGCATTCGACCCCATCTGGTGCGCATGGGGGTATGGCCGAAAGATGACAAACACGCAGCTTTTGGGCGCGCTGCCGGTGGTCAAGAAATTGGGGTTCACCTGGGTCACGCTCGACGACGGATGGCAAACGGCACAGGGCGACTGGTTTCTGAACCCGAAGAAGTATCCGCGCGGTGACGCCGATATGCGCGCGCTGGTGGACAAAATACATGCTCAGGGCTTCAAGGCTCAGTTGTGGTGGGCGCCGCTTGCTGCCGACCCTGGCTCGGAGCTGGTGCGGAATCATCCGGAGATGCTGCTGTTGAACGCCGACGGCAGTAAGCAGAAAATTTCTTATTGGAACTCGTGGTATCTCTGCCCGGCAGATCCGGCCGTAGTGAAGTACCACGAGGCTTTCGTGGTGAAAGCAATTCGCGATTGGGGATTCGATGGCCTGAAACTGGATGGCCAGTTCATGAACGGAGCGCCGCGGTGCTATAACCCGGCACACCACCACGCGCGACCTGAGGATTCGGTGGAAGCCATGCCTCAGTTTTTCCGCGCTCTTTATGACACCGCGCGGCATATCAAGCCGGATGCGCTGGTGGAGTTCTGCCCCTGTGGCACCGCATACAACTTTTTCACGCTGCCGTTCATGAATATGAGCGTTGCATCGGACCCGGAATCCGCCTGGCAGGTACGGCTGAAAGGCAAGACCCTGAAGGCGCTGCAGGGCAACCACATGGCGTACTTCGGCGACCACGTCGATCTCGTAAAGGATGACTTCGCGTCCACCGTTGGAGTGGGCGGAGTCGTGGGGACAGACTTCCGCTGGCCGGTTGGTTCCGGATTATCGCGTGAAGGGAAAGACCTGACGCCGGAGCGCGAGCAACTCTTCGCGAAATGGATGAGGATTTACAAAGACAAGATGCTATCGCGCGGAGAATATTTGGGCGCACTGTATGACATCGGCTTCGATAAGCCGGAAACCCACGCGATCCGCAAGGACGGGGACATGTATTACGCATTCTATGCGCCACAGTGGAATGGCAAGGTGACGCTGCGCGGTTTGAAAGCGCAGACTTACCGGGTGACCGATTACGTGAACGGGAAGGATCTTGGCACGGTTCGTGGTCCGGCCGCTACGCTCGATATCGATTTTGAGAAGCATCTGCTGATCGAGGCCAAGCCGCAGTAAAGCCGCTAGCTGATGACCAACACCGAACGCGGGGTGAATTACGGGCCCGGGGGAACCCGAAGGCAGAGTGCCCCGGTAAACTGGTATCTCCACCACTCTCCGAAGATATAGAGTAATGTAAGTGTTTCTGTCAAGGACAGAACCGGTGGGGGTTCTCTCATGTGTCCACGCTGCAGTTCTACGAACGTGAGCCGGTCGAGGCACTGGCGATTCACCGACGTGTTCATGCGCCTTTGGGGCATGCGCGCATACCGATGTCACGACTGCCGAAAGCGCTTTTATCTGCCATCCGGGCCTGCCCGGATCCTGACCGAGGAACGAGAGTGGCGCAGACGCGGAAAACGGCATGAGCACCGGTCGAAATCGTCACACCCGCGAAGCGCGGCTTAGGCTGGTTTAGTTTATTTTCTTCTCTCGTGATACAGCTCTCGTAATAAAAGCTGAGGTGGCTTGGTGCGACAAATTCTTTTTGCAATTCCTGGCGTGCTGCTTGCTCTTGCTCTAACGCCTTCTAGTTTTGGCAAATCTGCCTCTGATTTTAAGTGGCAGGAAGTCATGATACCGATGCGGGATGGAATCAAGCTGCAAACCGTAATCCTCACTCCCGCCAAACAGAACGCACCTCTTCCCATCCTGCTGGAACGAACTCCCTACGGCGTGCCGGACAAGCCGTTTCCGAAGCCGCTGCCGCCCCGCTATAAGGAACTCGCACACGACGGCTACATTTTTGTTTTCCAGAATCTGCGTGGGCGGTTCAAATCGGAAGGCGTGTTCAAGCTTTCCTCTTACGTGGACTTGGCGGACCCGAAAGCGACCAACGAGACCACCGATGCTTATGACACGATTGACTGGCTGGTGAAGAACGTCCCAAAAAACAACGGTCGCGTAGGCATCATGGGGGTCTCTTACGATGGCTTGACGGCGGCGATGACACTGCTGCACCCGCATCCCGCTCTCAAGGCCGTATCCGAACAGGCTGCGCCGGTCGATCAGTGGATGAACGATGACATGCATCGTTATGGAGCGCTGCGTGAGAGCTATGCGGTGGAGTACTCGGTTCTAACGCAGGCGGAAAAGAATTCCAATACGCACTTTCACTTCGATACGTATGACACCTATCAGTGGTATCTAAACGCCGGCCCGCTATCGAATGTGAATGCGAAGTTCTTGCACGGTTCCATTCCGTTCTGGAATGAGATTGTCGAACATCCCAACTATGATGCGTTTTGGCACAAGGAAGCATGGGTCGACCAACTGCATTCGAGTCCGGTTGCCAACTTGAACGTCGCTGGTTTTTGGGATCAGGAAGACCCGTGGGGACCGTGGCAGATCTTCCGCCATTCGCTGGAGAACGATCCGCAAAACAATGACTTTATGGTTGCCGGACCGTGGTACCACGGCGAATGGCAGTCGGCAGCCGCCAGTAAGATTGGCATTATTCCGTTCGGTCACGAAACCGCGCTTGAATTTCGCGAGAATATTGAAGCGCCGTTCTTCCGCCATTATTTGCACGATGTAGGTGCGAAATTCACGTGGAAGGCATCCACGTTTCAAACCGGCTCGGATACCTGGCAGACATATCCCAGGTGGCCGCCGCCCGGAGCGGCGTCGCAGAATCTATATCTGCACGTCGATGGCACGTTGAGTTTTGAAAGCCCCGCTGCCACAGAGAGCCAATCTGGATTTGTCCAATACGAATCAGACCCGGCAAACCCGGTCCCCTACCGGCAGCGCCCGATCTCCCCGACTTATCCAGGCGGAGATTGGCCCACTTGGGAAGCGGCGGACCAGCGCTTCGTCGAGGAACGCCCGGATGTCCTCACGTTCACCAGCGCTCCGCTTGATCACGACGTCACGGTTACGGGACCGCTGTCAGCGGACTTATTTGCGTCCACGTCCGGCACAGACAGCGATTTCGTGGTGAAACTCATCGATGTATTTCCGCAGAACGCGGAGAAAGACGCCTGGAGCGCAGAAGCCGGGCCGGAACCGGGCGAATATGCGAAGTCACTGAACGGATATGAATTGCCGATTGCGATGGAGGTTCGCCGCGGCCGTTTCAACCGAAGCTACGAAAATCCGCAGCCGCTTACTCCAGAGAAGCCAACCGAGTTTGTGATTCCGCTTCGAGATCACGATCACGTTTTCTTAAAAGGCCATCGGATCATGGTGCAGATCCAGTCCACCTGGTTTCCCGTGATCGACAGAAATCCGCAGAAGTTTGTTCCCTCGATTTATCAGGCGAAGGCGGCGGATTTTCAGATGGCAACGCAGCGCGTGTACTGTTCGCCGGATTTGCCGTCCCATATTGTCCTCTCTGTTGTGCGGTAGGACACGTGGTCAAAGGTCCGGCTTATTTGGGGCTCCTATGCGGCGCCTTCGAGCGCGATGAGGCGCAATTTGAAATCGGTCATTTGCTTCTCGAGCATTGCGAGCCGCTGCGTGGTGGAGGCGTCTATATTGCTGGTATGGGCTTCGAGCTTGCGGAAGCGGATTCCGGTGGAATCGTTGTATCCGCGAATCCCCGGAGAAGGCGCGTTTCGGCATCGTGCGTGCGCTCATCGATGTACTCTTTGAGCCGCTCCACTGCGGCAGCGAGTTCTGCTTTAAGCTCAGCGCGAGTGACTGGTAAGTCGTCGGAGTTTGTGGGCATGGCCGTTTCTTATATTTTGAAGGAATCAGGGCAATTCTGGCAAGGCGTGGCAGTTTGCTCGCCTATAATCGGAGCATGCTGCAGCCTACCGAAAAAATCTGGCACAACGGTCGATTCATACCCTGGAATGATGCCAAAATCCATGTCCTTTCGCATGTGGTGAGCTATGCCAGCTCCGTTTTCGAGGGCGCCCGGTGCTATGAGACGAAGCAGGGGCCGGCGATTTTCCGCGCTAAGGAGCACGCCAGACGCCTGCTCGATTCAGCCAAGATCTACCGGATGGAAATCCCGTACTCGATTGACCAGCTCACGAGTGCCATGACGGACGTGGTTCGCGAAAACAATTTGAGAGCGTGCTATATCCGTCCCATTGCGCTGCGCGGCTACGGTGATGTCGGCGTTCTCCCGCAGAACAATCCGGTCGAAACCTATATTGCCTGTTATCCGTGGGGCCGCTATCTCGGAGAAGAGGCGCTCAGTGACGGCGTCGACGTGTGCATCTCTTCCTGGAATCGCTTTGCGCCGAATACGCTCCCGGCACTGGCTAAAGCGGGCGCGAATTATATGAATTCGCAGTTGATTCGCATGGAAGCCGATATCAACGGATATGCTGAGGGCATTGCGCTCGACGAAGCCGGTTATGTGAGCGAAGGCTCAGGCGAAAACTTGTTTGTGATCCGCGACGGCAAAGTTCTGACGCCTCCGCTGGGTGCGTCGGTTTTGCCGGGCATCACACGCGACACCATTGTGAAGGTCGCCGGGCAATTGGGCATACCCGTTGTCGAAACGATCATCCCGCGTGAACTGCTCTACATCGCGGACGAGGTTTTCTTCACCGGTACCGCCGCCGAAGTGACGCCAATTCGCTCGGTGGACCGGATTCAAGTGGGTCAAGGACATCGCGGGCCCATCACGGAGCAGATCCAGAAGCGCTTCTTCTCGATCGTGAGCGGCGATGTCAAAGATGAGTTTGGATGGCTGCTCCCGATCACAAAGGTTCGCGAGCCGCAACCCGTGGGAGCCTAAGCTTTTCGTTTGAGCGGTGCCGCGAGACGTACAGGGCAAAAACCGCTCCGAACCGGTCAGTGGCGTGACGGACGAGCTGATTTCTGCCCTGCGGGTTGGGCGCGCTGATGACAGCAGCCCAATAGCGGATTTCATCCTGGCGCGACCGCCAGACCTGCAGCCACCTCCCCCGAGATTACCTGCCGATCTAGCAACTCGCGCCGGACCTATAGAAGTTTTGCATTGGGAGCCGCTGGAGCGCCAGTTTTTCGCGGTAAACCTTAGAGCTTTTCAACACGTTTTATCCTGTGCGTTCACGCCACCTTAGCGGGAATGCCCTGTGTGTAAAGTGTGAAAAAAACAAGGATGGGCAAATATGTTGGATGATCAGACAACCGCACCGAAGCGAAACAGCGCCGAGGGAAAGATCGCGGGTACGGGTTCCATCGTTCGCGTCGAGTATAACAACCTCATTCAAACCGTGGATGATTTGATTCGTCCGCCAGAAACGAATGAATTCTTAGCTGCCGGATTTATCGATCTGCAGGTCAACGGCTTTGCCGGCGTGGATTACAATGACCCGGCGACTTCGGCGGACGACATTGCGGCTTCGATCCGCGCCATGTTTACCACGGGAGTGACCCGCTTCTTGCCAACAATCATTACCGGGTCCGAAGACAGGATTACGGGAGCGCTGCGCAATCTGTCGCGGGCGAAAGGCGAATTGCAGCGCAATGGTGCGCCGGAAGCGGAAGCGATCGCAGGATTCCATGTAGAAGGTCCACACATCTCACCGGAATCGGGCCCCAGAGGCGCACACCCGCTGGAGCATATCAGGCCCCCGGATTTTGACGAATTTCAGCGCTGGCAGGAGGCGGCGGAAGGCAATATCCGCCTGGTCACGGTTTCTCCCGAATGGGACCAGACTCCCGATTACGTACGAGCGTTGGTAAGTGCTGGAGTGGTCGTGAGCATCGGACATACCAAAGCGACTTCCGAGCAGATCCGGGCGAGTGTTGCGGCCGGAGCAACAATGTCGACACATCTCGGAAACGCGGCCCATTCAACTTTGCCGAAGACAAATAACTACATCTGGGATCAACTGGCCGAGGATCATCTTACAGCCAGCTTTATTGTGGATGGCATTCACATTCCCGGCACGTTTTTTCGGGCTGCTGTGCGCGCCAAAGGGATAGAGCGAACCGTGCTGGTGACGGACGCCGTTATGCCCGCAATGTGCAAACCCGGCCCGTACAAGCTTGGACAGGTGGATGTCGAACTGCGGAACGACGGAAGTGTGGTGCTGCGCGGCGAGGCGCGCCTTGCCGGATCTGCGCTTCGCATGGATAGGGCAATTGGGAATGCGGTCCGGCTTGGCGGTATCTCTCTCCGAGAGGCGCTGGTTGCCGCCACCGTAAATGCGGCAAGAGTGGGGCGAATCGCGGGGCGGCAGCGTGGGTTGGCGCCCGGTGAAAAGGCCGATCTGGTACGTTTCGCATGGGATGACTCGAGTTTTTCGCTAGACGTGAAAGAAACCATTGTGGCGGGTAAATCGGTCTACGACGCGTAAGCTTATAGGAGCAGGACAATTTAACAGCAAACTGGAGAACAATATGGCATTTACATTACCTCCCCTTCCCTACGCGTCAGATGCACTAGAGCCGCACATCGATCAGAAGACCATGGAGATCCACCATGACAAGCATCATGGCGCTTACGTCAACAATCTGAATAAAGCTCTTGAATCTGCGCCTGATCTGCAAAAAAAATCCGTTGAAGAACTGCTTGCGAACAACCTTTCGGTAGTGCCGGAAGCGATCAGGACGGCTGTGCGCAACAATGGCGGCGGACACGCAAATCACTCCTTATTTTGGAATTTACTGTCGGCCAGCGGCGGCGGCGCGCCGAAGGGCGCTATTGAGAGCGTCATCAGTTCGAACTTCGGCAGCTTCGATGGCTTTAAAGAGAAATTCAATGCCGCTGCGGCGGGACGCTTCGGTTCAGGCTGGGCGTGGCTGGTCAAGGACGGCAGCGGCAAATTCGAAATCATCTCGACCGCGAATCAGGACAGCCCGCTGATGGACGGGAAAAAGCCGGTTCTTGGGCTTGACGTTTGGGAGCACGCCTACTATCTGAAATATCAGAACCGGCGTCCGGAATATATTGCAGCCTTCTGGAATATCGTCAACTGGGACGAAGTAAACAGACAGCTTCAAATTGGCGCGAAAGCCGGAGCATAGGCTTTCGATCTCAAGCGATTGCAAGACCCAGGCCGCGGAAGCGATCGCGTGTGCTTTCAAGCGAGATGTGGTGGATGGCAGTGAAGCCGAGTTCCGCGGCAACGTTCACAAACATCTCGCGATCGTCGACATAGATCGCTTCCCGCGGATCGGTTTGCGCAAGGTTTAATGCCAGACGCCAGATTTCGTGGTCCGGCTTGCGCATATGCACGTAATGCGAGATGACCATGAAATCGGCAAGCTGGCGCAGACCGAACTTGCCCACGCGGTGTTCCGTGATTCCCTCGCCTTCATTACTGATCAGCCCCATTTTCAATTGGTTCGATTGCTTGATCTGCTTGAAGAATGCGATATTTTCGGGCCAGGCGGTGGACTGACTGAATGTGTACTCACGAAGGTCAGCGATCGTAAATGGCCGTGCCGAGGCGAAAAAGACGTGGCGAAGATAGTCATCCAACGGCAGAAATCCTCGTTCGTAGCTGTCGAACATCAGGTGATGCCGCGCTTCGATCTCGTCGAAATCGATATGGAAATGCGCGGAGAGCCGGCGGCGCAGAGGCGTATCCCAGCCATTGGTGCCCAGCACCCCGCCAATATCGGTGTAAAGGGCAGTGAATTTGACGCCAGGCATCAGCTCTCAGAGTCGCACATCCATCAGCGATTAAAGATGGTCGTTTGCGGGTGATAGTTGCGCCAGTCGAACCAGTAGTCATTGATCGCGGGAACCGATTTCAGGCATCTGCCGCGTAAAGAACCAGAGACGGCGCATCCATCGAAATTCCAGGTGCCGCCGCTGGTTGAATCCATAAACACGGGCGCGCCAATCTGATTTCGGGGCGCTTGGGTCAGCGAAAAGTACTCGGAGCCGGTGCGCGCCTGAAAAACACGAAACGATTTTTGATCCGGCCCGAGAATAACCAGGACGGGCGTGCCGTTCAGCCGGTCCTCAATCAGCTTCGCCGCACGGATTCGATTCACGGGGTATGCGCGGCTGGCTCCGAACGCATCAACGCCCAACACAAGATCGCGCGAGCGGAGGCCGGTGTTGGGGAAATCGAGAACGGTTTTCACTTTGGCCATCCGAACGTCCCAGTCTTTCGCCTCATAATCGCGGACATATTTAGCGACTGGCTTCAAAACAGTTTTTGCGCCCGACTGGGTTCGCCAGAGGCCGAAGGAGAGTTCGTCGCTGGAAACAAATTCGAGTTGCGAACCGGCCAGCGGACCAGAAATAGCCCGTCCGCTGATCTGCTGCCAGAACGTGCCCGTCTGGTCATCGCGCATCAAGAAATTCTGATTATTGATTCCGGCCAGATGGAAAGTGAGAGTGAGGCCTCCGGCCGTCCGCTTCCACACCAGACCGGTGTGGCAGAGCGTTCAATAGGTAGCGACAATCGGCTCGTTCGCGAAGGTGTCGTTGACGACATGGTGATATGCCATTTCGCGGATTGGATAGGCGCGGGCGCTGCCGTTCGCCCGAACCGCGATAACCATGTCATCGGCATCAAGCTTCGCCTGATCGGCGGATTCAAACTGCGGCCGGCCCGCCGGATGGAACAAGAATTCGTAAATATTTACGCGAGAGAGGTAGCAGCACGCGGCAGCAACTAAGACCGAGGCAAGCGCAACGGCGCGTAGCAGGCGGCCGCGCAGATGCCGCCAGGCGAGAGCGGTCAGGATAACGCACACCGCCGCGCTGAGCGTCGAAAGCCACGGCCCTATCTGGATCATGCCGAGCGCAAGGGCGAGTTCCGTCGCGCCCTGATGGCGGAAGGGACGAATCACGTAAATCGGATACGCGAAACACGCTGCGGCCGTAAGCGCCAGCAGAACGATTGCAAGCAGGATGATGAAACGGGCGGACAGCTTCGCCATTTGATTACGGTAGCAGAAGTGGATGTTTTAGAATCAAGGTTGCCGCTCTCGCCGGGCGCGTAGCTCAGTTGGTTAGAGCGCCTGCTTCACACGCAGGAGGTCACAGGTTCGAGTCCTGTCGCGCCCACCATGAAAAGTTCACTTCTATACTGACAGCCACGGCTATCGGCTACCTGCAATCCGAACGCAGCCGGTCCTCGCGTGAGATTTATTAGCACTCAGGGGTACTTAGATAGGGCTACTCACATGTCCCCTAAAATTATAATTTGCATTTTCTCGTTCACGGCGTTTGCCGGTTTAATGGGCGCACAAGACTCCGGCGTGAAACAGATTGATCCGGAGAAAGCGGCCTTAATTGAAAAAATGATGAGCATTACACGACCTGATAAGCTCCTGCCGCAGCTTCTGGAAGGGTATAAGACGACCTTTTATGAAGGATTCGAACAATCGCTCCATAGTGAGTTGAGAAGGCAGAACGAATATCCAGCAAAGTATCAGCCGTATATTTCTCATTTCGAGAACGACATGTTCACGATGTTTGCTAAGCGCCTGACTTGGGACAGAGTGAAACCCAGGTTCATCGCCGTGTACGACGAGACCTTTTCGAAACAAGAACTGAAAGATATCGTGGCGTTCTACGAGACGCCTTCCGGGCAGAGCCTAAATCGAAAAATGCCCGTCGCGAGGGTGACGTGCTTACAGGTTGCGGAAGAGGCAATGGGCGGTACGACGGATGAACTCCAAACATTTACTGCAGAATTCCAGCGCGATCTTGAAGAGATTCACAAAGCAGGGCCAGTGGGAGAAAGAAATGCCGCCAAGCAATAGCTGGAATTTCGATTGCCGGAACGTGGTGAACGTGCGGGTTAATCTCCACCTACTACAATGTGTTTTCTATGCCATGGCTTCATCGCAGTTTCTGGATCGGGCCGCTTCTCATCGCCGGCATCCTGCTCATTCTGGCGGCTATTGTGGCGCGCACGCACCTGCGCGACCTCTACAAACGCCAGCTCGGTGAGACGCGGCGCGAGCGGCTGTTTCTTGCCTCTGTAGGCTTCTTCACTGCAGTCATCGTCGTCCGCGGAATCACCGTCGCCATACACAACGATGTGGGCCCGTTTCACAACGTATCGATGCACGGCCGGCACATTCACCATCTGGTTTGGGGCATTCTCCTTCTGCTTCTGGTTGGCTATAGCTGGCTGCTTGAGATTGGAACAGGCTCGCAACAGTCATGGCGCTGGGCCGGGCGAGTTACCTCCATGCTGTACGGCGTGGCGGCGGCGCTAACGCTCGATGAATTCGCGCTCTGGCTTAACTTGAGCGATGTCTACTGGCAGCGGCAGGGCAGGGAAAGCTATGAGGCTATGGCATTCTTCGGCGGCCTGCTGGGAATCGGGGTGTTTGGCGCGCCATTTCTCCGCGCAATCGGTCGCGAAATCGCACGGCCGTTCCGGCGCAGCAAAACACCTCAATAGCCGAACACGCCCTCTCGCAACTCGTCCGTCAACTCTTCCGGCGACTTGCTCGAATCCAGCTTCAGCGGCTCTCGAACGGAGACGGTAATCTTTCCGCTGCGGAACCATCCCTCGCCTCGCGCCTTAATCTCACCGAGTCCCGCCAGATGAACGGGCAGTGCCGGTACGCCAAGTTCTTTCCACAAAAGACCCGATCCGGTTTTAAACGGCTGTGGGGTGCCGTCGTCCGAACGCCGGCCCTCCGGAAACACGAGTACGCTGTAACCTTTATCGACCGCTTCTCCTGCATGCCGAAAACTGCGCCGGAATCCGCTGTACTGCGGGAGCGGAAATACGTTGAAAAGGCCGGTAATCAAGACGTAGGCGCCGGGAGCGACCAAATTCAGAAACCAGTTCCCTCGGTTGCGGCCGCGCCGGAAATCAAGCAACATTTCACCCGACATTGCAATCGCAACCTTGCGCCGGATCTCCTTCGGAAGAGCGTAGAGAATAAACGCGGCATCGTAGGAGGTGACGTGATTGCACACAATCAGCATCGGTGACTCCGGCCATGCGCGTACCTGGCTGATCACCTTCGGTTTCGCCAAAAAGCGCACCAGCGGCATTCCAATGGACGTTAGGAATGCACTTCGAATCGCCTGCTGTACCGGATTCCACGGCCAATGCGGATACTTGTGCTGCCCGCTTCCATCCCCCTCGCCAGGCTTGGCCGCCGGAGCTTCGCGGATCAGCTTCTGAACATCCTGCTGCGTCTTCACCTGTTGGAGGGCTGTCTCATTCAGCGAGATTCCGTACTGCTGTTCGAGCTGCGCCTGTAACTGGACTCGGCCCATGCTGTCCAGGTTCAGTTCGGACGGTGCTTCAGCCGCAGTGCCAGCCGACCCAACTTCGCCGCTTGCGATACGCCTTGCTACTTCGCGCTTCAACACCTTTCCGGTCGACGTCCGCGGCAGATCCGGATCCGGCCAGACCAGCCAGCGGCGGATCTGCTGAAAATCCGCGAGCTCGCGATTGGCGGATTCAACGGCCGTACTGGCCTCTCCGTCCCCGTTTGTCACGATCGCGGCGAGCGGTTCCGGTCCATGTTCGGCTTTGGTTTCAATGACCGCGGAGCTCCTGATAGTCGGTTGCCGGTTGAGCGCCGCTTCCAAATCCTCCGGGTAGATGTTGAGCCCGGATGAGGTGACAATCACGTCCTTCTTGCGGCCGCGAAAGCGGAGATTGCCCTGTTCGTCGAAGTCGGCGAGATCGCCTGTTGCGAGCCAC